>CALVTF010000001.1 GCA_944360025.1 uncultured Clostridia bacterium
TTATAATCAAGCCGTTGTTGACAGAAATTTCCAAAACTTAGATTTTTCTACTGTGAAAAAGGCTCTTACACATGTTATTGAAAACAACCTTTTCAAAGCGGTGATTGCAGATACACTTGGTGATTTTGTTGTAAACTTTGGTGAAATAAAAAATGATATGGGAATTGAACTTCCTAAAATAGCCGATGAGATTATAACGACTTTACAAGATAGATTTAATACACAAGATTTCAATGCGTATGAATATTTATCAAGCGATTTACTTTCTCTATTAGATATTGTAGATGACTTTGTTCGAAATGGAAGTTTAATAAAGATTGACAATGTTGATATGGAGAACCTTTCTTCGATTCTAGATTATGTTGTCAGTGATAACATTGTTCTTTCTTCAAGTTTAAAGACTTTTGTTGGACTTAACTTTGTTTCTGACACATTGCCTATTCTTCTTGATTTTGCAAATGAGCAAATTGCTCCAAATTTTGAAAATGACCAAGGACTTGTGATTGCTATAAATGATAATATAAGTGTTGAAGAATTACAGTCAACAATTTCCACTCTTTTTGAAGGAGGAAATTCTATAGTTTGGCAAGTTAAAGAGTTAGACGAAAATTATAATATTCTTTCTCTTCTTAATAGTGACAATGTATTGGACGCAATTTTAAATATGAATGGAATATCAAATGCACTTGTAGATTTAGGCGGTCTTATGGATGACGTAAATGGTCTTACACTATTTTCTTACACCACACCGAACGGAGAAGTTAAAGCATTTGAAAATCTTTTGATTTTATATGGCGTGGACCTTTTAGATGACAAGATTACAGATAGAACACAAGACGAGGCTATAGAAATCTCACTATCTACCTACGAAAGCGTGTTTAAATATTTGAGTGAACCTATTGACCTTATAATTTCAAGCGGTCTTACCGATTTATTAGAAGAAAATGTTGATTTTGACACAATTTTAAATACCATGACCACAAATATCAGCGGTACGGAAGTTGGCGATGAAAATTATAACTTCCTTGCCGATATTCTCATGCCTTTCTATGAACTTGATGAAATGACGATTAATGGTCAAACATTAAAAGAACTTGTTTTTGATAATGTTGTTAATTTACTTAAAGATAATTTAGGTGATTATGTTGACCTTGAAACGACACCTGAAACAGAAAATTATGAAACTTGGGAGGCAAGACTTGTTTCTGTGGCTGAACTTATTGACAGTATGAACGGTGGCGAAATAGAGGTTGAAGGGCAAACAGAGACGCAAACTTATCTTGAATATATGCTCTCTGGAAATGCTGACTATTTCAACCTTATCACAATTATGAACGAAGATGGGGCTGTAGAAAACCTTCTCAATATTATTTTTGGAAATTCAATGTATTCACCAATTAATGAACTTATTTTTAACACAATCGACACACAAATTGGAGAATTTACAGGCTTAAAGCCAACGACAAATATTTCTAATCTTTACACTCAAAAGGCTGAGTATATAAATGTTATAACAACCCTAATTTCTTCTCTTGAGACATTGTCATCTTTTGATAATGATATTTTCACTGACCCTAATGCTGACTTACTTGAACCATTTACAGCGATAGGAACGGTGCTTGACACATTGAAGGCTTCTGCTCAAAATGGTGTGTTTAAGGAAATTTATATTAATTTTGTTTGGTATATAACAGGTGATGAAATTGATATTAACGAGCCTACATACCAAGCAAGAGGAGAAACTTCATTTGAATACGCAGACAAAGTGAGAGAATATTTTGGCGTTACAAATCCTGAAACAGGTTATTACGAAATTGATTTCAGCGCTGAAATTGCCGACCTTGTTGACTTTATCAAACTTGGCAATCAAATTGTAGAAAACTTGACTAATGCTGACCTTACAACAAGTGTAGGTCGAGAAGAATTTGTTACAAACTTAAAAGACACTTTAGACAGCATTGAAAATCCTAAAGAGATTGTTGATAAAGCAACAGAAATTGTAGACGTAGTTTTGACTGAAGAACAAAAAGAGAAAATTCAGGCTCAAGGTCAAGAAATTGCTAATGCGATTGATGACTATATCTCAAATAACAGTGAAGGCTTGTCGCAAGATATGCAAGATGCATTGGCAGGACTTAAAGAACTCTTTGGTATTGGTCAAAACACAAACTTGGAGGCTTAAGTGGAATTTAAACATACTCCTATCATGCTTAAGGAAGTGATTGAAGGACTTAAGATAAAGCCAAATGGAATTTACGTTGATTGCACTATTGGCGGGG
The DNA here is from genome assembly GCA_944360025.1 of uncultured Clostridia bacterium. Lineage (GTDB taxonomy): Bacteria > Bacillota > Clostridia > Christensenellales > UBA1242 > Caccovivens. Next base: position 2,280 of record CALVTF010000001.1, read on the forward strand.
CTGGTCATTCTCTTGAAATTGTGAAAAAACTTAAAAATGGCAAACTCTATGGCTTCGACAGAGACGAAGAGGCCATAGAAGCAAGCCAAAACAGATTGCAAAACTATCTTGATAAAGTTGTAATAACCAAAATGAATTACAAAGATGCTCCAAAATTTTTGAAAGAAAATGTAGGTAAAGTTGATGGAGTTTTGATTGATTTGGGAATAAGTTCCTACCAAATAGACGAGGGAAAGAGAGGTTTTAGTTTTCTTCATAATGGCAGACTTGATATGCGTATGGGACAAGACGAAGACACACTAACTGCCTATGATATTGTCAATACATATAGCGAAGAAAAATTGAAAGAAATCTTCTTTAAGTATGGAGAAGAAGAATTTTCCAAAATTATTGCCAAAAACATTGTAAAATTTCGTCAAGAAAAGAAAATAGAAACAACCTTTGAACTTCGTGACATAATTGAAAACAGTTTGCCAAAAAAGGTGGTATATAGCCGAGGCGGAGCAAGCAAAAAGGTTTTTCAGGCTCTTAGAATTGAAGTAAACGGCGAACTTGATGGACTTGATGAATGTTTAGAAGAATTTATTGACCTTTTAAATGAGGGCGGTCGTATGGCAGTTCTAACCTTCCATAGTCTTGAAGATAGAATTGTTAAAAATGTCTTTAAAAAGGAAAGTGCAGACTGTATTTGTCCTCCAAAAACTCCTATATGCATTTGTCACCATAAGGCGAAAATAAAACTTGTAACCAGAAAACCTATCATGGCAAGCACAGAAGAGCAAAAAGAAAATTCACGTTCAACGTCAGCAAAATTAAGAATTATTGAGCGAATATAGCCTAATTTGTTTTTAATAAAATCATAAAAAACTAAGGAGGTTAATATATTATATGGACAGGTTAGAACCACTAGTTGAGCAAAAGATAGAGAAAAAAGAAGACACTATAAAAAAAGAAGAGAGTAAAAGCGTACAAGCGGAAAAGAAAGAGGTCCCTACAAAGAAAATTTCGCTAAAAAAAGAAAGTATAAAACAGGCAATCTCAATTGTCGTAGAATCTAAAAATGAAGAAAAAATTGTAGAGCCGGTTGAACAAGAAGAACTTGAAAAAGAATTGCCGGCGACCAATTCCTATGTTTCAAACTTTGAGAATCTGACAATCTCTGACGTAAAAAAAGAGATGGAAGAAGAGGAAAAGGAAAGATTAGCCAAAGAGAAAAAAGAAATTGCCGACAATTTTGTAGAAGAGAAATTTTCTCCAACTCTCAATGCTGAAGAAGAAAATGAACCTAATGAGAACTTAGAAAAAGAAAAACCTGTCAAAAAACTTGTTATTGAAAAACCAAATTATGATTTCATTCCTGATAAAAAAGGAAAAATAAAAGAAAAGAAAAAAAGTAAATTAAAAACCGTGGCTGTGGCATGTGCACTTGCAGTGGCAACGGTGGGATGCGTGGCTGGCTCTGTGCTTGTTGATAATTTACAAAGTTCATATATAGAACTTCAAGATGAATACAATTTGAACCTTCTATCATATTTAAGAAATATCAACAATCTAAATGCCACAAATAGTAGTATGGATTTTCTTGAAACCTATCCAGAAGATTTAACAGAACCATCATCTATTGGCGAATCTTCAAATTGGTTTGATAATTTGGCGAATTTCATAGCAGGAATATTTGGAGGGTAAATGAAGACGCCTTACACCTTATATTCAATGCAAAAGAGAATTTTAGCGATATGTTTAGTTTTAATTCTTCTCGCATTGACATTGGGTGTGAGGCTTTTTATTGTGCAAATAATAAACGGAAAAAATCTGCAAATAAGGGCAACTGACCAATGGACAAGAGATTTATCATTAACCGCACCTCGAGGAACAATATATGACTCAACAGGCGATACGCTTGCCGTTTCTTACACAACATATAATGTCTATGTTAGGGGAAGAGAGGTGCAAAATGCCGAAGAGACGGCACAAAAACTATCCACACTTTTAGATTTAAACTATGAATCCACATTAAAAAAAGTAAGCAATAAAAATATTTCAGAAAGTTTACTTAAAATGCAAATTGAAAGCGAAGTCGCACAAGAGATATACAATCTAAAACTTGATGGAGTATATTTGTCGGAAAATGTAGGCAGATATTATATCTACGGCGACCTATTGACTCAATTATTAGGATTTACTAGCATTGACGGAACAGGACAATCAGGTGTTGAGGCATACTTTAATGAATATTTAACAGGTGTTGACGGCTATAGTTATGTTCAAAGTGACCTTCAAGGCAAAGAAATTGGCGGAAATTTGAGATATTATGTCAAAGGTGTCGCTGGTGACGATATTCATTTAACAATCAACAGTAAAATCCAAATAATTTTAGAGAATATTCTAATAAAAGCATATGAAGAGCAACAAGCCAAGGCGGTAACAGGTATGGTGATGGAGGCAAAAACGGGCAAAGTGCTTGCTATATCTTCAAAGCCTAGTTTTGATTTAAATAATGTTCCTCGAGATGATCTTGAAAGTTTGTTTAATTATTCTCGTATGAGCGCGGTGACGGATTCATTTGAACCGGGCTCCACTTTCAAGATTTTGACAGTGGCTGCTGCATTAGAAGAAGGCGTTGTTTCGCTTGATGACACCTTTTATTGTCCGGGCTATCGAATTGTTGATGGGCAGAGGATTAAGTGCTGGAAAACAATAGGCCATGGTTCGCAAACTCTTGCAGAGGCATTTTCTAATTCATGTAACTGTTGTTTTATCGACCTTGCTTTGCGACTTGGTGTGGATAAGTTTTATGAATATCTTGAAAAGTTTGGGGTGGGAACGAAAACAGGAATAACCGTTCAAGGCGAAAGTTCGGGAATTGTTATGCCAAAAGAAAATGTTAAAACAGTTGATCTTGCACGTATGGGCTTTGGTCATGCAATCGCGGTTACGCCTATTCAACTTCTATCTATTGTAACAGCAATAACCAATGGAGGAGTTTATCATACTCCAAGTATTGTCGAAGAAATTAAGGACGTTTATGGCTCAACGACATACACTCCTAATACGTCAAGCAAAAGGTTAATTTCAGAAAAAACCAGCAAAATTATCAATTCATTTTTAAAACTTACCACAAACAAAACGGGCGAATATACTTTTGTTGAGGGGTACAATATAGGTGGAAAGACCGGCACGGCACAAAAATATGGTGAAAATGGACAAATAGCACAAGGAAAATATATTTCAAGTTTTATTGGAACATATCCTGCTGACGAGCCAGAATATATATTTATGATAATGGTAGATGAACCAAGTGCAGGTGCATATTATGGCTCTCTTGTTGCAGCACCATATGGTAAAGAGTTTTTCAGTTCACTTTTTGATTATCTCGACCAACCAAAAGATGATGAGTCAGCAAAGCGAGTAGAGGTCATTATGCCAAATCTTATTGGGCAAAGTTTGGCAAATGCAGTTTCAACATTAAAAAAACTTAATCTGTACTATGAGATAGACGGCGAAGGTGGTGTTGTTACAGGACAATTACCTCCAGCAGGAACAATTTGTTATGAAGGGGAAACAATTTTAATTTCCACTGCTTAAGATTTGCAATTTCAAAGAAAGTATTGTATAATATTAATATGTGGGTGTATATTGTCATAGGAATAGGGGTAGTTTTTCTGTTAATACTTTGTTTTTGCCTTGCTGTTGCGAACTTTTCTTTTGATAATTTCAAGGAGAAACGCGATGAGGCAAGAAGGTATGGAAACTCTCTTGACATGACGGTTGAAGAGTTTGTGGAGGACGTTATAGCCAAACACCTTAAAGGAAATTTAAAAATTGAAACTTGCGAAGAATACCAAGACCATTTCCGGGTTGGTGCGATTGCGTTAAGTCAAAGTACACGAAGATCAAACAGTCTGGCGACTTTTTCCACTGTAAGCCACGAACTTGGTCATGCCATTCAATATGAAAAAGGCGAACTCACAAAACATTGGCAAAAAAGACAGAAAAATCGCTTAATAGGAAAATTCTTTTTACCATTTGTTATTTTAGGTTTAGTTTTTTCTATATTAGGACTTGTCAACGTATTGCCGTTTTATGTTGTGTATATTGGCATTGCATTTTTTGGATTAAGTTTTCTCATTTTCCTAATTGCCATATATATGAAATATTTGGAAATTAAAATTGAGAAAGGTGCATCCAAATATGCCATCGAAGTGCTGGGCAAGTATCTAAACGCTGAGGAACTAAAAATTTGTAAAGAATTTTTAGACTCTGCAAGACTGACCTATTGGGGAAGTTTATTTAGAACGATGCTTGGCTGGACATTTTTAACAAAAAGTGATAAAATGTTCTAAGGTGGTACATGCCAACATATATAAAATTAAAAAAGGAGGAAACTATGAAGGATATTATTCGTACTTTTGATGGCTTTCCAAAGTGGGCTAAGTTTATCTTAGCATTGCCTGTACTTGATATTGTTTGGGCAGTATATCGTCTTTGCAAGTCTATTGATAAGAAAAACACTCTCGGAATTATTCTTGCCATCTTAATGCTTATCTTCTGTCCTGTAATATTCTGGCTTGTAGATATAATCACAATATTAGTTTGGGACAAAGTAATTTGGCTTGACTAAAAATAAAAAACAAGGCATAAAAATCAGCCTTGTTTTATTTTTACTTTGTATGAGATGGAAATAATTTTGAAACCAAATGTTGTGCGAAATTGTTTGTTTTATGTTGTGGAATAATTGAAGTTGGAGAAAGAGAACCATCTTTATTTACTTCATACATTTTTAAGCCTGAATTATCTTTATGATAGTAAGTAGTGCTTCTTCCCCTATCATTAATAAGCAAAGAATTTTTTACAACCTTTTTATGAAAGTTTGTGGTGTACAAAATTGTTTCCGTGATAGAATAACTATTTCCTTCGTCAAGGTTAGCATTAATTCTAAAGGTTTTTGAAATGTTTATAGGTTTGCCAGACTTTATCTTGCTGTCATAGACAATATATTCTCCGCTTCTATTAATATTTTCAAAAACTTCGTCAGAACTTAAAATATCCTCAACAAAGTTTTTTAAATGTTTGTCATCTGTAGATAACAATTTAATAATTCTTTTTCTAATATTTAAACTCATTTTTTATAACCTCTCTTTTAACGTGATTATATTATATATTAAAAATAAATTAATTTCAATACTTTTTTTAAAATATAATAAATTTTTTAATAATTTTGTTTATTATTTTATTGACAAAACATATTATAAAGATTATAATAAAACTGTTTTTAAATTTGCTGTTGAAAGAATTGGCAACTCTGGAGGCAAACGCTTGCACCTTGCGAAAAGGTGAAAACGAGGCAAAGAAATTTGCGAAATAGGGTGGAACAGCGGTTAAAAGTCGCCCCTATGCTGAAAAAGCATAGGGGCTTTTTATTTAAGAATACAAGAATAGTTCAAAATAAAAGAGTGTAATCTTATTTAAAGGCATAAAAGGAGAAAGAAAATGGATAAAAATTTGACAATGGAAAAACTTGTAAATCTTTGTAAAGCGAGAGGTTTTGTTTTTCAAGGAAGTGAAATTTATGGCGGATTTGCTAACACTTGGGATTTTGGGCCGGTCGGTGTTGAACTTAAAAATAATATTAAAAAGGCATGGTGGAAAAGATTTGTTCAAGAGGACCCTATGGCTTATGGTGTGGACGCGGCGATTCTTATGAATCCACGCGTTTGGGAGGCAAGTGGGCATGTTCAAAGTTTTTCTGACCCTCAACTTGATTGTAAGTCTTGTAAATACCGTTTCCGTGCTGACAATTTAATAGAAGAAAAATTTAAGGATGTTGACGTCGAGAGAATGACCACAAAAGAGATGGAAGATTATATTAACGAGCATAAAATTAAATGTCCTCATTGTGGAAATTTTAATTGGACACCAATTCGTCAATTTAAACTTATGTTTGAGACCAGCCGTGGAACAGTTGAAGGTGAAAAGGATATTGTTTATCTTCGTCCAGAGACTTGCCAAGGCGAATATGTCAACTTTTTGAATGTTCAAAGAACTATGCGGGCTAAAGTGCCATTTGCAATAGCACAAATTGGAAAATCTTTCCGAAATGAAATAACACCTGGAAATTTCTTGTTTAGAACTGTAGAGTTTGAACAAATGGAGCTTCAAATGTTTTGTCATCCTAATGAGTCAATGGATATATATAATAAGTACAAAGAAAGAGCAATGAATTTTGTCGAGGAACTTGGGCTTACCAAAGATAACCTTCGTTTCCATGACCATGAAAAACTTGCTCACTATGCAAAGGCAGCATGCGACATACAATATCAATTTCCAATAGGCTGGCAAGAACTTAATGGAATCCACCACCGTGGAGATTGGGATTTGTCACGTCACTCTGAATTTAGTGGAAAAAATATGGAATACCTTGACCCATATACAAACGAGAAATATCTTCCAAACGTAATTGAATATTCAATAGGTGCAGATAGATTAACACTTGCCATAATGAGCGAGGCTTATGAAGAGGAAACATTAGAAAATGGCGAGACAAGAGTGGTTATGCACTTTAAACCATTTTTAGCACCTTTCAAAGTTGCCGTATTACCACTTCAAAAGAATTTAAGTGAAAAGGCAAAAGAAGTTTACAAAATTCTCTCTAAAGAATTTATGTGTGATTATGATGAAGCAGGTTCAATCGGGAAACGTTATCGTCGTCAAGATGAAATTGGAACACCATACTGTGTAACTATTGACTTTGACACTTTGGAAAATAATACGGTAACCATTCGCGATCGTGATACAATGGAACAAATAAGACTGCCAATTCAAGACCTTGTGTCTTATATTCAAAAGGCTATTAAATTTTAAATATTTGTTAAATTGTATGATAATATTGAAAATAATATATATTTCTAACAATATTTTGCATTTTTAAATCAAAACTTATAAATATATATTGACAAATAAAACTATATATGCTTTAATTTAATCAGATTAAAATTTTTGGAGTTAGGGATGAGTACGTGGGATATAGTAAATTTAATTCTTTCAATAGTTGTTGGCGCATTGATGGCTTATCAAGTTTTATATATTATTATAGGGTTATTTTGGAAGAAAAAATTTAAAGAAACCAAAATTGAAAGTAGTTATGGTGTTTTAATTGCCGGCAGAAACGAAGAACTTGTGATTGGGCAACTTATTGATAGTATAAAGAAACAAAACTATAATCAAGAAAAAATTAAAATATTTGTTGTTGCCGATAATTGCGATGCAAACGATAAAACGGCTCAAATTGCAAGAGATATGGGAGCGATTGTTTTTGAAAGACATAACAAAGAAAAAGTTGGTAAAGGTTATGCTTTAGACTTCCTTTTAAAAAATATAGCAAAAAATTATCCAGATTACAATCCTGACGGTTGGTTTGTGTTTGACGCGGACAACATTTTAGACTTAAATTATGTAAAAGAAATGAACAAAGCCTTTAATAGCGGGGGGGGGGAATATTGTAACTTCCTATCGTGCGTCCAAAAATTTTGGTGACAGTCTCTTTGCAATGGGATCTGCGATTTCGTTTGTCCGAGAATGTCGCTTTTTGCATACACCAAGAACAATTTTAAATTTGTCAACACATATTTCTGGGACGGGATTTCTCGCTTCAAACAAAGTAATAAATCCTAAAATAGGTTGGAAATATACGTCTATTACAGAGGATTTAGAATTTTCATGTGATAATTTAAAAAAGGGAAACAAAATAATTTATTGTGATGATGCAATTTTTTATGATGAACAGCCTATCTCTTGGAAACAAACATACCGCCAAAGATTGCGTTGGCAAAAAGGGACATATTTGTGTTGTAAAATTTTCACTTTTTCATTTTTTTATAAACTTTTAAAAACATTTAAGTTTCCGTTTTATGACTTTTTAATGTTTTTTGCGCCACTGCCAATAGTTTCAACAAGTTGGGCGATTTTAAACGGTTTGGTAGCAGTAATTGCAAGTTTTATTAAAATACTGTTGGGAGCACCGGTTTTGTTAGAGATACTTTCATTATTTGGTGCATTGTTATATTTTGCGGCTATGCTATACTTAGGGCTTTTTGTTTATGGTTCGCTTGCCGTTATAAAAGATTGGAAAAGAATAAAGGCAACAAAAAAGAAAAAAATTCTCTCTATGTTTGCATATCCTATTTTCATGATTTGTTTAATTCCAATTTGCTTTATTGCACTGTTTAAGAAAGTTGAATGGAAACCCATTAAACATACTGCAAACATTAATATTGAGGATTTAAATAAAAAAGTGGAAAAACAAAAATAATAAAAAAATATTTAAAAATTAAATTAAAAATAAATAAAAACCATCAAAAATATGGTTTTTATTTATTTTTTTGAATATTTTATATAAAATTTATTTTTATTATTAAATTTTTAAATTTAAAGTTTATTTAACAATAAATTTTTTTAATTAAAAAGTTTAAAAATCTGGTTGGCAGAATTCTTGACAAGAAAACTACAAGTTTATATGAAAATCTCACAGTCTTGCGAAGAGGTGGATTTTTCCTTTTAAGCATTTTTACAACAATTTTTGCCACACTGTCTGGACTCTTTCCTTTTAATTCCTCTTTTTCCATTTTTTTAATTGACTTTTTCACTTTTTCTGAGTAATTTTTATCGTTATTGTTTATTTCCACAATTCTGTTTTGTGTAAAGCCGGTTTTTACGTCGCCAGGAAGAATGGCTGTGACTTTTATACCAAAAGGTTTTACTTCATTTGCTAATGCTCTTGAAAAGATTTCTACGCCCGCTTTTGTGGCACTATAAGTTGCTTGATATGGAATTGGAATAACAGCCCCAACAGAAGAAATATTTATGATTTTGCCTTTAGTTTCTTTTAGATATGGAATGATAAGAGAGGAAAGAGTAATAACTGAAGAAAGATTGGTTTCGACAAGATTATAGATATTTTTTCTAGAGGCACTTTCAATTTCACCGGCAATACCGAATCCGGCATTATTAACAAAAATATCAATCCTATTTTCTTTCTTATAAATTTCTTCAATAATGCTTTTTACTTTTTCTGTATCATTTACGTCACATTGAAAACTCTCAATGTTTTCTGAACCTTGAATTGTTGAGCGAGATATGTTGTAAACCTTAACTTTGTTTTCCAATAATCTTTTAGCAATACTGAGTCCAATACCACTGCTTGCGCCGGTTATTATAGCCACCTTATCCTGCAACTTATTTTTCATCTTTCACCTCAATATTAAAAATACCTTTAACCTAAAAATTTTTTATAAATTTTTATTTTTTAATATTTTTTTGATAAATTTTTATAATTTTTATTATTAATATATTTTTTATTTAATTTCAAATATAATTAAATTAAGTTTTGTGTCAAATCTTAAAATGTGACGAGTTGCTATTTTGTTGACATATATTCTTCGTAAGTCATTTCTTTGTCGATGATTGTATTTTCATCTACAATATCAATAATTCTGTTTGCTACTGTTTCAATAATTTCTTGGTCGCCGGTTGTAAAGAGAATTGGACCTTTAAAATTTATTAAACCTTTGTTTAGTGAAGTAATACTTTCAAGGTCTAAGTGGTTTATTGGTTCGTCTAAAATTAGTAAATTTCCACTTTCAAGCATAAGTTTTGCTAGCATGCACCTAACTTTTTCACCACCAGAAAGAACATTTACTTCTTTTAAACTCTCTTCGCCGGAAAAGAGCATTCTTCCAAGCCAGCCACGAACATAACTTTCAGTCTTATCTTTCGAATATTGCCTTAACCAATCAACAATAGAAAGGTGACAACCATCAAAAAACTCACGATTATCTTGAGGAAGATATGATGGCTTAATTGTCTTTCCAAACTGAACGGTTCCGCCATCTGCTTGTTCTTTGCCCATAATAATATTGAAAAGTGTTGTCAAAACTAAAGAATTTGAAGATAAAAAGACAATTTTTTGATTTGGTTCAACATTAAATGAAAGATTTTTAAACATTCCTTTCTTTGTAAGTTTGTCAACTTTTAAAATTTCTTTACCAATTTGTTGCTCAAATTTGAAATCTACATATGGATATTTTCTTGAAGAAGGTTTAAGGTCGTCTAAAGTCAGTTTTTCAAGTTCTCTCTTTCTAGAGGTTGCTTGTTTAGATTTTGAAGCATTCGCAGAGAAGCGAGCAATAAAATCTTTGAGTTCTTTAGCGCGCTGTTCGGCTTTTTTGTTCTGTTCTTTTTGTTGACGAAGAAGAAGTTGGCTAGTCTCATACCAAAAATCGTAGTTTCCAAGATACATATTGATTTGTCCAAAATCCACATCGCAAATATGAGTGCAAACTTTATTCAAAAAGTGACGATTGTGTGAAACTATGATGACAATATTTTCAAAATCTAAGAGGAAATCTTCTAGCCATCTTATTGTTTTAAAGTCTAAGTTATTTGTAGGTTCGTCTAAAATTAATATATCAGGATTGCCGAAGAGGGCTTGTGCCAGCAAAACTTTCACTTTAACCTTTGCGTCAAGTTCACTCATAAGTTTGTAATAATCTTCTTCGCCGATACCAAGGTTTTGAAGAAGAGTTTTAGCGTTTCCGTCGGCTTCCCATCCGCCAAGTTCTGCAAATTCTGTCTCTAATTCGCCTGCCTTTATACCATCCTCATCAGAAAAATTCTCTTTAGAATAAAGGGCGTCTTTTTCTTTTTGAATTTCCATCAATCTTTTATGTCCTAAAAGAACTGTGTCCAAAACTGTTTCGTTGTCATATTTGTTTTGATTTTGTTCTAAAACGGACATTCTTTCGCCAGGAGTGATAATAACTTCACCTGTGTTAGGTTCAATTTCTCCTGTCAAAATTTTAAGAAAAGTTGATTTTCCAGCACCATTGGCACCAATAATGCCATAGCAATTTCCTTTTGTAAATTTTAAATTCACTTCTTTATAAAGCACTCTTCCGCCGAATGCAAGTGACACATTTGAGGTTTGAATCATAATTAACTCCTTAAAAATTTTAAATTTAAAATTTATAAAATTGCAAAAATTAATTAAAAAATTTATATTTTTTGTTAATTTTTTTAATTTTTTTAACATTTTTTTTAATTTTTACAAATTTTTTATTATTTTTACTTTGTTTATTATACCTATAAACCACATATTTTGTCAAGAGAAGATAGCAAAATAAAGATAAAAATTGCTTTATAAGTTTTAAAAATATCTAAAACAAAATTTAGAAAAATCAAGATTAAAATTTGAAAATAAAAAATAAACATTTATGAATTAAAATATTTTTTATTTATTTTTATAATATTATTTATTTTGTTTGCGAAAACTACAAAAAAATTGTATAATTATTTTGTTTAATATAACAAATAATTATAAGGGGTAAGTATGAAGAAAAAAAGAAAAGTCTTAGCGACTTGGAAAGTTGTTCTTATCACAATCGCGGCTATAATTGGGCTTTTAGGTGTTTCTACTTTTGTCATGTATCTTTTAGGATATTTTGAAAATCCTCCTGTTAATCCAGAAGATATGAGTTTTGCTCAAACAGAAGAGTATAATGCGACAACCGGAATGTATGAGGTTTCGGAAGATTTTTATATGACTATCAACACGACAACAGAAAATGTTAATGTTACAAACGTGACATTGTCACTTGGAACGACTGAGGCTCAAAATGGTTATATTGACAATGGCATTATTAGAGTGCCTCAAACTGTAAGACTTAACACCCCTTTCTTAGTTACCCTTTCAACTGATTATAATGCAGTGACAAATTCTGAATACATAAATGGAGGTATTACTACTCTTCGTGCAACCTCCGACAACCGTTTGATTTCTCCTATCACAACAACAATCGCAGTAGACGTACCTGTTTATGAGATTTCTGCTTTTGTTTATGATACAGGCGATGAAACAATGACGCCAATTATTGATAATGAAGTTATCAATGGCTCGGAGTTTAAGATTGGGTTAAATTTTTCTCCTAATTCTACTGAAACGGGAAACAGTAGTGAGTTTATGTATGGTGGAACAGAAAAGAAAATGGTTTTCTTCTCTCCAACAAACAGGAATATTGAATTCAATTACGAAACTCAAACCTTCACAGCAAATGGTGTAAGTGCGGAAGGTTATCCAGACAGTGTAACACTTTACACATTTACCTCCGCAAGTTATCAAAAAGCTTTTTTAAGTGAGAATCAAAACATATTAAATAATTTTGCAGAATTAAACCAAGCGGCTTTACATTATTTTGGAAGCAATCCTAGTACATATCGTAGTTGTAGTATTGAAATTACTGTTAAAGACGTTGGGGTTGAAAGTTTCTCAATAGGGAACACTCAATTTAAGTGTTTTGTTGATAAATTTTTGAATATTTCTTCCAATTCAAGTTCTTCAGTTTTTGATGGCTCTTTAAACGTTTCTATACGTGATGATGAAGGTAATAGTCTAAATTCAATTTATGCAGGAAATGTTGGTATTGCTTTAACAAATGACAATACTAATGTTAAAATTGATGGCGAGGGAATTGTGAGAGTGGTTGTTACCACAAATACAGAAACAAACACCACAAATTATGAGGTTTTTCGTGAAGCATATAACGGAAGTTTAGATAATTATTCTCCATTAGTTGAACAAACGGAAACAGGAACAGTTACAACGTATTATTTCATTTTGCCAAAAACAAGTCAGTCATCAAGTGCGGCTAACTATAGTTATGGATTTGCTTCAACAGCCGAAGGGAGAGTGGATTTTAAAGTTGCACTCTTTGTAGAGGGCGAAAATGGTTGGGAAATTTTCTTTGAAAATGGTAATAGTTTTTCGAATTTGCCAAGTCTTTATGTTGATTTCACAGTTCATCAAGAGCAAAATATATATTGGGCAGAAGAATATAACAACGAAAGAATAATAATTGTTTATGATAGTGATACAGGAAGTTCAGACACTGTCGAACTTTCCGAACAAATTGTTTTGCCTACAGAAAATGTATATCAAAGAGTTAGATATTTCTTCTATTCTCCAACAGGCGCACAAATAGACGTGGCAAATTCTTTGGAATATGCTTCTTGTGTTCAATATACGGTCGGTGAAGACATAGATTTGTCAGGTTTAAATAATTTGGTAAGTGACGTTTGGCTTTATGAACTAAATGATTCAAATTTAACCGCAATAGGACCATTAAACCAAGATGTTAATTTGGTTTTTGTGACAGTAAAAACTAATGCAGATGGAGTAATTTTAAATAGTGATGGTGAAGTTTATGAGAGTGGTGATAAATATGATATTGTTCAAGTCAGTGCTCCAAGAGCCATTGTTGTTGATGCTACATTAAAATTTGAGGATATGACGGGAGAAACAAGTTTTAGTTCGGTTGATGCTGACCAATTTAAGTATACAAGTGGAGAAAATAATTACCTTTATGTTCCAGCACTTTTCTACAGCGATGACTTAGGAAACAGTGATAGTTTTGAAATTACTATTACACTCAACAACGCTTCAGCAAATATGATTTCTGTAAACGAACTTCAAGACCTTTATAATGCAGGGCTAAGTTCGAATGATACTACTTCAAGTTCTGGTTATATTCGTGTGGAATTTAGAGATGAGAATGGAAATCTCGGAACATATTTGGATGAAGATAATTTAGAGAGAAGTTATTTTGAAGTTGGACCTTTGACTTTTGCAGGAACGGAAACTATAACAGGAACAGCAAGTGTTAGCATTTCGGAGAAATTTTCAAATACTGATGGTATTCACTATACCCCTTACTTAGTTTATTATAATGGAAGAACAATTCAAGAGAAGGAAATGAGTGTGAATTATGCAGGGGAAAATTATGATGGGTTTACAATTTATGCTCAACTTGCTACAACAAGTGAATATAGTTTTGTAGATGGAACTCAATATGCACCTAATGGACCGATAACAGTTTCTATTAATGAAAGAGGTGAAAGAACAATTACTTGGGCAAGTGTAACAGGGGGTACAATAACCATCACTGACAGTCAAAATCAATCAGCGTTAGAGCATATTTCAAGTCAGTTAAGTGTGGTTATATATGACCAAATTGGAAAAGTAATTAAAACAAATGCGGCATCATTTACTTTGCAAGAAGGCGCAACAGGTTCCAATCGTTATATAAATATTGTAAATAATCAAATTACGGGCTTTAACTCAACAGGTGGAGATACTATAGAAACCTTTGTTACAGCCACAATTTCTTCTATTTACGGGACAACACAAGACAGTGTAAGTCCTGGCAATGTTAATTTTTCAATCTTTAGTGCAGGCGTAAGAGAAGTTTTATATGATAAGAGCGAATTTGCAACAAGTGATCCTGTTTATGATTTTGACCCTGATGAAGATGGAGATACATATGGTGCAGGTAAAGTTACCAAATATTTCACTCTAAACGACCAAGTTATTTTAAATGACTTGCTTCAAGTGTATATTGGAGACTCTGAAACTCCTACAGAAGAGGGATATTTGAAATTTAGATTAAATGCTGCTTATTTAACAAGTCTAGAAGGTCACACAAGCGAATTATTCAGTTCTCAAGGTGCTGTAACAAATTATGGTATGATTTCGCTTAAATCTGATACAAGCACTGATGCTTCTAGCATTTTAAGTTATACCTCTCAACAAATAAACGTTGTACAATTAAACTATTTATTTGCAGAAGAATTTTCACTTATTTTTGACGTTTATGATGACAATGGACTCGTAAACATTCAATTAACACTTGTGTTTGCAAGAAATATTAACTATTCAGACAGTATCAGTTCATATTCTTCTGCTTATGCAGATTACTTAACTTACGGAGATGTTGGAAATTCTGCAAGCAAATTAGTATTTGGTGGAGATTCAATCTCTTTAAATCAATATCTTCCACTTAATTATATAAGAAATAATGATAACGACACACCATTGAGTTGGACGGGTGGAGATGTTGGCACTGCCGTTCTTTACATTGATGACCATCTCGCGACAACAACAGACCTTGTATACATACAACCTGGAGAGAATAATTTAGCGTATCTAGAATTTAGTGACGTTAAAACATTGACTTATGTTCAAGTTACTTTATATTATAACCGTCAAAGCACATATTCTCTTCGTATTGATTTAGGTTTTGTTATTAATCCAAACTATTTAATTGCTCAAAAAGAAACATTTGTTGATCTATCTCAACTTGGAACACAAGATTATTCTTTGCTTGAAAATTTCTATACAATTTATAATGCAAAAGAATATATAAATAGACATATTTTAAATGTTTCTTATGATGATCCTACTGAAATAACATTTGAAAATGCAGGAATAAGTTTTACACCTACCACAACAAGTTCAATTTTAAATATTAGAACGGATGACGGATTTAATTTGGACAAGGAAGGTGTGTTTGTAGGAAGATTAGGACAACTTATTGACTCTAACATTAATCTATTTGATTTAAACAATGAAAATAATGCGTTCCAATTCATTTTGGCAAGAGAAAATGGAGGCGGACATGAAATCATACAACTTGGTTATTCGACTTTAAATTTCCATGTGGGCTATGGTGAAACTGCAGAGGCTGTCGTAAATGCTATAATAAACACTGCAGAGGGAACACCATTAAACTATGAAGTTTTGTCAAACAATGAAGATTATGTTTTGGTTTTACTTGAATTAAATGGATACTCATTAAACAATCTTTGGGCAGTTGAAGAAAATAGTGCTTTCATTGACGTGCTCAACAGTGTGCTTTCTGTTGGAGAACTTAGCACTTTCAATGTATCAGACACAATTACATTTGTTTACAACAATGAGGATAGAATTAGTGCTGACGTTAGATTGTCAAAAGTTGGTTTGATATATGTAGCATATAAAGAAAATTATAATGGCGATGACAAGTTTTTCGCTTTTGAAGATATTACAACGGATGAAACAAGTGAAGTAGGACTTCAAGAATTCTTCAACAACTTAAGTACTAAAGGAATATATGATATTTATACAGCAGGAAAGTCTTATACGATTGTTTCAGACAATGAAAATTCTTTTAACGAAGAATTGGATGTAGACGCTAGACAATATGGATTCTATTATCGTAGACCAACAAACACTTCTCTTATAAGTGCTACACTTTCTATACGTTCTATTACAGCGGGATATGAAGATATTTTAAGTATTGACAACGCTGGAACAGGCATAATATTAAACTCTCTGGTAGATACAGGAGAGGAAGTGTATGCAATTTTACAACTTTCTTTGTCACAGAACTTGAGTTCGGGTAATGTTACCTATGTTATGTATTATCGCATTAAGATTAATCCTAATTATTCTCTTGGAAACGTAACTTATCCATATAATAATGACGCGGAATATATTGAAGATACTGAATTTACTATCAATTTTGAAAAACCTTTCACTACTCAAGATGCTTCTGTTTCAAATGATGGAAAATACCGTTTTGCTAATTTGGAAGGTGGAGATGGAGAAGAGATAACCTTTAAATATTCAGTTGATAGCGTTATTATAAATGGCGAAGAATATTCAGACTTTTCAACTTATTTAGACCTTAGCATTGATGAAAGAAACGGTGTTTTAAGTGCTAATGTAATTGTTACCGATGCAAGCATTGAAATAATTGTAGCCAAAACTTATTATATTAAAGATGGTGAAGTAGAGACCGAAGTTGTTCGTTCACAAAGACTTTATACCATTAAATATCATTCCGACATTGTACCTATATATGATCATTCTGTTACAGGTGAACAAATAGAAGAAGATGGAGATAATTATATCGATAATAGTATCACAATTAATGACACCTACAATTACACTATAACCGTTCAAGAGCAAGTGGGAGACATTTACACACCAAGTACTGACGTTTTTGCTCATATTACTTATGCAGGAAGTTCACGTGAAAATGGTGAAGTAAAGGGTATAGAAACTTACCTTTACGATTTTGTTAGACTTGCAGGCGGAGACCAACTTTATACTGTTGTTTCGGCAGATAATTCTTATACTCTTTCTACTCCATATATTTTCAATGCTGAAAATGGCAACGAAGATAATTATGTCCTTGTTGATTTAACAGGTGGAGAAGTGACAACACTTACAACATACGCTCAGATAGTTGACATAATCGAAAACAATCCAAATTTCGCTGAAGATGGATATATTGTAAGTTTGTATAAAGATGGCGAAAACCTTGAAGGGCTATTCTATTTACCAAAATCTAGAGTTAACTATTTTGATTTTAGAAATTCTACTTCAAATGGTGTTTATGAACTAACTTTCAAAACACGAGAATCAATCGAAGAAGACGGTACTTTCAAAATAGGAATTTATACTTCATATCTCAACATTTTTGATATAACTTTCAATATGAATGGTGGCTATCAAATCACATACGACCAAAATTTTGGTGGAACATATGTTGGTGGTAAAAACTATAATGTAACCGATTTTATTGATGAAATTACAAAAGGCGATGAAATTTTGTTAGATTCAAGCGTCAACGCCTTTACTTTCACTGAATGTACTGACGTTGCCGATTTTGAAATTGTTGATAATAATACTTTCAGCGTGGCTCACTCTCAAGAGACTATAGCAGTGGAAATTAAGGCTGAACATAATATTACAGAAAACTTGCTCACAATAGCAAGCGGAACAAACATATATAGAGGAATAACTTTAGAAGGAATAGGAGATGCGAATTCTCAAATTTCATTATCAAATGAATTAGAACTTGCTGGCTTTACTTACACAGTTGGAACAGGTGTAGGTGAAGGATTAAATGGTATTGCGACAAATTATATTAGAATTGATTTAGCAAATCCTATTACTGTTAACACTGCTTTGGGAACGCAAGAAGAAATTGAATCTTTCTATATAGAATTAACAGAAAGTGAAATAACAAAACAATCAAGAACGCTTTATAGTTTCTTCTTCTCGCTTATGTTCGCTCCTTCAAATGATATAGCAGAAAATCAAACAGTGGCTTTCCGTGAAAGCGAGAGTATAGAAGGAATTAGATATTCTCAAAACACTATCACTCTCAACCTTAGAGAAGGAAGATTGTATGATATGTTGGTAGCAAATTTCAGTAATAACGGAACAAACTTCAGAACAGGAATAGATAGTTTTGCATTTGAAAATGGCACAACAACATACACAATAACCTTGCCAAATGTTGGCGAAAGAAGAACAGATTATGTTGAAAACATTACTATACAATATAGATTCAATAATAATATAATATATAGATTTGGTTTAAACTATATTTTCGCGATAGAACCAAATGTTGAAATTTCTGATAACTATCCAACTCCTAACGAAACAGCAAATATGCAAGAAGAATATGTTGATAATAAAACAACAATAGAAGATTTCTTCAACACTTCTGCAAGTTTCGCTAAGGCGAATGCAAGTTCAAGACTTAATGTAACAAGGAAGGATGCAGATTTAGATAATCAATATAATTATGACTATAATTTAGACATTACAACTATAACTAATGTTGTGTTGACAGTGAACGGCACAACTTCTTATAATCAACCAACTCCGTCATTAAGTTCAGGAAGCCTTAGTGAAGAAGGTGGTGTAATTAGATTGCCAGATCTTGATTTTGCCTTTACTCTTAATAACACAGGAACCATAGGACGTGTAATGTTTACATTGCAAGTAAATAGTGTTACCAAAACTTACACCGTTATTGTAAATAATAACAACACTGTTACTATTGAAACAAATATGATAACAAGAGTGGATAATTACGAAGAAGTCTTTGCAGAAGATTTATCTACATATGATTCAAACAAATTATTTAGTTATAATAGACTTTTTAAATATCAACTTTTAAACAGTGCATCTGGGACCTATTTTGTTCGCTTTGATGCGCCTATAGGAAGCAACCCATTAATTAGAGAAGTACAAGCAGGAAGTACGGCAGAAATTATAGTTGACTTAGGAGACTCATATAATAATTATACCTATAATGGTATATACTCTGACTATGCTTCTGCTCTTAGTGGTGCAAACCCATCAAGTTGGACGCAAATGTTTGCTTATCAACCTCAAATTACAAATAGAATAGTGCTTTTATATGCTGGATATGAGGTTAATAACGATATTGCTGATATTCGACTTTCAGAAAGAATTAATCCAAAATTGACATATACTATTAAAGATGACGCAACCTTAAATGATTTCTATTATTTGAGATTTAACAAAGTTGATGATCCAACAGATTATGTAACAATAAGCCATTCTTTCCAAGAAATCACAGGGCAATCTGTGACAGACACTCTTGACGCAAGCCTTGAAGGATATTATTATCAAGGGGCATATTTAACTCAAGCAAATGCTGAAAATGCCGAGGCAAAAGTAACTAATATATTTGAAGTAGAACCTTCTTTAAGTGAAGATGGTGGACTTGGTGAATACAAAGAGTTGGGTGAAGTTTCATTTAGCCAAAACCAAGTTGGAGTTACCTCTCAATATCATGTTGGTTATGTTTTGACTAATGGCGATAATGGTATTGTTTATGAAAACAATATCAACAATGTCGTTGCAACCAATAGTTCTTATCGTTTACAACTTAATGTTCAATTTGAAGTAACTTCAGATGCTTTAACACATTATGAAATTTTGGAAGTGGCAGATGGACTTACAAGCATCTATAATTTCCCAAATCTTGGTATTAGAGATGCGAAAACAGGCAATCTTTTGACTGCAAATGATGTTGGAGAAAACAGAAGAATCGACCTTGCAATGTATGGTTTTGGTGATGCTCAAATTATGGCAAATTCTGATGATCCTTTAGAACAAGAAGCATGGCAAATCCATAATTATCTCATAAACGAGACTACTTATAACACCGGAATCAAACCAAGATATGGAGCGGTCTTAAATGGTGGTGTTATTGGAACAGACGAAGGTCAAACACAAGACTCAAACTATGCATCTTTAAACGCGGGAACAGATTATGGCGCAAATTATCAAATTTTACCTAGAGGTGCGGCTGTCAATGGAAACTTCATTATGCTTAGAATTACCTACACAACTTTCCTTGACAAAGACCATACAGAAGAAGGTAAAGTATCAGTTAGTGCAAACCTTAGATTCCTAATTATGCCTTCTTATGACGTTGAATTTAGATCCTCTTCGGAAAGCACACAATATTCAGATGCAATAGTCGAAGATATGCTAATCGGCGGGGAAAACGTTTCAGTAGCAACAAATACTGCTGGAAATCCATATATCATAACAAGAGCAACGAATTCAACTTCAATTGATAGAACTCAATATCTTTATAAAAATTCAACTTCAACAGATACCTATTATCCAATTTGGAGAGCAATGCTTGGAAGCGACAATCAAGGTTTTACTTTTAGTTATTCAATTCCATACAATGGTTCACAAGCGGAATATAATAGTTATTTCTCTGCAATAGATACTAGTGGCACTGGTTGGTCTGAAGATTCAACCTCTTCTGACAAGACTCACTCACCAACAACCTCAAATGGCGAAATTAAGTTCACAGCGGGAACCGTTAGTATTGGTGACAAGAGTTATTATATTGATGCTGTTGACAGTTTCGGCTATCGTGCAAGAATTTACTTTAGAATTGAATCGGAAATAAATCCTGTTATTGCTCACACAAATGTAACAACTGTAACAGAAGGAAACGAGGCTGAAATTGGCGCGACTTACAACACTTCAACCTTTGCAGGTGGAACATTAAATAATGTAACCTCAGTATCAGGTGGTGGGCAAGAATTAGCAAGTTCTTATCAAAATTGGGCTTATGATTATTCATATACCATTCAAAATGCTGATGGTAAAGGCGATGGTGTTCAAATTATTTTGGGATATGCGACAAAAAATGGCAATAAGGTCCCTATAACAGAAGATATAGAATTTCATAAAGAAAAAATGTTTGAAATTGTTTATGCATACACCGCTTCAAGCGCAACGGGTGGCACAACAACTACTATTACATATGCAACTTCAGTTTTTGATAAAATTCCTGAGGAGACAACAAGTTATAATGTTTATGTCAACTATTTAGGTAATGATAGTGATGGCGCAGAAGTTATTAAAGAGATTTTAGAAACAATTATTAAAGAAGAAGGTGCTGAAGAAAAAATTCAAGCATGCATTGATAATGCCAACGAAGGCTTTGTTTTCGGACTTCAAGATATTGCTTCAAAAGCAATTCTCGCTCCTAATGGTTATTTGCAAGGAACAACAACAAATCCAACATATGGTTCGTCAGTTGCTTTGCAAATGACAATAAGTGGATTATATGCTAATGTATATGATTCAAATGTTATACCTGCAATGAATGAAGCGTCGTTTAATACAGAATTCAACGCAGAAGTTGAATCAAATGTATACGATATTAATGTTGCAAGTGTTTGGTTTGAAATAGATGGTGATATTGTGTTTGCCGACTTAGGTGGCGATGGCACTTATGGTAATAAGACTGAAACAAGTATTCATAATGAAAAGAAAAAACTAGTGACGAGTTCAGAAACAAACGGCGGTTATGTTTATGAAGACGGAACAATTTCTGAAGTTGTAACTTCTGGTGATAGTGATGGAGCAGGTTTCAAAATACCTTATTTCCCAGGCAAGTATTATGGCGAAAGTACAACACTTGAAAATGTTGTTATGGTTGTAAACTTTGTGTCAAGTACTGCTGGGGATGCAATTTCGCTTAATAGTGAATCTACAGAAATTGCTCAAGTTCGACAAACATTGACAATTCAAAGAGCAGATTATGGCAATTTAGTGACTCAAAACTTTATTGATGACGACAGTATAACAATGGCCGACTTTAATACTACAAATAATTCTGAAGCATCATCTATTACTGTTACAAATGATACACTAGAAATTGAAATAAGTGCGGGTGGCTCTCTTGAATATGCAATTGTTAGTGATAACGCAAGCCCGACAAATGATGATTATAAACCATTAACCAACAATGAAAATTATGCTCAAAGAGAACAAATCAGAATTTCAAAAACAAGTGATTTAACTTCTGGAGTTGATTTAACTTTAGCATATGACGTTTATATTAGAAATGCTAGTGAAGGTACAGATTATAAAGTTAAATATTTCGGAAAAGAACTTTCATCAAATGGTGTGAAATATGATATTGAACTACAAACATTTAACGAAAATAATGGCTTGAAGTTAAATATCGTAGACGTCGACGAATTGAACTCTTCTGGTTATGCAACTAGATATATTTACACAATATCAAATGTAACTTACGGAGAAGAGGCAAGTGCCACAACCGAACATTATCAACAAACTGATTCAATTAGACTTTACCCTCATTTCCAATCAATAAGTGCTAATAGAACTTCAGCACATGACTATATTGTAGATGATTACTATAAAGTGACAACAGAAACCGGAACATATTATGTTATTTCTCCAACAAGTTGGGCAGGTCAAAATGGAACGGCTCAAGATGAAGATAGTGTTTCTGATTCAGTTATCTATAATCCATATTTCCAATATCCAAGTGATGACACAGAAATAGGAACTTGGAATAATGAATATAGAATAGCAGAAATGCCATATATTTTCTCATATGAAGTGGTGGCAGGTGCAACCATTGATTCTATGGGAACAATAACCACAAACGAAGATTTCCGTATTCAATCCGACAACATTATGGTTAACGTTTATATGCGAGTTTCAGGTATCGATGGACTCTATAATGATCCAAATGGTATACGTTTGACAAGCACACCTTTGACATTCTATTTAAGAAATTATGCTAATAATGGAACCACAGTTCAAAGATTAGGAAGTGATATTACAAATGGAATTTATGGAATTGGTGCAAATGCTAAAGGCACAGGTCCAGATAATTCATTAGTTATTCTAAATGACGGAGATAAGGTATATGCAATGGGACAGGCTAATGTTGGAAACATTCTCATTGGTGATCCAACAACAGTTTCAAACACATATTTAATTCCAACAAATGAACCATTTGTGTTTGAAGACAATTTTGAAAAAACAACAGAATATAGAGATAATCCAAACAATCCAACTTCTAATAATGAATTTAGAATTATAAAACAATCGTCAAATTCTTCTTATATGTATCGTGGAAATCTTGATTCTTACACCTATACAACAGCGGGCGTATACGAAAGTATGTTCATAGAGTCATATAGATATTTAGGAGTTGAGACCACCGGAGAAACAGGTTCATTTATTTACTATTCAGCATTCAAAGCACAGATAATTGTTTATAACTCACAAGTACCAACAACTTATTCGGCTGCATATACATTAGGCGGAGAGGATACTTCTTCATTTGA
This sequence comes from uncultured Clostridia bacterium, assembly GCA_944360025.1. Taxonomy (GTDB): domain Bacteria; phylum Bacillota; class Clostridia; order Christensenellales; family UBA1242; genus Caccovivens. The sequence goes on from CALVTF010000001.1 coordinate 25,617, forward strand.
GTCATCAGGCAGTGAATTCAACCTCACTTTGAAGAGTCCTAATGTTACAGATAATCAAATAAGTATGGAAGAAATTTCTATGACAGGAAGTTTCTATGACGTTGCAACAGGAAAGCAAATTGTTAATGCAATAGCCGACGATACTTATGCTGTTGATGCAGTGAAAGATGATGAGGGAAATATTATTGAAGATGCAACTCGTATCACCTTTGATAGATTACTAGAAAGCGAAACCTCAGGCATAAAAACAAAAGAAATTGTATCTATTGAAGATTCAGGTGTTAAATTCTATCGCATAACCTTCTTTGTCTATGAATCAGGCATTCAATCCGAAGAATTGGCATTACAAACAAATAATCGTTATGTTTTTGCGAATCTATTTGGCAACGGAACATTCTATCAACTCAATGATTTTGAAGATCGAACTGTAACTGAAAAGAGTTATAATCTTCAACCTAACAATGAAATAAAGGAAATTTTCTATGTGTTTGTAAATAATAGATTGACAAAGCATGAAGTAACATTTAAACTTTACAGTTCTTCAAATTTATACTCTCTCACAACTTGGGTAGAAGAAGATAGTTTAAGTGGAAGTGTGGATATAACAAATGGCGAAACCGCACCAACAGAGGAAACAGGTGGGCAATTATATATCAACACAACTGCAAATTCTATCTATCAAAAGATTAACGGAAATTGGTATTTGGTTTCAAACAGTTTTGTCACAACAGAAAATGAAATCATAGGCTGGCTGTTTGGAAATAGTATGCCGGCAGAAAGTGTTGGAGAAATTGGAAATGTCTACATTGATCAAAGTGCGTTTATGGTTTATCAAAAGGCTGAAAGCGGATGGTTAGAGATTTCTACTTTCGAAAATGTAGTTGCAAACATGGCGACGATAACTGTTGCCGGAGTTGATGAAAGTGTTAATGGTGGTGACCTATTTGACCGTTTAGGATATCAAGACGTGATATTTGACAATGGTAATTTCACAAGGAATCTAAATGGTACAGAGTATACCTACAAACTTTATGAAGTTAGTTCAATTAATACAGTAAATGCTATAACTTCTAATTCTTACTTTGTATATGAAACAAATTTGAATGGAACATCATTAACTGATTGGCAAAACACAACACGTACATTCTTTGTGGAAGAAAACAGCACAAATGGCAAGATATATCGTAGATATAGTGTCGTTTTCTATAAATATGCTGACATAATTGAAATTAATGCAATAACAGAGTTTAACAACCAATTTATGCTTAGAAACTTAGACCAACTTGTACGTGACGAAATTGGCGGAAATGCTGAAGTGAATTGGCGTCTCTACGATGAAAACAACTACACGCTATCATCAATAACTAACATAAGAATCGACGAAAGTACAGTGGGTGATGACGGACTTCTTAAGGACGAAGAAATTGGACAGTTCTATGTCTTAGTTGCAAACAAATATTATCATGTTAATCTTAACATTACTTGTGCAGAAACTAGAGGCTCGTATCAAGTGTATGTAGCAAATAAAGACCTTGAAAACGAAATTGATCCAAATAATATTCAGTTATATACCTTTGACAGTGACGGAAATATCATTTCGTCAACCGAGAATGCTACTTACGAAACTATTTCTTTGGTTGACTATATAAACTTTGAAATTGGACTTACAAATTATGCTGGATTTGAGTATAATGACGTTAAATTCTATGTATATAACAATGCTTCAAATAGTATCTCAGCAGAATTTGACAAAACCGAACTTAGCACTATTGATTTGACAGGACAACCGCCTTTTGTTAAGAACATGACATTTGTTTATTACATTAATTATTCGGTAACAACAGGCGAGAGCGAGTCGACAACAAGAAATCATTATGCTATTTTAAATGTAAGTTTTGTTGTGCAAAATGAGCCACTTTCAGAAAGACATTTCTTCTCTAGTACAACTTCTGGTGCGACCTTTGACCTCAACACTCTTACAACACAAGTAAGGCAAAGATTTGAATTAAGTTCAACTTATATTTCATATTATATTGATAACTTAGGTGAAGAACAGGTTAAAACAGTTAATGGTCAAAATGAAATTTTAAATTTATATTCATTGACAGACGATGAAAGACAACAAAATTATATTTTGAAAGTATTTTATATTAATGTTAATGGAAATTTTGAGCCAATTATATTGATATTACAAAATACAAACATTTTGACAACAAATAATTCTGCAAGCGGAGGCAATATTTAATGGATGCTTGGTTTTGGGTATATGTTTGCTCGTGGTTTATTAATCTTCTCCTCCTAATTTCGATGATATTCTTAGAAAGAAGAAAGTTTACTTCTATTGTTTGTTGGATGACTGTTTTAACTGTGCTTCCTGTTGTTGGCTATATCTTTTACATTGTTATGGGGAACGGGCTTTCTTATAGAACTCGTAAAATGATAAACAAACATAAATTATACGAACTTGACTACAACGAAGAAATAAAAAACATTCTTGCCATGCAGGAAGATTTAAGAGAAAAACTTGTTGAAGATGCAGGAATTATTAAATGCTGTTATAATCTTGGAAGCATTCTTTGTCCCGGAAACAAAATTGAATTTTATCGCTGGGGAACAGAAAAAATCTCCGCTTTAAAGAGAGATTTATTGAATGCTAAAGAAAGTATCAATATGGAATATTACATTTTTGCTGATGACGTGGCTGGTAAGGAAATTATGAATATTCTAATTAAAAAGGCAAAAGAGGGTGTTAAAGTGAAATTTATCTTTGACTCTATCGGTTGTCTAGGTGCACCAAGACGCTTTTTTAGAAAACTTAAAAAAGCAGGCGGAGAAGTTGCGGAATTTTTTCCACCTTTTGGACATATTCGTATGATTAACCTTAAAATGAACTATCGTAATCACCGCAAAATTGTGGTTATTGATGGAAAAATTGGCTACACAGGCGGAATGAATATTCGTGATGACCATATTTACGGCACTAAGAAGAAATGCACACCTTGGAGAGACGCCCATCTTCGTATGGAGGGAAGCGGAGTTTATATTTTGCAAAATATCTTTCTTAACGATTGGCGTTATTGCAAAAAAGAAGAGAAAAAACCAGAAGAATATGTTGAAGATGGCTATTTTCCAAAAACAAAAGTTGTTGGGGATACAAGTTTGCAAATTATCTCTTCTGGTCCGGACAGCGACATGCAGACAATTAAAGATTGTTATATCAAACTTATAACTAATGCTGAACGTTATGTTGTTATTGAGTCACCGTATTTTGTGCCAGATGAAAGTTTTATGTCGGCTATAAAAATTGCCCTTGCAAGCGGTGTTAAAGTTTGCATAATAATTCCACAAAAACCCGACCACAAGGCTATTTTCCATGTTTCCATTTCTTATCTTCAAGAATTAGTGCAAATGGGTGCGGACGTTTATCTTTACAAAGGATTTATGCATGCTAAAGCACTTGTTGTAGATGACGATAAAATTTCTATTGGTACTTGCAATACTGACAATCGTTCTTTTGCTTTAAACTTTGAAAACACAGTTGTTATGTACTCCAAGGAAATTGCTGGGAATTACATTAAAACTGTACAAGAAGATATTAAAAATGCTATAAAAGTTGATAGCCAATACTATAAAAAACGTAGATGGTACACAAAATTTTTACAAGCGGTTTATCGTTTAGGCTCCCCTATTCTTTAAAATCTTTTAACATTTTTAGGAGCAAACCAGATTAATTTTCATTAAAAAGAAAAAATAGTTGAAAAATACTATTTTTTCTTTATCTTTTTATGAAATTTTGTTATAATACTTTTGAGGTGTAATGTGGATTATAAAAAGTTTATTGATAAAGATATTGCTCGCGAAAAATTCATCAAGTATCGTAAATCTATTTTAGACTCAGCAGAAAGAGGGAATTTTGATGAAACATTTGCAGATATTGGCACCAAGGCACTTGAAGGTGATGCAGTTGCTCAAGATTGTATTGCGTATTTTTATAGCAAGGGCTTGCCAGGACATTTGAAGGCAAATTATGACCTTTATATGTCTTGGGAAGTTTTGGCTTGTGCAAACGGAAACTGTTTTGCCATTGAAAAATTGGAATTCTTTTTGAAATACGCTCTTGATATTATCTTTTCCGTTGATAAAGTCCTTTATGATGCTCTAAGAAAGGGTAATATTACAAAAGAAAATGGGTTATATGTAATTTCCAACCTTCTTTGTGAAAGTATAGTAGATATTTTAAAAATCAATCCTAAAGAACTTATTTCTCGTGACAACACTTCGCAACCTTTTTCGAATGACGTGAATAGAAAATTTGTTGATGCGCTTGAAATCTCTATGCCTATTGTTGTTCAATATATCATTACAGGTTAGATTTTTATAATTCTTAATATTTTATATATTTAGTTGATTTTTTTAATGTTTTAATTTAAAATATTTAAAAAGAGGGGATTATGGCAGAAAAAAAACAATCAAAATTTAAAAAAATATCAATAGTCTTTTTAATTTTTTTGGTTATCGGCTACATAGCAGGGGCATGTATTTTATATTTTACAAACGACAACAATTATACATTCCTAGATGCTTTATATCGTGATGGATATGCTTTTGTCGGTCTTGGTGTAGGCTTTTTGTTTGGATTAATTTATATTTACATGGCAACAAGAAAGAAAAGTTCAGGAATGGTTTATGGAAAAACAACAGGTAAAACCGCAGAGGGCGTGGAAATGGACTTGAATTTCAACGCAAAAATGCTTACTCCAGATGAATTTGGAAAACAAAATGGTGTTATTTCGACAACATGGGCACAACTACCAAATTTAAAAAAGACGGGTCTTGTAATCCAAAATTCGCTCCGAAATGGAAAATACAATATTACAATGAAGGACGAGTTCCACTCAATGGTTATTGGTGCAACTGCTTCTGGTAAAACTTGGATTGTCTTGATTCCTACAATAAGGATTTTAGGACATTCGGCCGAAAAGCCAGATATGGTCATATCTGACCCAAAGGGTGAGTTATATCAAAAAACTTCCAATATTTTAAGAGAAGAAGGTTACCGTGTTTATAAATATGATTTGAGAGAACCTTTCACCTCTTCGCGTTGGAATCCTATGCAACATGCATATGACGTTTATCAAGAAGCAATGAATTTTAAAAACCAAGTAAAAAAATGCACAAATGGTGCCTCACCTGAAAAATCTGGTTTTAAAACTATTCCAGGAGAAAAATACGGAGCCGAATGGTACGGTTTTAATGGTGTGGCTTATCCTGATATTGACCAACTTCGAATAGCAGTATCTAGTACAGAAGAAATGTATAAAGATAAGGCTTATGGCGAACTTAAAGAAATTGCTTCCACTTTGGTTCCTAGAAGTCAGGCACAAGACCCTACATGGGAAGAGGGGGCTCAAGGTTTCTTGTATGGCGTTATGCTTGCCATGCTTGAGGACAGCCAAATTCCAGAACTTGGTATGTCAAGAGAAAAATTTAATTTTTACAATCTTTATCGTATTTGTATGTATCGTGACCTTGACCCAGACAATCCTTTTGAAACTTTAAAGAAATATTTGCTTCAAGGACGTGACGAAACAAAAAGTGAGGTTGCACAATTAACCTCTGGGGTTGTCAACACTGCTCCTAACACTGCTAAATCATATTTCAGTGTGCTCACCGGAAAAATTAATTTTATGCAAGACGTTGGTATTTCTTATCTTACTTCTGAAAGTGATATTGATTTCGGCGGATTTACAGACAAACCAACCGTGCTTTACATTTGTATCCCTGACGATAAGGAAGAAAGATACACTTTAGCAAACCTTTGTGTTTCACAACTTTATAAGCGACTTGTCGATAAAACAAACACACTGCCAACAAAGAAATTACCTCGCCATGTTTATTACCTTCTTGATGAGTTTGGTAATATGCCACCGATTCCAAAGTTTGATAGTATGATAACCGTTTCACGTTCAAGAAATATCATTTATGAATTATTAATACAATCATATACTCAGTTAGAAACGAAATATGGTAAAGAAGCGGCTGAAACTATTAAAGGTAACTGCAATATTCAAATCTTTATTGGTACGGATGATCAAAACACAAGAGATGATTTCTCAAAGCGTTGTGGCGAAGTACAACTTTTGTATGAAGAAGAAAGCAAGACAAAAAATACCAAAAATTCGGATGGAAATTCTAAAAATTATTCTGTTCAAAGAACGACAAGACCGCTTATTTCTGCTTATGAACTTGGACAGTTGCCATTCGGCACTGTGGTTGTCAAAGTTTTCCGTTTGCAACCATGCAAACTTGAACTCACACCAGCATTCAAAACTCCATTTTTCCACGCAAATGACGTAAAACCTGAAGTCGGTGTTATGAAATCACTAGATAAAGATAAGGTTTATTACAATATTAAAGATAGAAATAAGAAAATCTTAAAATCTTCTAGTCCGTTTGATTTCTAACACACGTTGTGTGTTTCTAAGATTTTCTATTATCTAATGAGACCAATTTAAAACTAGCAAGCAAGACTTGCTAGTTTTATTTAAAAAATAAATAACACTCTTAAAAAAACACATACAATATGTGGAAATGTGGATAACTCTAATTTTTATAAAATTTTAAATAAACCTTTTTAGTAAATTATAGGTGTCATAAAAGTTTTGCCTTTCATATAAAAAAGTATGGAAAATTATAATGACGAAAAGTTAGCCGAGAATTTTGAAACGATTGCTCGTGCATATTCAAAGTCAATGAAAAATAAGGGCTTTATCTTTATTAAACTTGAAGAAGAGGAATTTTCTCTACTTTTAGAGGAAATTTGTCTATTATTTTCCAAAATAATGGCATGTCTTGAAAGGCTTAAAGGCTTTTTAGATTGTACACTATTAAAAGAAGTAACCTATCAAAACGAAAAAGATTTTAAGGGAAAGTTTAATGTTAAATCAAAATGTCGTTTTAAAAATGTTGAAAACCCGACAAATTGTTTCTTATCTTTAATTTCTTTGGAAAATATGCTTACTTTAAAACTCATGATATTGTCGGTAAAAAGTGGAGAACTTGAGTTTTGTCAAAATATCATAACAAAGAGAACTAGGATTTATGCATCAAGTTTTTCACTCGAAGGTTTTGTTTTGTTAGATGAATAGTTTAAAATATTAGTGTCTAATGTCTTTAATCTGTTTGACTTTTTATCTTCTTCTTGGATATAATGTCTAAGAGGTTATGATGAAAAACAAAAGTAAAAGTTTCTTCGCATCAATAATTAGCACTGCTGTTTTTGCACTTTATATATGTGCTTTAATTTATATTATAGTGGCGGCATGGGTAGGATTTCAAAAAAGTGGGCTTGATGACACTCGCAAAGCGGTGGAAGGCTCACTTTATTTAGTGCTTATGGTCGTTATTATTTGTGCTTTTGTTTTATCTCTTATATGCCTAATCCATACCATTAAAAACAGAAATTTATTTATCGGACAAGCCCGTAAATTAATGTTGTCAACTGTTTTTTTTGATTATTTTGTGGCATTTTTGTTTTTCATATTAAGTGTTTCAGGTGTTGGTGTTCTCGCTGCAGTTTTGTATGTTGTTGGATTATTACTTCTTGCTTTGGCAGGAACTTTGTATTTAATAGATTATAATGAAGATATAAAACTTCAAAAAGCAAACCGTAGCAAAATTGATAATACGGCAGTACAAGATGCATACTACAAAATTAAAGAGATCATGGACAAAGAAAATGAAGAAAAACATGAGGATAAAAAGGATTAAAGAAAATGGAAATCGGAATTACTATTTTTACAATATTTTTGGTAGCAATTTTTGTTGGTCTTATAATTTTTGCTTTTATTAAAGAAAAAAAGAGTTTATCGAAATATACTACTAACCTAATTTTTAAAAACTACAATAAAAAACTCGACAAAGTTTCAAATCTATTTAAAAATGAAAAACTCGACAAACTTTTAACAGAGTGTCATTTAAATATTGTCGAAAAAGAAAATCTTTCTGAGAATATGATTTTTGACAACATAAAAACTATAGATAAACTTGAAGATAATTGGGCTCTTTTGAAAAATATTCAAAAAGAATTTGCTCACCGCGGAAGTGTTGAAGATAGAATTTCTCTTCTCAAAAAACCACTTGAAATAGTGAATGTAGAAAAATACGTTGCCTTTCCAAGTAATATTAAACACAAAGCACTTTTAATGTTTAATGAAAAGTTTAACGAGATTAAACTTGATAATGATACAAAAAAAATATTAAGTGGAACTCCATGTTATAAATTTGGTGACGTGTTTATGTTTTTAGAGAAAAAAATTTTGAAAATTGACATGGAAAATGTCTTTGCGGTGGAATTTCTTGAATATGAAAATATAAATATTAAGGTTAGCAAAAGTGGTGAAGAGTGGGTAGACTTCGATGGTACTTATGATTTAGAAGAAACTGTTCACAAATTTCCAGATGGGGTGGATAAGGATGACCCATATATAAAAGAACAAGTATTGCAAAAAAAATATGTTTTATCATTTACAAATGGTAGTATGATTTACGACGTAGAACATAAAGAAGTAATAACAGAACTTCAAGAAAAATATGAAAAGTTGACAATTACATTAAAATAACAGGCATGGCCTGTTTTTTATGTAAATGTATTTGAAATTAAAAAGCACTGCCTCATTTAATTAAATATATAATAAGTATTTCATATATTAAAGAACAAAACAGTGCTTAAAATTTCCATATTAAATATATGGTTTGTGTTTTGCGAATAGATTTTGAAAATTCTTAAAAATAGCATTTTGTTATAAATTTATAACTTGCGTTCGTCAATTTCGCTATAGAGAAATTTTGTAAAAATTTATATAAAATTTTATAATTTATTAAATTTAAAAAAATTTATAAAAAACACAAGATATTGAGTCAATTTCTTGACAAAACCACCATATCTATTATAAAATGAAGTTAGATTTCAAAATATAGGAGGCAAAAAAATGCAAGTCGTAAAGCGTAATGGCAGTATTGTAGATTTTGACCCAAGCAAAATTGTAGGGGCCATAACAAAAGCAAATGAAACTGTTAAAGAAAAGGAAAGAGCGTCTAAAAAGGAAATTCAAGAGATTGTTGATTACATAAAAGGTATTAACAAGAACAGAATTTTAGTGGAAGATATTCAAGACCTTGTCGAAGAAAAATTAATGGATTTTAAGCACTTTGAACTAGCGAAGAAATATATTATTTATCGCTACACTCGTGCTCTTGTTAGAAAGGCTAATACCACCGACCAATCAATAAAAGAACTTATTGATGGTGAAAGTGAATATTGGAATACGGAAAATTCCAATAAAAATGCAAGAATTGTTACCACTCAAAGAGACTATCTTGCAGGTATTACTAGCACGGATATAACAAGAAGATTTTTGCTTCCAGAAGATATTGTAAAAGCGCATGATGAGGGGATAATTCACTTCCATGATGCAGACTATTTTGCTCAAAATGCTCTTCATAACTGCGACCTAATAAATCTTGAGGATATGCTTCAAAACGGCACAAATATTAATGGTGTAATGATTGAGAAACCTCATAAGTTTTTGACGGCAATGACAATTGCAACGCAAATTATAACTGCCGTAACTTCCAGCCAATATGGCGGAGCAACCGTTACAATGACTCATCTTGCACCATTTGTTAGAGAAAGTTATAAACGTTATCTTCAAAAATATCGTGACAGAAAACTCTCTGAAGAGCAATGCGTTCAATTCGCTAAAGAGGACGTTTTAAGAGAAATTAAAGACGGCGTTCAAACCTTCCAATATCAAGTAAATTCTATGACCACAACAAATGGACAGGCACCATTCTTAAGTGTTTGTTTGTACCTTGGTGAAACAGAAGAATATAAAGAAGAACTTGCTCTTATTGTCGAAGAAATTTTAAAACAAAGAATTGAAGGAATGAAAAATGAAAAAGGTGTGTATATTACACCAGCATTCCCAAAACTTCTTTACGTTTTGGAAGAGGACAATATTCATGAAGGCAGTAAATATTGGTATTTAACAGAACTTGCTGCAAAATGTACAGCAAAACGTATGGTGCCAGATTATATTTCTGAAAAAATTATGAAACAACTCAAAATAGACAAAAATGGAAATGGAAATTGCTATCCATGTATGGGTTGTCGTTCCTTCCTTACACCATATGTTGACCCAAAAACAAACAAACCAAAATATTATGGGAGATTTAATCAAGGAGTTGTAACTATTAATCTTGTGGACGTTGCACTTTCTTCTAATGGTGATTTTGACAATTTCTGGAAAATTTTTGATGAAAGATTGGAACTTTGTCACCGCGCTCTTCAAATTAGACATGAACGTCTTGCACATGTAACAAGTGACGTTGCGCCAATTCTTTGGCAACACGGAGCATTAGCAAGACTTCAAAAAGGCGAAAGTATTCATCCACTTCTTCATGGTGGATATTCCACAATTTCTCTTGGCTATGCCGGATTATATGAATGTGTAAAATATATGACGGGACATTCTCACACCGGTGAAGGCAAAGTATTTGGACTTCAAGTTATGCAACACCTTAATGATAGATGCAAGGAATGGAAACAAGAGGAAGATATTGATTATAGTGTTTATGGAACACCTATTGAGTCAACAACATATAAATTTGCTAAGAATTTAAAGAAAAGATTTGGAACTATAGAAGGCATAACAGATAAAGATTATATCACCAATTCTTATCATGTTCCCGTTTTCGAGGAAATCGACGCATTCTCAAAACTTAAACTTGAAAGCGAATTTCAAAAACTTAGTCCTGGTGGTGCTGTTTCGTATATTGAAACTCCAAATCTTCAAGATAATTTGGAAGTTATTCTGCAAGTTATTAAGTATATTTATGACAATATTATGTATGCAGAATTAAATACTAAATCAGATTATTGTCAAAAATGCGGTTATACAGGTGAAATTTTAATTGATGATAATCTTGAATGGTATTGCCCAAATTGTGGAAATCGTGACCATTCAACATTAAATGTTGCAAGAAGAACATGTGGATATATCGGCACAAACTTCTGGAATAAGGGAAGAACTCAAGAAATAAAGGAAAGAGTGCTTCACATAGACAATAAGGACGATGACGAATGAGATATAATAAAATTAGGAAAATGGACATTTCAAATGGTAAAGGTGTAAGAGTTTCGTTGTTTGTGCAAGGTTGCACTTTTAACTGTAAAAACTGCTTTAATCCAGAAACTCACGACTTTAACGGAGGCAAAGAGTTTACTGATGAAACAATTACACATATTCTTGACCTCTGTCAAAATGAAAATGTCGAAGGACTGTCTCTTCTTGGTGGAGAGCCTATGCATCCAACAAATTTAGAGGGTGTAACAAAACTTGCCAAGGTATTTAAAGAAAGATTTCCAAATAAAAACCTTTGGGCTTGGACAGGCTTTACATATGAAAACTATTTAAAAGGCAAAGAAATTGTGAAATATCTTGACGTTTTGGTGGACGGGCAATATGTCGACGAACTCCATGATTTTACGTTGAAATGGCGAGGCTCTTCAAATCAACGAGTAATTGATATTCCTAAAACTCTTCAAGAAGGGAAAGTGGTTTTGCTGGAAGAAGCATATAAATAAAAATCAAAATTATAAAATTAGAAAGTTGGATATATATGTCCTTAAAAGGTAAAAAATATATGAGGAAATTTGAACTTGTAAAAAAAGAATTTATGAAATATGGTGTTGACCCAAAATTGCTTAAAAAACCGTATAGGGCGACAAAGCATGCCGTTGCTTATGATTGCTTCTCGCCTATTGATATTACAATTGCTCCGGAATCAACCGAACTTGTGTTTACAAACTTTAAGGCATATTGTAACACCGATGAAGGTTTTATTTTGGCTTCGACAAGTGGACTTGGGAAAAAAGGAATAATTCTTGCCAATGGCATAGGGATTATTGAAAGTGATTATGCTGATAATGAAACTAATGATGGCAATATAGGATTTTTACTACATAATCTCAACAAAACACCATATGAAGTCAAAGCGGGAGACAAAATTGGTCAAATTTTCTTCTTTAAATTCTTGACAGTAGATGACGATGCCGAGACTAATGCAGGTGTAATACGAAAAGGCGGCTTCGGCTCAACTGATTCTAACAAAAAGTAATATAATGAGTGTCTAAGAATAGGCACTCTTTTATTTTTGATACTTATTTAAAGAAATAATAAAAAATTTGTAAAATTATGTTAATTGCTTGACAGGTAGCATATTTTTATGATTTAATATATTTATTATTAAAAGTTTGGAGGATATTATGAAAAGAAATCTAAGTTTCGCAGGTACAATTTTAAGTACTATAGCAAATGGAATTTTGGTGATTATTTCCGTTGTTTCTTTAATTATGGTATTTGGAATAATTGCAGGTATTTCTGGTCAAACAGGCCTTGCTCAAGCAGAATTGATGATTGCAATAATTTCTATTGGCGTATCACTTTTAATGCTAGCACTTGTTTTGGCTGCGTTTATTTTGTCTTGTAAAATGTTTAAGTATATTAATGCTCCACATGAAGAATATGCAAAAAAGAAAAGTAGTATTATTGCAGTTATTGTTTTGAACTTTTTAGTCATGGTTCTTTGCATTCTGAGTATGGATCCTTCTTCTGTTGGAACATTTATCTTTTACTTAATTTGTATGCTTGTTCTTATTGCTTCCAATATTCTTTTTATCATTGATCTTGCTCAAGAAAATAAGAAGATGAAAAAGATGACTGTAAGAAATGTTGAAGAAAATGCAACTGCGGTTGTAAGCGATGCAATTAAAAACAAAGAGACTGAAAAGCAGGATTCTGAAAGTCAAAAAGAAACCGAAACACCAAAAAACGAATAAATTAAAAGATAAACTAAGAGAAATCTTAGTTTTTTTCTTTTTATAAAATATTTTTGAAAAAATGGTTTACTTTTTCTTTATTTTATAGTAGAATAAATATGTAAATTAGTTTGGAGGGATTTTTATGAACGTTAAGAAAAAATTTGGAGATAATGCTAATTTAGTTTGGAAAGATAGAAAAAGATATTTAGGTATGCCTATATCTTTTACTAGATATTATCTTATTAAAAATGGCGACGTTTGGTTTAAAACCTTTAGAGACGTTGGACTTTTCTCTACTCATATTGAAGAAGTAAATTTATATCGTATGTATGATATTTCTCTCTACCAATCTTTTTGGGACAAGATTTTTGGAACGGGAACAGTAGTTTTATATAGTAATGATGAGCGTTCCCCAGAACTTGTTTTAAAGAGTATTGCAAAACCTTTCCAAGTTAGAGATATGTTTTCCCAACTTATTGAAGAACAAAGAAAAGCAAATGGCGTTCATGTTGCAGAAATTCAAGGATAACAGGCATTGCCTGTTATTTTTTATATTTTGTGTTCAAAATATGCATAAATAATTATATCCTATTTAGAATATAAAAAGAAAATATACCACATTTGGTGGTATATTTTATATTTGGTGGAGATGATCGGATTCGAACCGATGACCCTCTGCTTGCAAGGCAGATGCTCTAGCCAACTGAGCCACACCCCCATATTGCTTAAATATATTAACATATTAATTTGCTTTTGTCAAGAAATAATTGAAAATAATTTAAATTTTTATAACGACGGGTAAATAAATTTTGTAAATAAAAAGGCATCCTTTATGAATGCCCTTTTATAAATTCTTTTCATATTAGAATTATTTCAATTATTTGCAGAAATTGTTGCATCCGCAGTTAGAGAGTAATAAGAGTAATAAGATTGTTCCACAGTCAACATTGATTCCTTTCATACCGCAACCGCCACAGCAGTTTAAAAGTATGATTAAGAAAATGAGTGAGCAGCAATCATTACCGCAGCCGCAATCTCTACCTACGTCACCACAACCTGAGCCTCCAAAAAAGTTCATTTGTGCCTCCTAAATTTCTTCTTATGTATTTACGACTTTTACTTTGTGCTTTCACACATTATCATTCTATTAAGTTTTTCAAAAAATGTGAAAAATTCTTATTTTTGTTATTTTCTTGTTTAAATTCTTTTCTTTTGCCTTAAAGTTATGTTAAAATAAAAAGGAAACTAAAATTTTTAGACTTTACACATAGTTTAAAAAAAATTGAACAAACTATTTTTAGTTAACAAGGAAATCTTGTTGAAAAATAATAGGAGGGGAAAATGGAAAAAAATTTATCATTAAAAAGAGCCTTGACAATTTTTGCTTGTATAGCAATGGTTTTGGTTGCTGGTTTTACACTTGCTGCCTGCGGAGAAACACAAACAAATGATTATATCACACCGGGAACTAACGCATCATTTTCAGGCTCGCCAGACGTTAAATACAATAATGCTTCAGATTTTACTCTTGTATACAAAGGAAACAATCACTATGAAGCAACAGGTTCGCTTGCCACAATGGATGCTACACAAGCGACAACTTGGGGTGGTGTTCAAGAAGGAGCAAAATATTGTGTTTTAAATGTTAAGACAGGAAAAGATGCAACAGGTTATATCGGTTGGAGGAGTGTGGAAGATAAAGACAAACCTTTTACCGAGGAAGAAGCAACTTCTGACGGTGTAAATGTAAAGAAGACGTCCGCCTCAAACGAGACAAAGAACTATATACTTGCTCTTACTGATGGTGTGAATGAAAGATATCCAGATAAACCTATTTGGAGAATACAAATCACTCCAAAAGACTCTACAGAAGAAATCACATACACTATTGATTTTTCTAACCTTTTAGGGGAAAACGCTTAACAAAATTTAAGGAGATAAAGCCATACAGATTGTGTGGTTTTATTTTTGCAATTCTTGCTTTATATTTTTTATATGATTTATGAAAAATTAATAAAAATTGAGAGAAAATATAACTTTCCTTTTTGTTTACTTGCTTTTTGAAAGTTTTATTTGCTATAATTTATTTGAAGTATAGTCTTTTAAGGAGGAAAGGTGGAAGAGGTAATCAAATTTTCTGGCACGAATGAAAAACTTTTTACTCGCAACATAGTTGAAAATGTGACTGAAAAAACAACTCTAATTGTTCCAGAAACACATAATGCCATTTTGATTTCTGATGGCGAAATGCTTCAAACTCTTCCAAAAGGAAGATACCTTCTTCGCGATTTGGTAGAAATAAAAAAAGACCAAAAACTTTCGCTTGAAGTTATTTTTGTGAGCAAGACGGCAAAACTTAAACTTCTTTGGGGTACGCCTAACAAAATCACACTTGAGGACCCTATTTTAAATGAAACCTATAAAATGGGGATGAGTGGAGATTTTGAAGTTCAAGTAGGGGATCCAAGAAAATGTTTTCTATATCTTGTAGGAGCAGAGGATGTTTTGACAGCAGATGCTCTTCAAGACCGCCTTATGAGTAAAGTTGTTTCAATTGTGGAAACAGAAGTAGCAAAATTTGTGGCTGAAAAAAAAGTGCTTTACTCAAATGTTTATCAATATAAGCAAGAAATTGCCCGAAGAATTGTTCCTATTCTCACTTCATCTTTTTCGTCTAGTTATGGAATAACGGTTTATTCTTTAAATTTTGCAAATATTATCTTTGATGAGGATGATTTAGAACGGCTCAATTCTAAAAATCGAGGAAGCGCCCAAAAAGCACTCTGTCCAAACTGCGGTACGATGCTTGAAGAAAATGCGAAGTTTTGTTATAATTGCGGGACTAAAATTAGCGATAAGAAAATTTGTCCAAAGTGTAGGTCGGAAAATTCAGAAGAGGCCAAATTTTGCAGTATGTGCGGAACAAAGTTTTAAGGAGGAATTATGATTGTTGCATTTTATATTATTGTTTGTGTCGCAATTGTCGGAGTTTCAATATATTTTCTTGTCCGAGAAATTCGCTCTTCAAAAAAGGAAGGTGGAGAAGGGAAAGAAGGTCGGTCAGTTTTAACAAATAAACGTCAGATTGAACGTTCGGTGCAAAATATTGAAAGTATGATTGTGCTTGCTGATGGAAATGACACTTTGACGAATAAGTTGGTTGAACTTAAAGATGAAATACGTTTCTTAAATCCTTCAAAAAATCCAAAAGTAAAAGCAGTCGATGAGAAAATAGCAAACAAACTTGACGATATCAAAATTGAGATTTCCAAAGACAAAGACTCGGAGGCTATCTTTCGTATGATAGAGGAAGTAGAAGGGTATTTGTCTCAACGTACAAAGGAAATAGACGCATAATGAAAAGAGAACTAAAGGTAAGTGACGGAGTCGGTGAAAATGTTTTAAAGGAATTAAAACTAGGCTACATAAATTTGGCAGATGGTTTTTTTGACCTTGCACAAACAAACTTTGATTTGGTGATACTTGCAGATCCTAAATGTGCCGACGCGTTTTGGGGGTTAATGCTTGGCAAATGTCATATTCGCAATGAGGACGTATTGCTTACTAATGCCACCTTATATAAAAATGTGGTTTTCTTGAAAGAATATCAAAACGCTCTCATCTATGCCGACGATGACCAAAAAGCAATATACAACAATTTACTTTCCGAAATTATAAAGATTAATTCGGGCGAAGAATATTAGGAGGAGATATGTGGTGGCCTTTTAAAAGAAATAAATTTAAGAAAATTCAGCGTGAGGATTTGGTAAATTCTATTTGTGAACTTGAAAGACAAGAACGTACAATAGAGGCTGAAATCTTCCAAATGCAAAAAGAAATTGATGCCCTTTTAGATAAAGGCAAAAAAGAAAAAACAGAAGAACTTAAACTTTTTTATGCCAAAAAGATTAATCATTTAAAAGAGCAAAAATCAAGCACAATGCAAAAAGGTATGTATCTTTTATATAATATTCGCCTAATGAACAAACTTAAAGATGCGTATGACAGTAATGCGTTTTATAAAACTAAAACAAAAGTTCCTCTTTCAGAACTACTTGCCGATCAAAAAGGTTTAGCAAAGTTTTTAAATAAAGCATTAGAAACTCGAATTGCTTCTGAGGACGTCTTAACAAGTGCTGACGATTTGTTCACAGAAATACAAGGTGCATATGATACCAATGAATCCATTTATGGAATGAAGAAAGACGATGAAGAACTTTTAACTTCCTTTGAAAAGGAACAACAAATTTTGGACGAGCAATCTCTTTACGAAGAGTCGCAAGTAAATAAAACAAAAAAGAAAAAAATGAAAATGGAGGAATAAAAAATGGCTTGGTTTAAAAGTAAAAAACAAAAAGAAATCGAACAAAAAATGCTGGTTAAAAGGACGATAAATTCCATGGAAAAACAAATTGCTCGTCTTGACGAACAAAAGAAAGTTTTTGTGGAAGCGGCAAAGAAAGCGAAAGAAAAAGATTTGGAACCTCAATTTAATTTGGCACTTTCTGGTTATCGAATGACAGTTCAGCAACAAAAAAGAGCCCAAGAAATGCTCTTAAATTTTGAGATAACCGCTCAAATGCGTGACGTGACCATGATGACAACAGAATTTTTGCGTAGTATGAGTTCTATTTCTAAAGAAATGAGTAAACTTGCAGACGCTAAAGAATTTGAAAAAATCCAGGCTCAATTTGAAGAAGCAATCACAGCAGTAGAAACTCAAACGGACCAAATGGATGCTTTTATGGAAATGAGTCAAGAGTCATTTAGTCAAGCCGGCAAAGCAAAAGATGGCAAAGACATTTCTAACGAGGACTTTGAAAAATATATTATGGAACAAGCAGCAAATGATGAAGCATCAAGCGAAGATATAGACAAGGAAATTGAAAAACTTAGAAAGAAAATAGAGGAAGAAGCAAAATAATTTTTCTACGGAGATAATATGGAAGATATTGAACTTCTAAACAATACCTTTGACCTTTATATGAAAAAGGGGAAGGAGGCAAAAGAAAAAGGAAATTACGCTCTTGCAAAGCGTAATTTTATGCTTGCTGGCGAGACTATGATGAAGATTGCAAAAGTAAGTCAAGGCAAGTTAAAAGAAGTAAGACTTAATCGGGCGAAGCGAATTGTCGAACTGTCAGAGCGTATAGGTCTAGAAAAAGAAAAGAAAAAAGAGGAAAAAGGTGAAGATGAAGAGGATGAGGTAAAAAAATGGCAACAAGCACAGATTCCTAACATTCATTTTTCGGATGTAGCCGGGCTAGATGACGTTAAAAAAGCAATCAAGATTCGAATGATTAATCCAATTCTTTACCCTGATAAGTATAAACTTTACAACAAAAAAACAGGCGGAGGAGTGCTTTTGTATGGACCTCCGGGAACAGGAAAAACCATGATTGCAAAGGCTATTGCTTGCGAAGTTGGAGCCAAATTTTATGCTGTGAAAGGCTCAGATATTGTTTCCAAATGGGTGGGCGAAAGCGAGCAAAATATCAATTCTCTTTTTGAAGAAGCAAATAAGCAAGACCGTTCCATTATTTTTATTGATGAAATGGACAGTCTTTTAGGAAAACGTGGACAAGATATTCATAATGACAAACGTGTCAATGAATTTTTACAACAAATTGATGGCTTTGCTGGTCGAAACCCTAACCTTTTACTGTTGGGTGCAACCAATAGACCTTGGGATATAGATTCGGCCGCCACTCGTTCAGGTCGTTTTTCACAAAAGATATACATACCACTTCCTGATGAGAAGGCAAGAAAGTTTATGTTAGAAAAAAATATGAAAAATGTGCCGGTTTCTAAAAATTTTGATATTGACAAGATTGTAAAACAAACAGAACTTTATAGCGGGGCGGACATAGAAGAACTTTGCGACCGTGCAAAAGACGAGCCTCTTCTTAAAGCGATTGAAACTGATAGTGTCATAGAGGTAACCAATAAAGATTTTGACAATATCTTAAAAATTTTCCCGCCAAGTGTAACAGAAAGCGAACTTAAAAAATTTGCAGATTATAACAATGAAATTGATAGTTTGATTAAAAATAGAAGAAAGAAAAAGTAGATGAGAGAGCGAATTTGTAATAATTGCGGAGGCAAAAAATATAAAGAGATAGGGCAGAATATGGTGAAATGCTTGTTCTGTGGGACTATCTATGTCGATGAATATGCGAACAAGGAAGAAGAGATATTGATTGTCCAAGCATATGAAAAAATTCGTGATTTCAAATTTCAAGAGGCAGTAAAAGATTTTGATAAAATATTAGCACTTTATCCAAAATCGCATGAAGCGTATTATGGTAGACTTCAGGCTAAAAATAAAGTGATTTATTTCAACAGCAAGGAAGGAAATAAGCGCTATCCATCTTTTTTTGGAAAAGAAATTCCAAACTATTTTGAAGATGAAGATTTTAAAAAAGCAGTGGAATTTGCACCTAAAGAGATTGCAGAAAGTTACAATGAACAAGCAACACGTGTAGAGAAAATCCGTAATCACTTTTTAAATGATGCCACGAAATTTTCTTGCGACGTTGTTTTAAATATTAAAGAAAGAACTTCAAATGCCGAAAAAATAATTTCCGCATTAGAAGAAAAAAATCTTAAACTCTTTTTAAGAGAAGATATAAAAAAGCAAAAGAAAAATATTGAAGCCTTTACTTTTCAGGCTATAAACACAGCAAAAGTGGAAGTTTTGCTGGTGGAAAATGTAGACGCGTTGCTAGAACCGAAAATTAGAAATCTTTATCAAAGATTTTTATATCGAATTGCCATAAAAGATAGATTTCCTTCAAGTTTTGTTGTTGTTTATGATGACGAAAATGTGCCTATAGATGAAATTGAAAAGGCTTTTCCAAACTTAAAAAAATTGTATTCTACAAACGATAACAACTTTTCTTTTGACCTTGCAACATTTGTGAAAAGTGCAACTGAGAGAAATTACAACGAGCAAATTGGTCTAGAAAAAAGAGAAGTGGAAAGTGCCACTCCAATAAAAAAAGAAAAAGTGGAGATTGAAGCGGTTGAGCCGACAGAACTAGGGCATTATAACGTTGAGAATGTTCCATTATCTGAGAAAAATAAAGTTAAGTGGATTTTTTCTAGTATAAAAAATGGTGAT
This sequence comes from uncultured Clostridia bacterium, assembly GCA_944360025.1. GTDB lineage: Bacteria > Bacillota > Clostridia > Christensenellales > UBA1242 > Caccovivens. Next base: position 45,623 of record CALVTF010000001.1, read on the forward strand.
TTTCAAACTGCTGAAAAACTTTTGAAGGAAGAAAAAGATAAAAACGAGGCAAGCGGTGAATTATATTTTGCTTCTCTTCTTTGTGAAAGAAAGATAAAAACTGAGGAAGAGTTTTTCTCAGATATAGAAAATTTTAAAAACAAAGAAGAACTTGAAAATGTTTTAAAATATTCTTCCACTGATTTTGCAAATGACTTTGTAAACAAATGGGAACAACTCATTGTTAAAGAAAAGGACGTAGATTATTACTTAGAATATTTGGAGTTTTTGGCACAATATAAAAATTCTATGCATGACGAATTTATTAGAGAGGCCGAAAATTTAGCGATTGAAACATTAAATGAGGACTTAATTAATGCCGTTTTAAAATGTTATAATCCTACTGACGTAGACAAGTATACAAATTTTTATTTTCAACTTGCACAAGAATCAGGTGATGAAAGTTATTATACAAAGATATTAGAACTTGATGAAGGTCATGCTCAAAGTTTATTTGCTATTTTTATGAAGAACTTTGACACTGTGGAAGAAAAACTTTCTTATCGTGATGGAAAAGCGTTAGAGGACGTTTTAAAATATTGCGAAAAAGAGCGTCGTAGCGGATTTTTAACAGATTTAATAAATCTTATTTGTGAAGTTTCCTATTATGATATTAAAAAAGCCGAAGAACAATTCGACTTCTATCTTTCATATATAAACGATGAAGAGATTTTGCAAAAAACTCTTATAAATTTGGCAACAGATTTGCAAACTAAAGGATTTTTTAATTTAGCAGAAAAATATCTGACACTAGCGATTAAAAATGATAAAGAAAACGCCGAACTTTATTGGCAACTTATTGCAATAAAAACGCATTGCCATAGCGAAAGTGAACTTTTAACCACTTCTGTTAAGATTTCAGATATGGAAGATTGGAAAACTCTTTTAAATTTTGCAAGTGACCAACAGGCAGAAAAATATAGCCAAATCGTCGCAAAGGCGAATATAAGTAGCGCCAAAAAAGTTTTTCGCCGAGAACTTTTAGATAAAAATGTTTTAAAAGAAAAACTTAGAGAATTTCTAATTAGAAATGACAAAGTTTTAAATGAAGCGGAGGATAAGGCTTTAGTCAAATATTATAGACAACAATTTACCGCTTTTGAGAGTTATTTTGATAAAATAAATAATGCTAGAACTTTCGAAGAATATGACGAAATCTTCCAAAGAATTTTTGACCGTATCGACATGATGGATTTGACGATTGACACTTCTGTTAATGTTGCCAAGATAAATACCAAAAAAGATAATTTAGAAGTATTGGAAAAAGAAGCGAAAAAAAGAGATGATAAATACCTCTCAACCATTGAGGAAGAAAGGCGAATAAAAAAACGCAAAGTAGTTTTATTTTGCTGTCTTCTTCTTGCACCTATGCTTCTTGTTTTATTGTTTTTGATTTTAGTTATTGCCGCTCCTAAGGATATGTATATGGTATTCACACAGGACGGAGTTATTATTTTTACCATTCTTTCTGTTATTCTAGGACTAGGTTGTCTTATTTACAATGTGATTAAAAAAACAGGCGATAAAAAGTGGAAGGTTGCAAGGTATTGTATAGTTATAATTGGTTTTGTCAATCTTGCATGCCTGCTTTTTGGATTTTATATCTATCCGCCTGAGATAGAAATCTTGAATGCTAATGAGTTTAATGCCATTGTTCACAATGCGAGTTTTGTAGATATAAAAATAGAAAATGACATTGATTTGGGGGATATAGGTTGGGCACCTGTGGATTTCTATGGCGACATAGAAGGAGAAAATCACAGAATTTTCAATATAAATTTCAAAAGCAAGGAAAATTTTTATGGTTTGTTTGATGAATTCGGTGGAAATGTGGATAACTTAACCTTTGAAGTTTTGGAAAATGACTATGAAAATGTCACTCGATTTGGGGTTATTGCTTTAAATAATAATGGAGAAATAAAAAATTGTCATGTGATACTTTCTACAAATATTTTGTCCACAACTTCTGATTGTTTGATTGGAGGTGTTGTCGCAAGTAATGGTGCGGGAGAAGTTTCAAATGTAACATTTGAGGGCAATTTGAATATAACCTCAAATGGCAATGTTATTGCAGGCGGTCTTATTGGTGAGACTAGAAGCGAGTCGGAAATTAAGGAAAATTCGGTTGATTTTACGGCTAACTTTACCTTTGAAAATGGGTCCCTTCAATTTGGCGGACTTGTTGGAGAAAATTTGTCGACAATAACGACTTCAAAAGCAAATGTCAACTTTAATATTCAAGGGAATTTAAGTAATCCTTTAATAGGAGGGCTTGCAGGAAGAAGTAGAAAATCTATCAATAACTCCTATGCAAGCGGAATTTATAATTTGAATTATGTGAATGCAACAACAGGAGGACTTATTGGTCAATTTTCTAGGCGACATGAAAAATTGGAATATTGTTATCAAAATATTGACTTCCAAAATGTTGGCGAAGTGACAGGCGCTTTAGTTGGAAATTTAAGAGAGGGAGAAGTTCGCTCATGTTTTGCTGTTGGTACCATGTCAAATTTGCTTGGAAGTAAGGGCGTTAACGAGGGTATTGCTCCAACTCCTCAAAATTGTCAAATTTTTGTATCAGCCGATGAAGTTACAAATACATTTGGTTTTTCGACAGAAATTTGGAATTTAGAGGGTATTCTTCCAACTCTTATTTGTTTAGAAGGTTAAAATTATAAAAATTTTTGAAATTAAAAATATAAACGACAAACTTGTCTTTATATTTTTTTGATTTTATTTGATTTAATTTAAAATAAGTGTTAAAATATACGTCGAAAACATTTTGTTTTCAATTTAAAGAAAAAAATAAAAATTTTCATATATATTAATTGTTGTTTAGTCTTTTGAATAAAAATATTAGATGACTTAAAATTAAGGTGTGTTATGTTTAAATTATTGAGGTATTTAAAGAAAATCGATTATGCCTATGTTTTTATTATCTTAGGACTAATCGTTTTGCAAGTTTGGCTCGACTTAAAACTTCCAGAATATATGTCGACAATCATCACTCTTCTTCAAACAGAAGGAGTGCCAAATCTTGTGAATGAAATTTTAATTAATGGTGGATATATGCTGGCTTGTGCTGTTGGCAGTTTGCTCTCCGCCATACTTGTTCATTTCTTTGTTTCTCAAATAGGAGCAAGACTTTCTGCAAATTTAAGATTGGCACTCTATGGTAAAATTGAAAGTTTTTCACTAACTGAAATGAACAAATTTTCAACTGACAGTTTAATCACAAGAACAACAAATGATGTCACTCAAGTTCAAATGTTAATCACAATGGGAATGCAATCACTTATCAAAGCGCCAATTCTTGCAGTTTGGGCAGTTATCAAAATTATTGGCAAGGGCTGGGAATGGTCTATTGCAACAGCGGTTGCCGTTGGTGTTTTGATTATTCTTTCATTAGTTGTTGTTTTGTTTGCTCTTCCAAAATTCAAGAAAATTCAAACTTTAACAGACAATTTGAACAGGGCAACGCGTGAAAATTTGACAGGTATTAGGGTCATTCGTGCAAACAATGCTGAAGAATTCCAAACGAACAAGTTTCAAGAATGTAATACTAAACTTACCAAAAACAATTTGTTTGCAAACAGAATAATGGCAATTATGTCACCAGGTATGTCACTTCTTATGACAGGTTTGAGTCTTGCAATTTATTGGATTGGAGCATATATTGTGGAAGATGCTGTCGATATTGCAAATATGATGGTTTTCACATCTTATGCAATGCAAGTTGTTATGGCGTTTATGCTTTTGATTGTCACATTCATCATTCTTCCAAGAGCATTGGTTTCTGCAAAGCGTATCAATGAAGTTTTGGACACTCATAACTCAATAATTTCAGGCGAGCAAACAACAGGTGAAAACAAAGAAGAAGGATATATTGTTTTTGACAACGTTTCTTTCAAATATCCAGATGCGAACGAATATGTTTTGAAAGATATCTCATTTAGCGTCAACAAAGGCGAAACAGTGGCGTTTATTGGTTCAACAGGAAGTGGTAAAAGCACACTTATCAACTTAATTCCAAGACTTTATGATGTCACTGAAGGTGCGGTCTTAATTGATGGTGTCAATGTTAAAGATTACAACTCTCATCTTTTGAACAAAAAAATAGGTTACACACCACAACGTGGAGTTCTTTTCAGTGGAACGGTTAAATCTAATGTTGATTTTGGAGATAACAATGCTGATGATGAGACAATTAAAAAATCTTTGAGCATTGCTCAAGCTTCAAACTTTGTTTCTCGTATGGAAGGCGGAGTTGATGGAAGAATTGCTCAAGGCGGAACAAATGTTTCGGGTGGACAGAAGCAAAGGCTTTCCATTGCAAGAGCGATTGCTCGAAAGCCAGAAATTTTCATCTTTGATGATAGTTTTTCTGCTCTTGATTTTAAGACTGATAAAAAACTAAGAATGGCTTTAAATAAACACACAGATGGAATAACAAAATTTATCGTAGCACAGCGTATTGGAACAATTAAAGATGCTGACAAAATCATTGTTTTAGAAAGTGGCGAAATGGTTGGCATTGGCAAGCACGAAGATTTGCTTAAAACTTGCCCTATTTATAAAGAGATAGCGTTGTCGCAGTTATCAGAGGAGGAATTACAATGAGAGGCGGGCGTATGATAGCGGGCGAAAAGCCGGCAAAGGGTATGTTTAAGAAATCAATGCTTAAACTTTTGAAATATTGCAAAAAGTATTATGGCGTGATGATTTTGGCAATTTTACTTGGAGTGGTTTCTGTTGTTTGTCAAATCTTATCGCCAAGCAAAATAGGTGATTTGACAGAGGTTATCACAGGTGCGATAGGGCAAGGTGTAGCCATAGATTTAGACAGAGTAACAAGTCTAGCACTTTTGATTTTAACTCTTGCTCTTATTATGGCAGTATTTAATTATTTTCAACAATTTATTATGGCAACTGCTACTCAAAAAATTGTTTATAGTTTTAGGCGTGATATTGCAGCAAAGATAAATAAATTGCCTCTTAAGTACTTTGATACTCATCTATATGGTGATACGTTAAGCCGTGTGACAAATGACGTAGACACTATTGGGCAGTCTTTAAACCAATCTATTGCTTCGCTGTTTTCTAATGTAATACTCTTTATTGGTGTTGTAATTGCTATGTTTGTTACTCAATGGATAATGGCATTCACTGTAATTGTAGCAACAATAATTGGGTTTATGATAATGCTTATATTCCTTACTAAATCACAAAAATATTTCAATGTGCAACAAAAAGATTTGGGTGATTTGGAAGCGCATATTGAAGAGGTTTATTCAGGGCATAATGTTGTCAAACTTTTCAATGCTGAAAATAGTAAAGGGGATGAATTTCATAGTATTAATAAGAAACTTTATCGTAGCGCTTGGAAATCTCAATTTTTGTCAGGGTCAATGATGCCTTCAATGAATTTTGTTGGAAACTTTGCATTTGTGGCGGTTTGTGTTGTTGGGGCTATTTTAGTAACTAATGGATATATTGGTCTTGGACCTATTGCGACTTTCATGATTTATGCTAGAATGTTTACCAATCCACTTTCTCAAATTGCTCAATCTCTCACAAGTCTGCAGTCAACGTCAGCAGCAAGCAACCGTGTTTTTGAATTCTTGGAAGAACAAGAACTTCAAGATGAGAGCAAAAAGACAACTAAACTTGAAAATGTTAAGGGTAATATTGACTTTGAACATGTTAAGTTTGGATATAATAAAGATAAAGTTATCATCCATGACTTTTCAGTAAGTGTAAAATCTGGGCAAAAAGTCGCTATTGTTGGACCTACAGGTGCTGGGAAAACCACTTTGGTCAATCTGCTTATGAAGTTTTATGAAATTGATGATGGTGATATTAAGATTGATGGTATATCCATCAAAGATTTGACAAGAGAAAATATTCATGACCTTTTTGGTATGGTTCTTCAAGATACTTGGCTCTTCCAAGGGACTATCAAAGAAAACTTGAGATATAACAAAGAAAATGTTACTGATGAAGAGATTGTTGAAGCGTGCAAAAGTGTTGGAGTTGACCACTTTATTCAAACCCTGTCAAATGGTTATGACACCGTTGTGGATGATACCGTCAATTTATCTGCTGGACAGAAACAACTTTTGACTATTGCAAGAACAATGGTTGCAAATAATCCTATGCTAATTTTAGACGAGGCAACAAGTTCAGTCGATACAAGAACGGAAGAACTTATTCAAAAAGCTATGGATAAACTAATGGAAAATAGAACTTCCTTTATTATTGCACATAGGCTTTCGACTATTAAAAATGCAGATATTATTTTAGTTCTTAAGGATGGTGACGTTATTGAAAAAGGGAATCACGAAGAACTTATGGCAAAAGGTGGTTTCTATGCTGATTTATATAACAGCCAATTTTCAGAAAATTGATATATAATAGATGGGTGCAGGCGAGCGCAGAAATTCAAAACTTTGTTTTGAATTTCATCGAGCGTTCCGCTCGATAGTTCGCTTTAAGCGAACAGTGCTCGCCAAACAATCTCACTAAATCGACAAATATTTCTATAAAAATTAAAATCAAAAAAGAATAATAAAAATCAAATTTCACAAACTAACTTGCAGTTAGGAGGTGCAAAATGATTTCAAGATTATTCTTTTCTTTTATGGGGGTACCAATGATATTTAATGCTATGTTTAATTTCACAGATATATTTTCATACGGACAAATGAATCTAATATATAACAATCAAGTTATCGAAATTACAGATGAAGAGAAGGCAGATATACAGGGTGAAATAATAAAATACCTTGAAAATGCTTACGACTCTCCAGCGTTAGCCGTCACATTTCCAGAATTTTATAAAGAAATGCTTAAAGATGGATATTTTTTAAACTTTAAATTTGATAAACATTATGAATTCAATGGACTACCATTTGATGAATTAACAATTAAGATTGAAGATAATGCTTATGGTTTCAATGTTTTTCGTGGGGAAAATGGAGTTTTTCAAGGTCGTTGTATATATGTTAACACAGAAAATTCCTCTTCAGAATTATATAAAATAGTTAAAGAAATTGTAGATAATA
>CALVTF010000002.1 GCA_944360025.1 uncultured Clostridia bacterium
TATTATAAATATTCTGAAAATTCTCAAACACCAAAAAACTATTCTTGGTCCGATGCGATTGACTCTAGAACAATTACAGGAGTAGAAGGTTTAACAGCAAACAGTAGTGTTTTATTGAATGATTTATTAGACGGTTCGTTGTCGTTTAACTACAATACTTCCGACGTTGACGCTGCAAACGAAAATATTCAAATTGTTTTAACATTGAAAGAAGGTTTTGCTTTTGATAGTTACTATAAAGGTGAAAGTGATACTTTAGACTCTTTCCTCTATAAATACAGCGGATTTATAAATAATGAAGAAGGTGATAGTAGAAACGAAGATTATACTGAAAAATTTGGTTTTTCTAGTTTAAATTTTGGTCAGGACTCTTCTGCGTCAGAACAAGGACAATATGTCTCAAAAAATCAAATCACAATTAGCCTAGGACGTATTGTTGGTGAAGGAACGTTAAATTTGGGTGTCAGAAGAAATTCTTATACTGAGAACATTGTGGTTGACAATGAAATTTATTTTGCTCCAACTTTGTCACAAGTAATTTCTACTGCAACAAATATTCAGATATTAAATACCGAAAATAATTTTGTAACATTTTCTTCTATAAGTTCAGAGTGTTTTAATGTGCTTTCAGGAAAAGAAAATTTTTACATGGGTGTTAACTTATTTGACGAATATTTCATTTTCACGAGTGATGAATATGAAATGGGAGTAATACCTGAGAATATAATAAATGACGTGGAAAGAAATAATGAAGACAACAAACTTTCAAGTGGTGAAATGATTATAAGAATTCAAGATTCTTATGGTGTTTATCATTATTATTTAATTCAATTAGAAACAATAGATGGAATTCGTCATCAAACCATTTATAATATTTCTGGTAATTCTGGTATGCCTACATTTGATAGTGATAGTTATATTATCAATGATAGAGTTGTTGCTATGACGGAAGGAGTTGTCCCTTTTGAGACGGGTGATGTTAATAATTCTACTTCTGCAACTCCAGAAGTCCCGAATGGCTCAAGCGGATACTATATTGATTATTACACAAATTCTAGCACAGGACTAATTTTTTCAACGGAAAATGATGAAGCAGAAATTGTTCAATATCAAGGTGCACCAAAATATTTAAGATATGCTGATACAAACGAAAACGGAAACTATGATGACAATGAAGAGTTAAGAAAGATTTTTTACAATTTGGCAAGACCAAATGATTATAACGGCACAACTTTAGAATCATATCTTGGTGACTCCAACACTATTGACTATCTTGAAATTGCTCAAGTTAAAACCACAATAAGTTTTGACTTTAAATTTGTCACAAAAGATGGGAATCTCTTAACCGACATTTCAGATGCAGCTAATTTACCACAAATTGATATTGTTTATGGAAGTAATGAAGAACAATTAGGGCAAAGTTCGAACACTAGAGGTGTTGATTTAAATATAAACACCTATACATATATCACTTTCACAGTTCGAAACACCGATTACTATATGTTTTCTCATAGAGATTTTGGAAATCTCCCAACTGTTGGGAAAGTTTTGGAGAATCAGTCAGTAGATAGTGGGAGTTATAATTTGCAGGGGTATGATGAGGCGACATTATTTGTCACTCCAATTTCAAACGGACAATATTCAGATAATATAATAAACCCAGACCCAGAAGAGGGGGAAGATACGGAAATACCATATGAACCAGGTTCGGACGCAAACGCTTATTTTTCGTATGTAAATCATGAAGGCGAAAATTCTAGTGAGTGGTTTAAATATAATTATACATTTACTATGAATTTCCCAACTGCCAATCTTCTTCCTGTTGATTTTGATATTATGTTTGTTGTGGAAGAAATTGATTATAACATTTCAGTTTCTTCGGCATATCAAGTGACAAACAGTTCAGAAAGTTATTTTACTGACACAACAAATCCAACCACAATTTTGATTGAAAGAGAAGATGCTCAATCTATAAAAGCAGGGGATTCGTTCACAATTTCAACCAACACTCAAAGTGACAATGGCTATAGTTTCTATGGATTTAGAATTCAACGCACTGACAGTAATGGCGAAAATTATGAATCAACATTTGCAAGTTTTCCACCTGCAACACATAATCAAAGTGGTGAAGCGGTTGTGGAAATGAGTATGACAGAGTTTTTGTCATATTATAAAAATGGCTTCACAAAGAATGGAAGTTCAAATGTCGAATATGAATATAGTATTCAAGCACTTTATGTCAGCAAATATGTTTCCTATCAAGTGACCTTTGGAAGATTTTTAATTTCTGATTATAACGGCATGGGGACTGACAAGTTCTATATGACTTCAGGCTCTGGTATTGGAAGTGTGAGTGCGGGAGCAAACGGTAGTGTCTCTGCTCCGGCTTTATTTGGAAGATTCTATTATCATAGTGACGGAAGTGAAGGTGTGGAAGACACATATACACAACTAGAAAATGGAAGTTTTAATTTTACGCTTTCTCAAACTAATTTCTACGCTTTTACAGGCTATGCAATTTTAACGCAAGATGATTATTCTAATTTGAATAACAGTTTAATAGACAAAAATGATTTTGATAATAGTAAGTTACAAGATAGTCTAAATGAAGTTGATAGCGAAACCTCTTTAACTGTAAATGGTAGTGACATTGTTGCATATTTAAGAGATAAAATCTCACAAGGTGGATATGAAGATACCATATTCTATATCGTGCCTATAATAAGGCAAAAAACACTTGAAGTTAAAATAAATTCTGGTGTTAATGATGAAAATGTGGAAGTTTATTACAGAAACAATATCATACCTGATTTAGAAACTACCGACCGTGTTATAACTTTGAAATTTTATTATGTTAATAGTTTAAGTTTAAATTTTTCAAACAATTATTTAATTGGTCAAAATGAAAGTTTAAACCAAGTCATTAACAACAATTATATTTTGATTATTTCCAATATGGAAGGTTTGACCTCGCGAAACTACATAACTTTAAATGACTTCTTTAACTTAAGAGTGGGTTATACCTCGCAGAGTTGGAGAGTTATTGCAAATTCATCGCAATCAACAGTATCATCCAATCACTCTTTAAGAAATTATTTTGTTGCAGAAAATTCTTCAGAAGGCGATTCTGATTATGCTATTACTGTTGAAAGGAATTGGACTCCTAATAATTTCTCAATATATTATTACAGTGGAGATTCCAGATATAATACCATTCTTGGAAACAACATTTATGGAAATGCAACAGGAACAACAGTTTCAGATAGTGCTACTTATGACGAACCAAAATCCTTGGCTTCAGACAGTAACGGATTCTCTCTTGCTGGATACAATTTTAGGGGATGGAGAGTCTTTGTAAGAACTGCAAGCGGGAATAATGGTGTAAACTATAGTCAATATAAAGACTATTTAATCAGTGAAACGAGTGGACTTGTAGAGAATGCCGATATGACGAATTATATTACAGGTACTAGCCAAATCTTAGACGAAACAAATTATGGCTTAAGTTTGGAAGTTTATGCACTTTGGACTCCAAAAGTTTACAACATTATTTTGGATGCGAATGGTGGTACATTTAACATAGATAATGAAGAGTCGGATACATTAACTTTACAACTTACTTATTATGAACCATTTAGTACGGCAACTTTGAATGGTGTAGTTTTAAGTGATTTAGGAATATTTAATGGCAACAATATTACAAGATCTGGTTTTAGATTTGATGGTTTCTATGTTGCAGATATAGGTAATAATTCTTACAACTCTATTTCCGCAAGAGGAGAAAGTAATCATATAACATTAGATAGACGGCTACAATATGATATTCTATCATTTGTTGAAGCTGGTGAAAATAATGTTTGCTTAACTATATATGCTACTTGGGCGTATGACGAGGTGATAGCTTTAACCTTCCAGAATGCAGTGTCGCATGATTATACGGGAGATAAAATATCTGTATTTACTTATGAGTTTTCTACTTTTACAAGCACAAATCTTTTAGTGACAAATACAGAATCAACTTTTGAATTAATCTATGGAGTAGACGGTCAAAGTAGAGATTATGGTATAGGTGTCGATTTAAGTTTCTCTTCTGAAAATTCTTCGATTGCCATAAATATGCCAACAGAAGATGATGGAGTATGGTCTTTTGAAGTTGGAGAAAATGCAGGTCAATATGTTCTTATTTTGTCTGTCGTCTTAACTGATGAATTGTCAGAAATTTATAATCTCGGAAATTTCTACAATTATTCAACTTATTTGACAATAGTTATAAACCAAGCAACAATTTCTTTTGAGCCAAGTACGGATAATTCTATTTGGTTACAAAATATAAAATATATGGTTTCACTTGTCGGTAGTTCTGAGGAAGTAGAATTATACAATGGTTTTGCAACCTTTGCTGATTTAGTTTCTTATTTGTCAAGCAGTGAAGGTTACAATTTTACTGATGAACAGGCGTATGAATACCTCTTTATGAAGTATTATATGATAATCAACACAAAAACGAGTGATATACACACCTTTAGAAATTGGACTTTTAATGACTATTTCTCATATTATGAAGGAAGATATTATTTTGGTGGTGATGAAAACATTGATTTAACGGGAGCCTCTTCTGTAAGACAAGAAAGAGCGCAACTGTTAGGTGAAAATTTATTCTTATTTAGTTATGTTCACGGGGCAAATTCGGGCAATGACTTAACAGACAATATTTTAGCAGGCGGTGAAAATGCAAGATACAGTGTAAACAGCATCCTTCTTAATTCTGACAGTGCTGGTGGAGTTATTGCAAGCGAAATCGCAATTACCTCAATAGCGATTTATTCTATTGGAAACACCATTCCTAATTATAGTTATGAGGTCCGTGCTTATATCCAAGAAACTGAGTCTGGGAAATTAAATAATTATGTTGTAAACCAAGACTCATTAGGGAATTTCTATATTGTACTTGATGACGCTTATATGCTTGTTCAAGTTTTGAAACTTGAAAATAATTCCTTGGCGAGGTCAACTTATTATAATGGTGAAATCGCAACGGTATCTTGGGCGGGGAGCGAACAAGAGTCAAGACTTCTATACGACGGAACAACATTCTATCAATTTAATTCAGAAAGTGATATTTATGTGAATCTAAATATAACAACGTCCAATATTGGTTCAGCGGACCACGACACAATATATAATTTCTATGACGAAACAAATTATTTCAATATATCTAACTTACGTATTGTTTCTTTTACAGGTAATTCAGAATATGATTACATTAACTATATTTCATATTTCAACCTTATCTTAGATGAGAGTTTTGAGTTTACGATCTTTAATGTTGTGGATACAGCAAGAATCAATTTAACTCCAACATACTATACTGAGAGCGATGGAGTAATCAGAAATATTGATTTTCCAGCAGACTTAACTGCAAATCTTGAAAATGGTCTTTTTAGTATTCTTGGATTCACTTATTCAATAGACAGTGCTTCAACGCAAACCTATTCAGTGGTTGATGAAAGTGGAAACTCTATTCCACTTCCTGATGGGCAATATTTTACCGACGATGATATTTTACTTTTCACAATGGAGGACAACAATTCATCTTCTCCTATATTCTATACTTCGGCTGCAGTTGTTTCTGTTAATATAAGAATAAATCAAGCAATATTCAATTCTTACATACGTTACTACAACATTTTAAATAGTTTGCCAAATGACTTGCCAGGCTCTTATTCAAGCACAACAGAATATATTCTTACTCTCAAAACAAAAAATGATGATGGAATCTTCCAAAATGAAATTGTTTATGAGGATGGTGCGATCACTGACTTAAGTTACTATGGCGTATTCTCAGATCTTGTAAGGGTTAGTTATGATATGAATCTTCCAAATGTTGAAGAAGAAAATTCTAATCTTTTACAACTTGGTCAATCAACAGAAAGTTCACTTTTAACTTTGACATATTCGAACCTTGTTGTCAGTGATTTGAGATATACACTCCCGGATGGTACAGAACTTTCATATACAAATCTTTTTGACAGTGTTTCAAATGTTTTTGTGGGAGCAGATAGAAACAATCCACATAATCCTATAACATTACGGGCATATTGGCAGATTGATGAAATATCATTGATTACAAATCAAACAGAATTTAATTATGCAGTTGGAACAGTTAACAGTTTTTCAGCATACAATGTCGGAAGTATGGAGAATGAAGAAAGTGAATTCTTCAATTATGTTTATGAGATATATAAAGGCGAAACATTGATTGTTTCAAACTCAAATTTTTATTTACTTGCATTAAACTTTGAAAATGGCGGAACCAATTTAGATAATGGAACATATACTCTTCGTTTTACCGTTACAATCAAAGATAATTATACTTACATTTTGGATTTAGAGCAAAATAATAACACGTCAGTTTCTGCTTCGCTTGATTTTGACATAAATTTCTTTAGAAATCGACTTACAAACATTGAATTTATTACCTCTAATTCGGAAATAACATATGACGGACTTGACCATACCAATTCTTTCAGTATTAGGCTTTCTTATCAAATTTATGATACGAGTATTGGTGATTATAGTGTAGTTACTACAACACAAAGTTATCAATATGGGGAATCATCCGTTTTGTCAATTTCTATAACTAAAGATGGTGAAATTGTTTCGGCACTTAGTAATGCTGGTACATATTTAATCAAGGCAACAATAAACGAAAACTATTTTGATTTTGATAAGTCAGTATTTAACACAGAATTTGAGTTTATTATTAATCGCTACAACATAGACCTTTCTACTTATGATTTAAATCGTACAAAGAATTTCAATGCTGTAGACACAGAGATTGCAAGCAGTTTTAGAATTGCTAATCAATCAGTTACTTTCAATTTATATAGAAATCAAGTGGATGGTTCTTATCCAGAAGATATTGGAGAATATGACCTCTATCTTACAAGTTTTACTTCTTTAAATAATAACAACTTCACAATATCTTATGGTAATATAGAATTATTTGACGGAACTCTTTATCTTGATAGTTGTCTCACAACGCCTGTTGGAACATTTACGATTACAAAAACAGGAGATTTAAGACTTTATTGGCAAGTCACTGATGATATTTCAAACACCATTGCTGTTGATTATGATATTAATGGCTATAGCGTTTCTATTTTGGATGGGAATGTACTTGTAATTTCTAATGGTGAAACAGTTGAAAGTTTGGCGCTTGTTGTTTATGATATTGTTCAAGGACAAGTAATTTCAAGACAAAATATTTTATCAATAATAACTCCACTTCTAAATGATATTGATATTATGCTTTCAAATTTTGGAAGTGAGGTCGATACCGCTTTTAACTCAGCAAATTATTCGTTTAATGTAAAAGTAGATGAAAATGATGAAATTTTAAATTACTTTAATAATGTCGTCTTTTCACAAGATTATACTCTTCAAATTCTTCCACAAACCTTGAATGTAGACAATTTTACATTCTCTAAAGAGTATGATGGTAGTGATAAGATATATCTTGATTTAGACAATCAATTAATTGAAGATATAGATACTCATCAAGGTCTTTACATTGAAGGTACATATGCGGACGTACATGCTGGTGACAACATTATGTTGCAAGTTAGTTTAAATACGACAGAAACGGCATCAAATAATCTTCAAAACTATCAACTCTCTACAAATTCAACTTATGGTACAATAGAAAAGAGGAAGGCAAACATTAACTTTTCTATATCATATTTACCTGGTAAAAATGAATTTAACTATGGTGATTTATTAAATAATAATCTTGTTGATTTAATAGATTTTGAAGTTGTAGATGGTGAAGAAAACTTAAACGAACTTTTCTTAAACTCATATTACACTTTGAATTACTCTTTGGCTCCGCAAAGTGGCGGAAATATTCAAACAAATGCATTAGGTTTTATATATGCTGGAACATACATTTTGAATATTGACGGTGACTACCAAGATTTTGATTTGACAGAAAACGAAGTTATAGTTCAAGTTCTTCCATATAATTTCGAATTAGATATAGAGGAAGGATTTATAAATGTCACAGCAATTGACACAGTTTATTCTTTCTATCAACAAAGCCTTTATCTTGAAACTACCGGCGATACTTTCCAAGTGAACTTCTATACACCAAATTCAATTTGGAACACTGTTGCAACGCCTGGAGATTATAATCTTTCCTTAAATGAAGAAAATGATCTTTATGAAAATGTATACTATAATGGAAATATCAATCTTGTTATTAACCCAAGCAATTTAGGTTTTAAAGTTGGCTCTTATGAAGGGACTCTTTATCTTGAAATTGAAGACGAATCAATCTTAGAGCGTCCTTATAATGCGTTAAAATATACAATTACAGCGGACGAAAATACATTTATAATTACTGTTGAAAATGAAGATGACTCTTATACAGTTGAAAGTGATTTCATTTTCCTTAGATATGATTCGGGAAGTGGACAACTTGTTCCTGTGAGCGACTTAACTTTTGATAGTATTGAAATAACGTCACAAGGCACTAATGAGTTCACTTCAGTTGGAAGTTATAGACTTAATCTTTCGGCTACAGCCCAAGGATACACAAATGTAGCATTTAGAGAAAATTATAATTTTGTTATTTCCCCTCGAGAAATTTCGGTAAGTGAAGGTATGTTTGATAAAGTTTACGATGGAACAACCTTTAAAGAAGTGACAATTACAGAAGGGGTACTTGAAGGAGATAATGTTATTGTTCGAGGTGTTTATAGTGATGCGAATGCCGGTACGAACAAGACTGTTAGATTGACACTTGCAGGAGACTCCTCAAGAAATTATACGCTTACGACTGCTTCAACTTTAGGGACAATATCGAAGAAAGACGCCACAATTTCTTTAGTTCAAAATTCTTTCCAATATGGTGAAATTTCGGCAAATTCAAATTTAAGTTTTGAAGTTTCATATCAAGACGAGCAAGGTGAAAAAGTTTATGTTTCAAGCGGACTTTACAGTATTACAAATCAAACGATAGACTTTGAAGGAAGCGGTTATCTTCCATATAGTGAAAATGCGTATACAGTAAATATAGTAGTGGAAAGTCAAAACTACAATATAACACCTTCAAGTTTAACTTTCAACATAGAAAAAAGACGTCTTGACTTTACATTTAATTCACCAGGTGTTTACATGGCATCTTATGGTTCAACGGAAACTTTAAGTAACACATTTATAAGAAGTTATACCACAAGTTATGGTGATACGATTGAAATTGAGTTTGTGAGAAATAACGGAACAGCAATAGCGTATTATCATATTACAGGTGCTTCTATTAGTGGAACTAGTGAGGCTTCAGATAATTACTATATAGGCACTGTAACTGACAATGTTGGAGCATATCGCATTGTATCATCCGGAAACAGAATTTATCTTCTTGCAAGTGATGAGTCTGAGATAACAGATCTAAATGAAGGAATATCATTAGAATTCCAATATGATGGAAACATATATGATAGAGTTTCATTAAATGTAAACTTAGAAGATAGTAATTATATTTTAAGAATTTATAATTCTGTCGATTTTGATATATATCAAGAATTCATTCTTAATCTATATTCTTATAATGAGGGCTCTGACTCTTACACAAGACTTACTTCTGTTTTTGATGCAACAATAACTGCACAAAGTTTCTCTATAAGCGAGTTGATACAAAATTCAGGCAGTTTCTATATTTACAACAGTGACGCGACAAGCAGTAATTTCACAGTTAAACTCGGCAAAAACAATTCGCTCTTTGCTTTCCAAGTTAATGTTCTAAAACGTCAGGTTTACTTTAAACAAAATGTGATTGAAAGACAGTTTGACAATCAAAATGCAATTGTTTACTATGAAAATGCGAATGATATTCTAACAAATATCATAAATGGCGAAAACTTCTCTTTAAATATAACTTTCTATGATGCACTTGGAAGTGTGGCAAAATACGTTGGTGACAACTATCGCTTGGATGGTGAAATTATTGGAAATAATAATTATCAACTTGTCTTTACATTATCTGATTTAGCAACTCCTGTGACGGGCAAGATAAATCCTGCTCCAATTCGAGTTATGATTAACAATCAAACAGCAACTTATGGTGACGCAAACACATATAATGGCGCTGTTGTGATTGAATATCAATTTAATAGCGAGACAATTAATCTTGATGAATATGAAAAATTAGATGAGATGCAAATGATTATTGAACTTATAACTTCAGACAATGGTTCGGTTTCATATTCTTCAACAAATTTCTTAAATGCAGGCACTTATTCAATGCAATATAGAGGTTTAACAACTGACGATTTCTATATTGATACAAATGGTTTCGTTTGCAACGGTATTAGTGGTTCAAACCTTGTTTCTACTTTTACAGTAGTTCCAAAATCTTTAAATATTTTACAAACTGAAGAGAATTTGCAAACTATCTTTACAAAATATTATGATGGCACTCGAAATGCGAATATCTTTGATGAAAATAATTTGTTAAGATTTGACTATAACGGAAAAGTGGAAGGGGATGACGTTGCGGTAGAAAAAGGCGAATATCTATCGCAAGACGTCGGCACAAACATTGAGGTTACCTTTACTTTGACCGGTCAAGATGCTCAAAACTATGTTCTGACACCATACACTTCTGGTGTTATAAACGCGATTACAATTTCACTTAAATTCAATAAGGGTGGGGCGACGGAAGAAGAAAATAACAATATATATTCAAATGTGGACACCGCCGGACTTAAAACAATCGAAAAACTAAATTATCCTTTTGCATATAGTGACAGTTTAACTTCTAACTCTCAAGACTCAGATACGACAAGGGCGGCAAACTTCCCTTCAACTTTGTCAGGAAGAGAAGGATACTACTTTAGCCATTGGTCTTTAGATTTTGAAGTTATTGAGAACTCAAATGAATATAGTTACTTAAATGGACTTGGGAATGAATTTAATCTTTCAACAAGTTATGCAAATGGTAAATTCTCCTTTATTGTGGGGAATAACAGAAATACAATCAATCTTCTAAATAGACTCTTAAACGATGAAAGCAATAATTATTTTGGTCTATACTTCTTAGGTCAAGAAAACATTGAAATAACATTTAATGCAGTTTGGTCATCCGAAAGTTATGACGTGACCGTTTCGACATTAAAAGACGGCTTATTGACGACAGATTATGCAAATGTTTTTGTAAATGATTTTGAAATGCCGACAGCAACATATTTTAGTGCTTTTGCATATGGTTCAACTCTTACTATTAGAATAGACTTAGATGAACATATCAAAGTTGCAAGATTTTATAATCGATTGACGGGCGAAGATTATGTGGTTAGTGATAATATTTCAATTTCTACAACTTACGACGATGAAAGCAACAAGAGTGAGACAACTTTTGTAGTGAATTCTTTAACAAACGATATGAATATTGCCATTGAATATACTTATAAAAATGTTTCAGTTACTTTAGATTTAACAAACTCCATTGGAACAACTTTTGAAGATGATAGATTTAGAGAATATTCAGTTGGTAGGTATTTGTGGGAAACAACATACGATGAAATTGAAGATTTGATGGTTAGCACGCTTCCAACATTGACAAGTGTAGGGAATGTTCTTACCGGCTATACTTTCTCTTTGTCCAACTTAGGAACAGCAACGACAACTGTTAGCGTAGATGCCTTCTCAAGTTCACCATTAGCAAACTTTGTATATGCAAGTGGAAATGACTATGAGATTGTATACACACCAAACTTTAGAGGTTATGACGTCAGCGTTGTATTGAACTTAAATTATGATGAAAACTATCAAAATGATGACTTGGACGACAAAGCAGAGATAGTCGTTCCATATCAAGCCAAGTTTAATACTTCACAAGATTGGATTGAAACACCATTGCGAACAGGCTATAATTTTGTTGGATGGTATGTAAGTGCAGACAGCGAGACAGCCATAACAGGAGAAAGTGTTGTTGAAAGCACGAGCGAAATAGTGCTTTATGCGAGATGGCAAATTCAACAAAACACCGTTTATCTTACATTTGAGGATATGATGTTAAATTCCGCTCAAATAGATGGTGAAAATGTAAATTATAATGTAAGTGGAACAAATTATGTTTTTGAAAACTTAACATATAATACGACACTTGTTTTGGAATTTACTTTAAATAGTGGCTTCAATATAGGTAGCGTTCAATATCATTATCTTGATGGCGAAGATAATATAGTTTCAACATTTAGGACAGAAGGAAATATCGGAATTGTTGAATTTAACATTCCTGCACAACCTGAAGTTTATCTAGAAGTTTTAAGTGGACTTAATCAAAATGTCATAACAATTTTAGGTGATCATATCGTTCAAATAACTGCAAAAGATAATGAGGGAAGTGATATTGAAGTTAGCGAAAATAGTTTTATTGTGGAAACAAATACCAATGTAATAATAGAAGTTATGCTTGAAAAAGGTTATATCTTCACAGACACGTCACTTACTTCAAACTTTAATGTAACTTACGACGAAGAAAGAAATGTTGTAACTATTGAATTGTATAATATTAACTCTTCACAAAATATAGAAATAAGAACAAGAGAAAGACTTAATAGAATAACAGTAATCTTCGAAAACCCTAGCCATAACCTTCAATTTGTTGTCAATAATATCATAACAACAGAAAATGTTTTTGAAGTTAATACGGGTGACTCTTTTGCCTTTTATACAAATATTCAACACGGTTATACTATTGACGAAATTTCTTCTACGGTTTTAGATACTAATGTAGATATATCAAGAGTTAATGATTCATCAAGTTTATATGATAGATATTTCTATGTGGAAATAAGCAATATTTACAGTGATACAACATTCACTATTAAAACCGCAAAAGATTTCTTTACTGTCAATATTGAAATTGTAAGTTTTGATGAAAATGGACAGGAAGTTCCATTAACTAACAACGCGGCCTTTGTAAATGGCGAGACCTCTGTTACTTTAGAATTTGAGAGCGAGGTAACGCTTTCTGCATATGCTGTTGAAGATTATGGATTTGCTGGATTTAGTCTAAATAGAGACAACTTAAATTTATTCTCAAGCGACAATCCGACTCTATATGTTATTGAAGATAACGTAACTATTTACGCAGTATTTTCAAAACTCAGATATGAACTCACTTTTGTAACTTATAATTATTATCAACTTAATAGTGCTTCTGGAAGTGAAGAAGAAAGATATGAAATGCTTTACGAACAAATCTTCTATTCCGACGAGAGTAGGACGCAAAACGTTAATCAAGCAACACTTTACTATGGCTCATCATTGACTTTATATCTAACGATACCAAATGGATATAACTATTATGGCTTTGGCTTCTATGAAATTAACAATGTGGATAGAAATTATATCGTTAGAGATGAAGTAACAGAGGATAGGAATGTTGAAATATACATTTCATACACTGAATTCGTTGACCAAAACAGTAGAAATTTTGTTGTCTTTGTTTCGTTGAATCCAATTGAAGTGGGAATCAATGTTTCATCTATGCTAGATTACGATGGTATATATGAAGAAGATAAAATTGCCGGAAATATCTCTTTAGTTAACGCAAATGGAGAAAGTGTAAATGAATATGGCTACGTTGCGGGAACCAATAATCACTACTCGTCCGATTCGTTTAATGGGCAACTTATTAACGTAAGAGATTTTACAGTGATTTCTTATACTAATAGTTCAATATATCTTAAGATTTATGCAGAAAGAGATGGCTACTACTTCACAAATGTGACGGCAAGTGCCAACATAACAGTAAACTCTTTAGGTAGATTTGATGATGGAGGACAGGCTTATTATTTATATCAATTTGCAGGATTTGTTGGTGGCAACAGTATAGATATTCAAGTGTTCTTTAAAGCGGAAAAGAAAATTATTAGTTATAACTTTGTGAACGAAAATCTTGAAATTGTTTCAGGCGGGAATTTGTATTTTAAAACTGACAACTCTAATAGTTATAAAGTTTGGTCAGATGGAACAAATTTTGCTTCCATGAAAGTGACAAGTTTTATTGATACAAATTATACTGTCGTAGCATATGTTCGTCTTGGTTTTATGATTGATGAGAGTGCTTCCTTTATAACTTATGATAATAGTGTGGTTACTCTTTCTGATATCACTTTCGAACAAGTATTAGCAGAAAATTCATATTACACTTACATTATCACTTTTAATGTTTCAGGTTATATGGATAACACACAAATAAGCATCAACCTTATTCCGCAAACATACACTGTTCTTCTTCGCGACACAACTTTAGATGAGGATGAACAGTCTGATATTTTGCTTGAAATTAGAAATGTTAAATTCCATGAATTATTAGATTTAAGTGAAACAAATAGTGAAAATTTAATTTTCAATGAAGAACTTTTCTCATTCAAGGGAGGCTATCTTGATATTGTCCAAGCAAAAGATGATTATAATTTTGGTGGTTACTTCACAAACGAAAATGGACAAGGGACACAGTATATCAATGCCTTGGGTCAGGCAACATTGAATTTCATGGAAACCGGATATATTCTAGATGAGGGCAATAATAGATTTGTATTATCCGAAAATGCTCAAATAATTGATGGGCAAGTTGTAATTTCACTTTACTTATATTGGATTTATCTAAAAACACAACTCACTTTTGAAATTATTCCAGATATAATTGTTAATGTGGACGCACTTGATATTGTTCAAGGAATTAACGAATACAATTCTTGGTTCAGTGAAAACTCTCCACTTTATCTTGAAGTCGCTTTTGATACAAATGTTACATTCACAGCACCGGAACTTTCTGGATATAGTTTCTATCGCTTTGTTATTAGGCAACGTGACGCAAATGGCAATTGGCTTACAGACGTTGTAAGTTTCCAAGACTCAGTTCCATGGTCAACAAACGAATTTGACAGAATTGTGGAAGTGCAAGTTCAGATTTACTATTTTGCTAAAGTTGACGTAATCCTCTATGGTGGAGATATGGAATATGAGATTCGACAAGTCACAGATGACGGCGTAGCAAGAACGCTTATTAGTGAGGGATACGTTGATACAACGCGTGAATTTACTTTGGTGGCTCTAGATTCTGATGGATACACCTTCCAATATTGGATTAATGTTTCAAACAATATGAGATATACAACTCCAGAAGTTACTTTGACGATAAATTCAAGCACAACCTTCTTCCTATATTGTCAAGGAAAGAGTGTGACACTGCGTTTCGACGAATACGACACAACAAATGGTCAAATTGTTATTCTTCAAATAGATTCTCGCTCAGGTGGGATTTCAGCAAGAAGTTTAGGAAGTTATAATAATGGTACGTTTGTTAAAACTGTGACAAGTCTTTCTGTCCGAGTGGGGGATACTTTAACTTTCTTAACAAGCATTGACTTTGGTTATGGTGCAGAGTGGAATATAGATGGCGTTGAACTTTTAAATATAGATGAAAAGTATTATTACTTTACGCTCACTATAGATGAAAGTTTTGCAAGTCAAGTTATTCAAGTTATACCAACCTTCTCAGGAGAAAGTGTGGCATTCTATATTAGACAAGACTTTGAGTCTGAGGATTATCTTGAAAATGCTACTGACAACAACAATGCTTCTAATGCCGGTTACTTTGCTTATGGCGGGGAAACAGTTAGTGTTATTATTGATAGTATTTTCGTTGATATTAACATAAATGCGATTGTTAATATGAGATACGCTATAAAAGAAGTTAACATTTTATCTAATAGAGGGAATGGTATAAATGTTACAGAGAATTATAATAGTGCGACAAATACTATAACTTTCACTTCGGAATTTTTAACAGAAAATCAAATTGCAGGCACATTAATTCTAGAAGTTATCTACGAAAGATTGTATTTTGGAGTTTTGGGTGATTACACTGAAAACGGCAATGGTACCGAAGATAATCCTTACATTATTGCGAGCGTTGATGATTTAACATATTATATGGAAAAGATTAATGAAGGCGCTTATAACTTAGACGGTTTAAAATATTCAGAGGCAAATTATCGACTTACAGAAAGTCTCAATTTAGGTGAAAAATTCTGGACTCCTATTGGAACAGAAGAAAATCCGTTTAATGGAACATTTAATTTCAACGGATACACAATAACGTCCGTTTATCTTGCAAGAATTTATGATTCAACAAGTTATGGAGGACTGTTTGGTGTGCTTGGAGAAAATGCCACAATTATAATATCTACACAAGACCTTTGGTATGTCTTTGTGATTGTGGGAGTTGGCGGTCTTTTAATTATTCTTCTTGTGGCTCTTCTTATTTGGAATAAGAAAAAGAAGAAACAAAGAGAAGAATTAGAGCGAAGATAGAGGAAGTTAAATTTTTAACATGTTAAAAATTTGAAAACTTTGTTTTCGCACGCATTAGCGTGCAACTTCCTCGTGGTGCTTTAGTTTTATCCATAAGAATACTACTTTTAAAGATTTGAATTAAAATAAGCCTTAATAAATATAATAAAACAAGGAGGGCATTATGTCCATTTACCTTGTTTTATTTTTTATGGGGCTTGTCCAAGGGTTGACCGAATTTTTACCGGTCAGTTCAAGTGGGCATTTGGTGCTGTTGTCCAAACTTTTTAATATTGAAGAAAGTTTGTTTATAAGTATTCTCCTTCACCTAGCCACACTTTTATCTATAGTTGTCGTTTTTTATAAAGATATTTGGGGACTTATTCGTCATCCATTTTCAAAAAAAACGATTACTCTTGTTCTTGCCACAATTCCAACTTGTATTATTGTATTAATTTTAATGCCATTAATTAAGTCCTCATTTAATGGATTATTGCTTCCTTTGTGTTTTATAATTTCCGCTATTCTTTTATTTTCGACCGAATATCTTACAAAAAAGAAGGTTGGAAGAGCGGTAGATAATAAAATAGCAGTTATCATGGGAATTGCTCAAGGCTTTGCTGTTTTTCCGGGTATCTCACGTTCTGGAACGACAATATGTGCAGGGCTTCTTGCGGATGGAGATAAAAAAGATACCACCAAATTTTCTTTTCTTATGAGTATTCCAATAATCTTGCTTTCTATGGTAATGGAAATATATGAAATTTGTGTTGGCAATATAGAAATTAATTTTCCAATAGTAAGTATAATTATAGCGTTTATTATTGCTTTCTTAAGTGGAATTTTTGCTATTAAGTCTATGATGAAACTTACCGAAAAAGCCAATTTAAAATGGTTTGCTCTTTATCTTGTATTACTTGGTTTTACCACATTCTTTATAGTTTAAAATCTTAAAAAAATCGAGAAAATAAATATAAAAAAATCATAAATTAAATCTTGTCCTTGTATATTTAATTACAAGGAGAATTATGGAATTTTATAAACAATCAATAGAAGAAAGTTTAAATTATTTTTCTTCGAATAAAAATGGACTTTCTTATAGTGAAGTTAATTCGCGAGTTAAAGAAAGTTGTGAATTTGCCATAAAAAAAGCAAAGAAAAGTAATCTTTTCATAAAATTTTTAGCACAACTAAAAGAATTAATGGTGTTAATTCTTCTTATTTCCGCTATTATTTCAATTATTATAGGTATTGTTGAAAATTCCACAAGCGAAATTATAGATGGTGCTATTATTCTTGGAATAGTTATTATGAATGCCATTTTTGGAGTTTTTCAAGAGCATAAAACGGAAAAAGCGATTGAAAGCCTCAAAAAAATGACAGAAGCAGAAACTTTAGTTTTACGTGATGGAAAAGTAGAGAAAATTCCGAGTAGTAATTTGGTTTTTGGCGATATTGTGGTTTTAGAAGCAGGCTCAATCGTTCCTGCTGATTTAAGACTTATCGAAACAGTAAATTTTAAAGTTAATGAGGCTTCGCTAACCGGAGAAAGTGGTGGTGTAAGTAAAAATGCGGAAGTTGTATACGATAGGAATTTGCCGGTTGCGGAACGAAAAAACATGGCGTATTGCGGAAGCGTGGTGGAAAATGGCCATGCAAAAGGAGTGGTGGTAAGTTTAGGAAAAGCTACTGAATTTGGTAAAATTGCAGAAAGTATTAAGGAAACAAAAAAAGAACTTACACCTCTTCAAAAAGACATTCAATCTGTTGGCAAAATTCTGACTTATCTTATATTACTAATTGCAGGAATAACTTTTATTTTGGAAGTTGTGGCAAAACCTGATGAAATTTTGAATGCCTTTTTAACTTCAGTTGCCATCTCAGTGGCGGCAATTCCCGAAAGTATGCCCGCGGTAATCACAATCATTATGAGTTTAGGCATAGCGGAGTTAAGTAAACAAAAGGCTATTGTCAAGAAAATGCATGCTGTAGAAACACTCGGGTGTTGTGACGTTATTTGTTCAGACAAGACAGGAACGATAACACAAAATAAAATGTCTGTGGAAGAAATTTATTGTAATTTTTCCAAGAAAAATAAAACCTTTAATTTATTTTTGAAAGATATGGTGCTATGTAGTGATGCTCAGGTTGGCAAAAATGGTTATGTTGGTGACCCAACAGAAGTTGCACTTTTAAATTATGCTAAAAAAAATGGGGTTTTAAAAGAAGAACTTTCATGTAAAAGGCTAAAAGAAAATTCTTTTACTTCAGCGAGAAAAATGATGGCAACTTTAAATGAAGTTGAAGGGAAAAAGATTTTGTTTGTAAAAGGTGCTTTGGACAGGATTTTAGAAAAATGCAGTTTTATAGCAAAAGATGATATAGTTTTGCCAATGAATGAGAAATATAAGAGGGAAATTTTAAAAGTTAACTCGTCCATGTGCAAGGAAGCATTGAGGGTTTTGGCTTTTGCTTACAAGGAAAGTGAAGGGACAGAGGAAAACAATCTTATATTTTTAGGACTTTGTGGAATGCAAGACCCACCTAGACTAGAAATATATGATGCCGTTGAGAAATGTCGTAAGGCAGGGATGCGACCAATAATGATTACTGGGGACTATAAGGATACGGCTTTTGCTATTGCAAAAAAAATAGGTATTGCAAAGAGTGAAAAAGAAGTAATGTCAGGAGAAGAGATAGACACATATAACGATGAAGAATTTTCTAAAGTTGTGGAAAAGATAAATGTTTTTGCAAGGGTTAGTCCAAGTCATAAGTCTCGCATTGTGGAAGCCTTAAAAAAGAATGGGCATAATGTGGCAATGACAGGAGATGGTGTCAATGATGCTCCGAGCATGAAAAAGGCAAGCATAGGAATTGGTATGGGGAAAAGTGGAACAGACGTTACAAAAGAAGTCGCAGATTTAATTATAACTGATGATAATTTTGCCACAATTGTTGTGGCTGTTGAGCAAGGAAGAAAAATCTATAGCAATATTCAAAAGACCATAAAATTTTTATTTTCTGCTAACATGGCAGAAATTCTTGCACTCTTTTTCTTGACTATCATGTATCCAAATCTAACTTTTCTTCTTCCTGTTCAAATTCTTTTTGTTAATCTTATTACCGATAGCCTTCCAGCAATCGCACTTGGTGTGGAAAAAGTGGAAAGTGGAGTAATGAATGAAAAACCACGTAATCAAAAGAGCGGACTGTTTTCTAATGGCGTTGGTGTAAGTATTTTTATATTAGGTGCAATACAAACAGTTTTAACACTAGCATCATATCTCATAGGTTTCTATTTATATAACGAAAGTGTAGCAATGACGATGGCGTTTTATACTTTAAACTTCATACAACTTTTCTATATGTTTACCGCTCGCTCTAAAGAGTCTTGTTTTAAATCAAATCCATTTAAAAATAAATTTTTCACACTTTCAATGGTTGTTGGCTTTGGACTTTTATTAATAATAGCAACGACAGATTTTAAAAATTTATTAAAACTCACCTCTCTTGATTTATCTTGTTGGCTTATTGTTTTAACATTTTCTGTATCTATTATATTTATTGGCGAAATCTATAAAATTATTGAAAGAAAAATAATAAATAGAAAAAAGACTAAAAATATCTAAAAATATCGCGAAAAAATGCATAAAAATTAATTTTTTATGTATTTTTTTATTCTAAATTATTTAATTTTAGAATTTTATTATCAGAAATATTATTTATTTAGGTGCTTTATATTTAAAAATTTTAATTTTTATGCAAACTGTGGACATTTTAAAGGCAATGTGATAAAATATTTATATGAGTTTAGCAGAAATTATCAAGAACCAGAACTTTTACAAAAAACTTGAAGAAAAAAAAGAGGAAGGAACTTTCTCGAATTCTGTTATGTTTCTTTGTGAGGATGAAAAGACAAGTGAAATAATTTTAGTTTTAACTGCGCTAATGCTCAATTATAAAACATATCAGTTGTTTGATGAAAATAGCAGTGAGTTTTTAAGAGTTTTAAAAGAGGCGGATTTGGATATAAAAGTCTTTCCGAAAAACAAGGAGAAACTTTTAGTGGCAGATTCTAATGAAATAGTAGAAGAAACCTTTGTTAAACCTGTGAATTTAGAAAATAAAATATTTATTATTAAAAATATTGACAATTCAACAGAGCAGGCTCAAAATAAACTATTAAAGGTTTTGGAAGAGCCTCCAAAAAATGTATATTTTCTTATCAGTTGTGCATCTGCGGACAAAGTTTTGCCAACGATAAAATCTCGTTGTGACAAAATTTATGTTGAAAAATTAGAAGATGAGGAACTTAAAAAAGTTTGTCAAAATCCTCTTGCCGTCACATTAAGCGAAGGTTATATCGGACGAGCGGTAGAATTATCAAGAAAAAAGAATTTGTCGGATATAGTTGATTTTGCAGTTAGCCTCATTAGTGAAATGAAAAATAGTTCGCAAGTTTTACATTTTTCTAAAAGATTTTTAGAATTTGAAAATGATATAGAACTTGTTTTAAAGATTTATTCTATTTGTCTTGAAGATATGATTAAGATTAAATCTGAAAAAGAAGATTTATGTTTACTTAAAGAGTATTTACCAATTTTAAAAATGGTGGAAAATGAATTTTCGGTACAGGCAATTTGTGGAATACACAATTTAATTTTTCACTTTATGGAAAAAATACGCTTTAATGCTAATTTATTGGTTTCGGTTGATAATTTACTGTTGAAAATTCTGGAGGTTAAATATATATGCAAATAGTTGTAGTTGGTGTAAAATTTAAAAATAGCAATCATATCTATAGTTTTTCTCCAAATGGCATAGACCTTAAAAAAGGCGATTATGTTATTGTGGAAACAGAAAAAGGTCAAGACCTTGGAGTGATTGTAAAAGAAGCGGAAGAAGTTAAGGCGGAAGAACTTGTTTCAGCACTCAAAAATGTTATAAAAATTGCAACACCTGAAATGGTTAAAAAGGCGGAAGAATACGACAAAGAAGCGGAAAAGCTAACGCCAAAAATTAAAGAAATTATAAAATCTTTTAATTTAGAGATGAAGGTTGTTAAAACTGAGGCTAGTTTTGACAATTCCAAAATTATTATTAACTTTACAGCAGAAAACAGAGTTGATTTCCGTGAACTTGTCAAAAAATTAGCCGAAACTTTCAAAACAAGAGTAGAATTAAGGCAAATCGGAAGCCGTGATGAAGTTCGAATGATGGGCGGATTTGGTCCATGCGGAAAAATTTGTTGTTGCGTACAAAATTTTGGGGAATTTGACCATGTATCTATGAAAATGGCTAAAAACCAAAATCTGTCTCTTAATCCAACAAGTATAAGTGGACTTTGTGGGAAATTAATGTGTTGCCTGTCTTATGAAAATCCTGTATATCAAGAGTCTATTCGCCTTATGCCTAAACTTGGAAGTGAAGTTCAAACGCTAGATGGTAAAGGTGTGGTTGTCTATAATAATCTTTTGGATAGAAAAGTGGATATAAAATTTGTTAAAGGTGATGACAGCGAAATAAAAACCTATAATCTAGACGATATTAAATTTAAAAAGGAAGATTAAATGGAATTAGAAAAAGGTGAAAGGTTGGAAGATTTAGATTGTAACAATCTAAAAATTATTCAAAATAAAAGCGACTATACTTTTACTTCTGACAGTATTCTTCTTGCAAATTTTATTAAACTTAAATCTAAAGAAAACGCTGTAGAAATTGGTGGCGGGAATGGCGTAATTTCCATTCTTATCACAGGAAGAAACAGATTTAAAAAAATAAAAATATTTGAAATTCAAGAAAAAATGCAAAAAAATTGCGAAAAAAATATAAAAATTAACAATTTAAGTGACAAATTAGAATTAATTTGTGATGACGTAAAAAAATTTAGAAAATATTTGGAAGTGGGAAGTCAAGACGTTGTTTTTTCTAATCCGCCCTATTTCCCTGTTGATGACTCGCCGGAAAGCGTTAGAAAAAATGCTAGACAAGAGGTATTTTTAACTTTAAAAGATTTAATAAGAGTATCTGCCGAAATGCTCAAATATGGTGGGAGATTTTATCTTATCTATCCTGCTTCTCGACTTTGTGAACTTATCTATGAATGTGAAAAAAATGATATTAAAATTAAAAGAATGTTTTTTACCGAGAATTGTCATAAGATAATAAATTTAGTAGTTATCGAAGGAAAAAAATGTGGAAATGATGGAGTGCAAATTCTTCCCAATGTTAGAGTTTGAGAGATAAAAATCTCAAAAGTAAATACTAAAAATTGTATGTAGTATAGATATTTATTGAAGTAATTTATTTTTAAAAATTATGAAAGTGTGGAAAAGTGGATAACTTAGTTTTCAATTTTTATGAATAATCGACAAATTTAGGAAATATTTTACAAACCTATTCAATTCCTTTGACATAAAAATTTAAAAGTGATAAATTATAAAAACAAGGGGAAGTTTGTGAATTATATTTTTTTTGGAGCATTTTTACTTTTAATTCCAATTTTATTTTTTAGTTTAAAGAAATTTATCTTGAAAAGAATAAATTTAACTTTAAAGATTTTTTCTATTTTTCTCGCCCTTTGTTTTTTTATGAGATATTTTGCAACTGACACTTCTCTTCTTGAAAATGTAGTTGGGCTCACATACCAAAATCCGTATTCCACAAGTTTTGAATGCTTTATGGTTACACTTCTTGTTTGGCTTTCGATTGCTTCGGTTGTCATTCTTTGCATGTTACCATTTTTTAAATATAAAATTTTAAGAAATTTTGCTAAAACCTTTTGTTTAATTGTCAGTATTTTAAATATTGCTTTTATGGAGCAAATTATATATTCTTACACCGGGACTTACGAAATCAACCTTTGTGGTGCATTTTTTGCTATTGAAGTGGCAGTTTCTTTTCTTTATAGTATTTATATTTTTGCGACAGAGAATTATTTTAAGATTCCTAAAAAAGAACTAATTGAAATGGCTATTGCCTTGCCTATTGTTTTATTACTTTCCGTTCCTCCGTTTGTTCCTCAAGCGTTATTTGGTAACTTTGGAAGTATGGGGACAAAAGACCTATCTTTTTATCATAGATTGTATTTATATTTAACATTTATCTTTTTGATTGGAATGTATTTTCTTTTAAAGCGCAAGATGAAAGATAAGGAATACAATCGTATGGCACTTTTGTACATATCACTAGTCGGTTTAATTTCATACTGTTATGATTATGATTTTGCACGATTTTTAGAGCCGACAAGATGGCCACTTCATCTTTGTAACACCGCCATGTTTATCATTCCAATTTGTTTAATGTTTAAACTAGAAAAACTTTTCTATTTCACGCTTTTTATTAATGTTTTGGGTGCATTTTTGGCAATGCTTATTCCAAATTATGCAGATGCGAGTGGGTTCTTTACTCCATCTATTGTCAGATTTTGGACCAATCACTCTCTAGCATTTTCTATGCCGGTGCTTATCATCCTTCTAGGCATTTATGAAAGACCGCGACTTAAACATTTCAAGTATTCCATGATTGGCTTTTTAATTTATTTCCTTTTAGTTTTAATTATAAACGCATGGTTTACGAATTATGACATTAATGTTGACTTTTTCTTTATCAATTCTGATTTTATTGCGGATAAACTTGGACTTTGGGCGGAAAATTTGAGGGATAATTTTGTTTGGTCATTTACTATTAGTGGTTTAACTTTTACTTTTTATCCTCTCTATCAATTCTTATTCTTCCTAGTTTATGTCGTTTTGGGACTTGGTATGTGGTTTATTTACGCTTTTATTTTTCAAATACAAGATTTTTATTTGAAACTAGAAGAGAAAAACAAAAAATACAAATTAGACGAACACGCGCTTTGTGTAAAATATGGAGTTAAGGGGGTGTATGAAGCAGTGAACAAGAATAGTATTGACAAACTTTGTGTGAATGGAGTTTATAAACAATATGGGAACAGTAAGTATTATTCTGCTTACGACGTTAATTTAGAGGTAAAAGCGGGAGAAATATTTGGCTTTTTAGGACCGAATGGTGCAGGGAAAAGTACAATTATAAAATGTATAGTTGGGATTCAGCCTCCAACCAAAGGCAGTATTGAAATAAATGGCTACGATATAGAAAAACAACCACTTTTTGCCAAAGAACAGTTCGGTTTTGTGCCAGACCATTATGCATTATATGAAAATCTGACAGGTAGAGAGTTTATAAATTACATAGCCGATTTGTATGGAGTGGATAAGAAAAGTCGTGACGAAAGAATAAACAAATACATAAAAATTCTTGCTTTAGAAGATGCATTTGATAACAAAATCAAGACATATAGTCATGGCATGAAACAAAAAGTTGCCATAATTTCCGCTCTCGTGCATAACCCAAAGGTTTGGATATTGGATGAGCCTTTGACAGGTCTTGACCCTAATTCTATTTTCCAAGTTAAAGAGTGTATGAAGGAACACGCTAAGAATGGAAATATAGTTTTCTTTTCAAGCCACATTATTGACATTGTTGAAAAACTTTGTGATAGAATTTCCATTATAAAAAAAGGTAGAATAGTAGCATCTACTTCGTTAGAAGAGTTGAAAGCAAAAAAAATTAGTTTGGAACAATATTACCTTAACATAATTAATGACGACCAAATTGGAAGTAAGGCTATGCGAGTGGAAAGCAAAAAAGAAAAGGAAGAAGTACCAGCCAGCAAATTCTTTGCTAAGAAGATAAAAAAAGGTTCTATTGTAAAAGAAAATTATACTACAAACGAATTTGAAGTTCGTAATAAAAAATAAGGAAGGATATGAGCAAACTTAAAACGCTATTTTTAATGCAAGTAAAGGAAAAAATTGACTTTTCGTTTTTGAAAAGCAAAAAGAAAACCACATTTAAAGTGATTTTCTCTATCCTCGGCTTCGCTGTTATTACTGCACTTGCCTATGTTGTTCTCTTCCTTTGTCAATATCTCAATTTGTTCTCCGCCATAAACCATATCCCTATAAGCGTTATGTCGGTGGTGTTTTTTATAATGTTTATCCTCAATCTGTTAACTTGTACCGTTGGGCTTTCCAAAACATTATATTATTCAAAAGACAATCAAATATTGATTACATATCCTGTGAATGCTAATGCACTTTTCTTATCAAAAATGCTTGTTTACTATATATATGAAGTAAAGAAAAATTTTAGTTTTATCATTCCTGTCTTTTTCGCCTATGGTCTTATTTCGTCTTTGCCGTTTCTGTATTTCATTTGGTTTCCAATAATGATAACCATTTTTACTCTCATTCCTGTGCTTTTTGGAGCCATATTATCTTTTCCGGTATACTTTATTTTGCGTTTCTTTAATCGATATCCTATAATTAAAGTAATTTTACTTATGCTCATATTGGCTGGAGTTATCGCACTTGTTGTTTTGGCTATAAATGCTATTCCTGAAGATATAAATTTGATACGAAGTTGGTCTGTTGTTTCTCAGGCGATAAGAAACTTCCTATCATTTTTCAGTGATAAATTTTTCGTATTTTATGCGATAACTATTTTCCTTTGTGGACGATTTGAAGGGATGCAAAGCGTCCTCTTTACAGAATATTCCTATATTGTGCTTTTAATTATGCTTGCTGTAATTTTAGTTTTGATAGGATTAAATTATCTGATTTCTCGTCCTCTTTATCTTAAAATGGCATCCAAACAATTTGAATTTGACAGCGGAAAAACGGTAAAACGTAACAATGTTGCTCGAAACGGTTTCCTTTCATCTTGTATTAATGAAACCAAAAAAGCACTGCGGGACACAAATGTTCTTTCCACCACTCTTGCAACAATAATACTAGCGCCAATTTCAATCCTGCTTTTAAATACAATTTATGCAGCAATAAACACCAGAATGATGGGCGAATACCTTGCAATTTCTTTTAATATATTGATTATTTTACTATTCGCTCTTGCTCATAATATTAATGTTTCAAGTATTTATAGTAAGGATGGCGAAGCATGGATTTTAAATAAAACAAAGCCTTGTAGACCTATGGAACTTATGCTTCCGTATCTATGTTACAACTTTATTGCAAGTACACTTATTGTTATTGCTTCTACTTCTGTATTTTTGGTTAGCACAAATCTAGGAAGCGGTAATTGCGTTTTAATTTTCTTTATTTTACTTTTCTTAGTTTATGCACATATTATTTGGAGTGCAGAAATTGATTTCTTGAATCCAAGAAGCATAAAAAGCCAAAGTAATGTTAATCCAAACGAAGTTAAATCTATACTTCTTACTTTTGCGATAAGTTTATTAAGTTTTGGAATAACAATTTTCTTCCTTTTAGATGGAATGAGCGGTGTTTGGCTTAAACTTTTCTTTTTCGCCCTTGCATTTCTTGTCTTGAGGTGCTGGCTTTTCTATTACAAAGCACGCATAATGTTTAAGGAGATATAGCCATGAAAAAGTCAGTTATCTTTTTAATAGGAATAATATATATCATTTCAATAGTAGTGGTGACCTTCTTTGGACTTCAGCCTTCTATCGACCAATTTCAAATTTATATGAATTATATATCAATTTCCAATTATGATAATATAGTACGAAACCAGAAATACATATATCTTGAATATGATGAAATTGAAGGATATTCAAGTGTCACTATTCAATACGATTATGGACCAACAAACGCATCATATCCAGACCGAGTAAGATTTTCGCTTAGTGGCAATGTTAAATTAGATGAAGAGGGGAATGAAGTAATTTTCGCAACCGTTAATAGTTATGGAGAAGTTGTTTTCTCAGATACAGGGACGGTCAGATTGACAATAACAACCACGGATGGCTCTAGTTTATCAGATATTGTTATGATAAGGTGTCGCTAAATTAAAAAGTTTTTAAATATGTTTGACAAAATAAGAATAAAAGGTTAAAATAGAAAAAAAATATTAAAGGAGATGTTTATGAAAAAAGTAATGTTAACAATGTTTGCATCAATAATGCTTGTTTTTGTTGGGATTATTTCGGTTGCTTGTTGTGGCGATAATGATCCAACAAAAGTAGAGTCTTTTGCTGTAAATGGTTTAACTACTAGTTATGTAAATACTGACACGGTTAATTTAAGCGGAATTTCACTTGAAGTAACTTATGATAACAATCAAAAAGAAACATTAACAAAATACGAAATTGATCCATCTGAGGGTATTGAATTAAAAGAAGATACACAATTTATTTTATATACCGATGGTCTATCTTCACAACAAGCAGGGAACATAAACATTAATGATTATGCAATAACTGCAAAAGTTGTAGGTTTTGATGATATTTTAAGGCTTGGAACAGTATCTGTTACACTTGCACTAGCGACCGAAATTACAGAATATGAAGTTAGTGGAATGGAAACTGAATATTTTAACACAAATACTGTTGACTTTGTAGGTACACAACTTAGTGTTACATACAACAATCTTCAAACAGTAGTTTTATCTGAGTTTGAAATTGACAAAGATATAAGTGAAGTAGCTACAGGAACACAATTTGTAATTTATACAGATGGTTTATCTACACAACCTGCTGGTGATTTAGAAATAAGAGACTATAATATCACAGCAAAAGTTGTAGGGTTTGATGAAACCTTATCACTTGGCAAAATTTCTGTTAAACGTGCAACTGCAGAAGATATAACGGAACATAAGGTTAGTGGTTTAAAGACTACTTACGTAAACACTGATACTGTAACTTTTGAAGGCATTTCATTAAAAGTTACATATGGAAATCATGAAAGCGAAGTGTTGACAAAATATGAGATCGATAAAGACATAAATGAAGTAACAGAGGGCACACAATTTGTTATTTATACAAGTGGATTATCTTCACAACCTGCTGGGAATATAGAAGCTAAATCTTATAGCATCACAGCAAAAGTTGTTGGATTTGAAAATCAAGAATTAAAGCTTGGAACTGTTGTGGTAACAATAGCAGAACCTACTGAAATCGTTAGCCATGAAGTTGTATATATGCCAACAAGTTTTTATGAAACCGATACTGTTGATTTTGTAGGAACAAAACTTAAAGTTACTTTTGATAATCATCAAACTTTAATATTAACAAAATTTGAGTTAGATAAAGATTTAAGCGACATTAATGCAGACACTGAGTTTGTGTTATATACAGATGGACTTTCTTCTCAAACTGCTGGCAATTTAGAAATCAAAGATTATAATATCACAGCAAAAGTTGTAGGCTTTAATAAAACTTTGGCACTCGGAACAATAAAAGTTGAAAGCGATTGGAATAGATATGAGGTAGATACTTTTCTTGTACCTGAATCGATCAATACTTATAACGAAATTGTAGAAAATAATGTATCAACAGAAGAAGCAGGATTTTATAATGTTGAAGCAATGTATACTATTGGTGATGATAATGGTTTTAAATTTAAACCTCAGTTAATATTGCTTCCAAAAGATAGTTCTGATATTACTGAAGATTATGAGCCAGAAACTTACAATGTTAATGTTAAAGTTTTCATGGATGATAATGATACTGCTTTGGCAGATGATAGCACATACTATACATTTGACAATTTTGAATTTGATTTTACAGAGACTGCAATAGGTCACACATTTAAAATTGAAATGTCATTAAGTGATTATCCTACAACATTACCAATTTCTTTTACATTTAAAGTAGCAGATGGCTGGAATGCATATACTCCAGACGATCTTGGAAGAATTAATATATTAGATTTTGATAATAGTGGTTATGCAAGAAGACTTTCTCAAAAAATTTTCTATAATTCTGATACACAAAAATATGATAAGACACTTGAATTTGCAGATATTTGGGAAGATTATTTAACAGAAAAAGGTTACACAGATTTAACTGCTATTAATGGAATTTATATTCATAATAACATTTTAGTTTCTGATGATGATTTACCAGAAGAATATTTCATAACTGAAGAAGAAAGTGCATACGCTGCTGGTAGTTTGAGAGATTTCTCACTTTTGTATTCTCATTATCTTGAAGAAGGTCAAGACTTTATAATAAATGGTAATTACTTTTCTGTTAAATTTGGTAAAGTTTTAGGTGATAATAAAGAAGTCCTTTCCGAAGGAGTTTCTCTTGGATTATCAAATTCATCAAAAGACAATTTTTCAGTTTATACAGCAGACCAAGCTAAATATTCAGTCGGACATTCAGCAGTTTTTAATTTCATGGGCAAAACGGACAATTCAACAACTTCAGTTGGAAGAATTGTTAATCTTAATGCTCAAGGAAATACAGGAGGTGTAATTTCCGGCGGTAATGCATATGATCCTACAGGGGAAACAGATGGCCTTCCTACAACCCCAGATGACGCAACAAAAGAAGTATTAAAATTATCTGGCTCTTTAATATTTACAAAATCTATGCATGCAAGAGTAGAAGTTGAAAACGCAATTGCAAAAGAATTCTTGATTGCTTGGTTTGGTGAACAAAAAGTTTCTGATACCACAGTTGAAGAAAATAAGGACAAGGGGAATTTAAAATTAACAAACGTTAAGACTTATGACTGCTTTAGTTCGGCAATTTTTGCTTATGCATCTGATAATAATGAGATTATCAATTCTGAATTCAAACGTTTTGGCGGTCCTGTTGTTATGCTAGTAAGTCAAATTGCAAAAAACATAGATACTGATGAAGAGATTGGTGGAACTGAAATTGAACGTGATAGCAGTTTCAAAGTTGATGAAGCAACAGTAATGGAAAATTACATAGCCGGAGATGAAGCTTGGTTTATTTTGAATTTTGCTACAGCAGTGGCAACAAGTGTTAAAGATTTGGAAAACGATTTATTAGCAAAAATGTATAATTCAATATATTTTGATATACCAAATAAAGATGGTGTTGGAACAACAGAGAAAGCAAATTTACTAGTTTTAGCGCTAGATTCTGGATATATGAACTCTAACGAAGATACTCATGCAAGTTATATGTTTACTGAAAATAGTTCAGATAAGAATTTCTCAACTGATTCTGAAGACGTTCGAAGTGCTCTAGATAAAGGTTATACAGTAATCAAATCTAGTGGTGGGGAGTTAATAACATTAAATGGTAATACTCCTACAGATATGGCACATAAACACTTAAATGGAGAACATTTAATGCTTTCATTGCCTTTAGGGGCAACTCAAGTAATGGCAGTATATGAATTACAAACTTTGCCAACAGCTTAAATAAAAAAAGTGTGATTTATTCACACTTTTTTATATTTTTACCTCATAAAAAAGGAGCACAATATTGTGCTCCTTAGAGTGTTTTTATTTACATTTTAAAGGACGTTTAAATGCAAATTGTTTTCTTTTTTGTCGTTATGTATTTATTTGCTTTCGGAGT
Source organism: uncultured Clostridia bacterium (assembly GCA_944360025.1). GTDB lineage: Bacteria > Bacillota > Clostridia > Christensenellales > UBA1242 > Caccovivens. The sequence goes on from CALVTF010000002.1 coordinate 30,719, forward strand.
GGTAAAGCAAACAAATTAATAGCGAAATTGAATGAAAACACTCTTAAACATTCTCTTTCACTATCATGGTCAATTTAAAAGAGTCATAACTTTTAAACTGACAACTTAATTTTATCACAAATTTTACAAAAACGCAAATAGTTTTACAATATTTTTCAAAATATTTTTAAATTTTCAAATTTGAAAAAATTTTGCCATTTACAAGCAAAGTTTTTTACCCTTTTTAAAGCAATTTTGTATCAAAGTTTCACTATTCAAATTTACCTATACGGCAAATAAGTTTTTATTAAATAAAAAATGCATCTAATAATATGTTAATTAAAAATTATTTTGGTGTTCCCGCCCGGAATCGAACCGGGAATCTTTGCCTTAGGAGGGCACTGCGTTATCCTATTACGCTACGGAAACAAATCTTTTTTAAGTATAGCACAGTTTTTTAGGAAATGCAAGAATTTGAATGTGAGTTTTGTATATAAAAAAAGAACCTAATTTTTAGGTTCTTTTTATTGTTTCTGTCCACAGTGTGGACAAAAGTTATCATTATTTTCAATTTTCTTTCCGTATTGTGAACAGACTATTTCGGTTTCTATGCTTTTACCACAATTCGAGCAGAATTTTGAGTCTTTTTCATTTTTCTCTCCACATTCTTGACAAGTTATTGTTTCAGTTTATAGAAATGGCGGGAAAACGCATAATGAAAACGGGAACAAGAATTCAAAAAGCAAAAAATGAGACAAAATAGTTTTTTTAAGTTATCACAAGTTTTGTTGGACTACCATTTTGTTTTTGATTATTTCAACTAGAAATGATATTACGTAAAAAATTATTGCAGAAAAAAGATAAATTAAAAATAAGTTATCTGCTAAAATTGGACGCATTAAAATTCCTATCATAGAGTGATAAAGATAAATTCCAAAATTAAGTTTATCTAAATGTAATTTTTTGATATATTTTGATGGAACATTAACTTCAAAGTTGATGCAACCAACGCAAAGTAATACACTTCCGATAATTGTGTATAAATATAAATCTCCAACAAAATCATGTCTAGAGTTCATAAGTCTAAATTCAGGGATTTGAAAACTTAAGAAAAATATACCTAATAAGATTATAATAATTGAAAACTCTTTGTTTAATTTCAAATTTAACTGACGAATTAAAACTCCGATTAAGAAAAATGGTAAGCCAACAAAAATAGAATTTCTTGAGAACACAATGGCTAAATCGCCAAAAAAGCATCTTGAATACGTTCCAAAAAACAAATTAAAGGCAAGCAAAATTGGAATCAAATAGAAAAACACTTTTTTTAAATTATAATTGCAAATTAAATAGTAATAAAAGCGTGTTAAAAAATAGGAAACTAAAAACCAAGTAATGCCTATGAAATCTCGAAACTGGCTTGTCAATATAAAATCAAAAAGTTGAACGATTAGTAAAAGAGCAACATAAGGAATATAAAATTTTATATCCTTTATAATGCTCTTTTTATCATTTTTATTATGTAATAAATAACCACTTAAAATAAAAAAGGTTGGAACGGCAAATCTAGAAAAAGCCACAAGTTCAGGAATATGTGAAAAGTGAATGGCAATAACAAAAAAGATAGATATATATTTTAATATATCTATACTAATATTTCTCTTTGAATTCCCTCCCCCCCGTCAGTTTTTATAAGAGAGTTGTCTGCAGTTTTCATTAGTATCCATTATAACAAGATAATGTTTACTTGTCAATATATTTAAAATTCTTAACTAAATTTATTAAATTTCTTTGACATAAATATTAATTTTTATTATAATTTATCTATATTATGGGAAAAGGAGATAGTTATGGATAAGAAATTTGAACCACTTTTTACACCTTGGAAAATAGGTAATGTGGAAATTAAAAACAGAATTGTGCTTTGCCCAATGGGCGGAACTTCCATCTTTGGTTGGATGGAACCTCATCATTTTGATAAAGATGCGGCAGATTTCTTTATGGAACTTGCTAAAAACAATGTTGGACTTATCATTCCAGGAATCGCTCCACTTAAAAACTTAATTGGTGGGCAATGGCTTTATAAATCAAAGCGTTCTTTCAAAAAATTAAAACCTTACATGGAAGAATTTCATAAAACTGGAGCAAAAATGTTTGTTCAGCTAACCGCTGGATTTGGACGTTCTTTCTCTGTTCCAAATGGTATGGTTCCAATGCTTAAATCAAAATTTTTAAACACGTTATTAAAACCTATTATTGATATTCAATATCTTTGTGCTTCTCCAAGCAAACTTCCAGCAAGATGGGTTGAAGGTGGGCTCACAAGAGCATTGACCAAGAAAGAAATCGAAAAAATGATAGATGCTTTTGCAAAAACTGCTAAAATGTGTAAAGATGCTGGAGTTGATGGTGTGGAAATCCATGCTGTTCATGAAGGCTATCTTCTTGATCAATTTACTACTGCATATACTAATCAAAGAACTGACGAATATGGTGGTAGTTTCGAAAATCGCTATCGTTTCCCTGTTGAAGTTGTTAAGGCAATAAAAGCACTTTGCGGACAAGATTATCCTGTTTCTCTTCGTTATTCTGTTGTTTCAAAGACAAAAGATTTCTGTGTAGGAGCAATTCCGGGCGAAAAATATACTGAAGTTGGAAGAAATATGGAAGAAAGCGAAAAGGCGGCAAAATATTTGCAAGATGCCGGCTATGATATGCTTGATGCTGACAATGGAACTTATGATGCTTGGTATTGGGCTCATCCACCAATGTATATGCCACTTAACTGTAACCTTGATGACGTTTCTCATATTAAAAAATTCGTTGACATTCCTGTTGTTTGTGCTGGTAGAATGGAACCTGTGACTGCAGCAAAAGCAATTAAGGAAGGAAAAATCGACGCTATGGGTGTGGCTAGACAATTCCTTGTTGATCACACATGGGTAACAAAACTCATAAATGACGAACTTGACGAAATTCAACCATGTATTTGTTGTCACAATGCTTGCCTCCCAATGTCACATTATAAAGGTATTGCTAATGGTGCTGCTATGGCTGACACACAACATATGTCACGTTGTGCGATTAATCCTATAACAATGCAAAATCATAAATTTGATATTGTTCCAGCCAAAAAACAAAAGAAAGTGGCTGTTATCGGCGGTGGCGTCGGTGGTATTGAAGTGGCAAGAATTGCCACACTTCGTGGGCACAAAGTGACTATTTATGAAAAAACTGATAAACTTGGTGGTGTATTTATTGCAGCAGCGACTCCTTCTTTCAAAGAAAAGGATAGAATGCTCATTGAATGGTATAGAAAACAAATTGCAAAATTACCTATTGAGGTTAAGTTCAACACAGAAATCAAAGATTTGAGCGAAATTGATGCAGACGAAATTGTAATTGCAACAGGTGCAACCCCTAAAAAGGCAAGAATTCCAGGCTTTGAAAAGACAATTGAGGCTTGTGATTATCTTCTCAGTGATAAAAATGTTGGAGACAATGTCGTTATTATCGGTGGTGGTCTTACAGGCTGTGAAATTGCATATGAATTATCATTAAATGGCAAGCATCCT
>CALVTF010000003.1 GCA_944360025.1 uncultured Clostridia bacterium
ACCTGCTACAATAAGTGCTGGCAAAAGACCTTTAAAAGTTTTTATCTTATCATGATTTTCTGATAGATATGATGCTAAAAACAAAATCAAAGCAAATTTCGTAATTTCGGATGGCTGAATGGAAATTCCAAAAAAATTAACCCAACGATTTGCTCCATAACTTTGCACACCAAAGCCCGGAACAAAAACTAATATTAATAAAACTATACAAACGGCTAAAATAATATAGCGAAACTTTTTTAAAATATGATAATCAAAAAATGTGAAAAAAATCATAGCAAAAATACCAAGCACAACACCTAACAGTTGTTTTAAAAGGAAAAAGTATTCATTCCCATAGCGAACACCAGCAGTATAGTAACTAGCGCTGTATACCATCAAACAACCAAAAGCCACCAAAGAAAATGTTAAAAAATACACAAAAAATATTGTTTTATCGAATTTTTGCGTTTTTTTATCACTTTTTATGGAAAAAGCATTTAATATTTTCAATTTTTTAATTTTGTTCACTAATAAACCTCAAAACAATTTCTTTAAATTTTTCTCCACGTTCAGCATATGATGAAAATTCGTCAAAACTTGAGCATGCAGGCGAAAGCAAAACTACATCCCCAATTTTTGCTTCGTGCATAGTAAATATACAAGCATCTTCAAAAGTGGAAAAGTTTTGTCCTACTTTATTATATTTCTTTGCACACTCAAAAATAACCTTACCTTCTTCTCCAAAGGTTACAACTTCCTTTATATCATACTTAAATATTTCATCATATGGATAACCCTTCCCCTGTCCACCTAAAAGAAGAATAATATTTTTGTTTTTAAAAGCAGAAAGCGCATTTATAGTGGAAGCCACATTTGTCGCTTTGCTGTCATCAATAAATGTAATACCTCTATGTTCTCCTACTTTTTCCATACGATGAGAAGCCGGCTTAAAAGATGATATTGCCTTATCATATGCACATATTGGGATTTTATATTGAGACAGGCAAGCAACACTCGCAAGCACATTTTCTAAATTTTTCTCACCTAAAAGATTCAGTTTGCTTAAATCAAAAATTTTTGTTTTGTTATAAAAAATGCAATTATTTTTGATAAAAACACCTTTTTTTATCAAATTTTTTGTAAAATAAACACATTTTTTATTATTTATAAGTTTTTTCGCATTTTCATCATCTAAATTTAAAACATTTACATGAGACATTTTAAGAAGTTTACTTTTGACATTTATATATTCTTCCATACTTCCGTGCCTGTCTAAATGGTCTGGCTTTATATTTAAAATTGCCCCAACCTCACATTTGAAAATTTCTGAACTTTCAAGTTGAAAACTACTTACTTCACAAACAATAAAACTATCTTTGCTTGTTTTTCCATAAAGATTAGTTATAGGAAGTCCAATATTTCCACACAAGTAAACTTCTTTCCCAGCCTCTTTTAAAATCTTATATATCAGCATACAAGTGGTTGTTTTCCCATTTGTCCCTGTTACCGCTATTATTTTTCCTTTTATAAAAACATATCCTAAATCAAGTTCGGAAAGAATTTTTGTCTTATTCTTTTTTAATATCTCGAATTTTTCATTCCCTATAATTTTTACACCCGGACTCACAACACAGTAATCAAATTTTTCTTTTTCTAAATTTTTTACATATCCAATTTGATTAATGTATTTCATATCTTCGTCATAGAAAAAGACATGGGCTCCAAGAAGGTTCAAAAGTTTAATAGCACTCCTTCCACTCTCTCCAAGCCCATAAACTAGACATTTTTTATTTTTAAATTTCATATTCTCCGCCTTATACAGTTAAGTATATGCAAAGCGTTATAAGCGACATAACCAAAGTTATCATAGAATAAGAAAAAACTATTCTATTTTCATGAACACCTTTTTGCTCAAAATGGTGATGAAGAGGAGCCATAAGAAAAATTCGTTTGTGAGTTTTTTTGAAATAAATAACTTGCAAAATATCTGAAACGGCAGACAAAACGAACATTATGCCCATAATTGGCAAGATAAGTTCAAGCGACGAAAGAACGGCTAGTGTTCCAATAAAACCGCCAAGTGCCAAAGAACCTGTATCTCCCATAAAAATTTTGGCGGGATAGACGTTGAAGCATAAAAAACCTAAAAGTCCCCCGCAAAGTGAAAATGTTATTATTGCAAAATTGTTCATCTCGGCAGAGTCAAATAGTGTTAAAATAATTCCAAAAATTAAAAGATATACAAAACTTACACTGCCAGCAAGTCCATCTAAACCATCTGTCAAGTTTACACTATTTGTCGTTGCAAGCAAAACCAGAATAACAAGAGGAATAATAAAAAATCCTATGTCAAAAGTGAGTCCAAAAAAGTTAAGGCTTGTCCTGCCACTAAAATAAACATAAAGAGCAACAATTAAGGCTAGTCCAAATTGTCCTATAATTTTTTGATACGGCTTTAGTCCCTCATTATGATGATAGTGAACTTTAATAAAATCGTCTAAAAAACCTAAAAGTGCATAACCAAGAGTGACAATTATTAAGAACAAACTCGAAAATCGGCTTTCTGGCAATAAAAAACATAGCCCAGAAACTAAACTCAAAAGAAAAATAATCCCACCCATTGTTGGCGTGCCTTCTTTTGACTTATGCTTGTCCACATAGTGCAAAATGCTTTGAGAAGCTTTAAACCTTTTGCACATAGAAATCACAAATGGAGCAATAAGACAAGAAAATAGAAAACCAACTAAACAACATAAAATATACTTAATTGCCATACTTCTCCTTTATCTCTTTTTTCTTATCGCCATTTATTACCTTATAAACCGCGTCAAAATCATTGTAATCAAGTTTTTTATCACCAACTATTTGATATTTTTCACCACCTTTGCCAGCAATAATAATCACGTCATCTTTTTTTGAGAGGTTAATCATTTTTGAAATTGCACTTTGTCTATCTAGTTCTACAAAATGAGATTTTTTCATTCCTTTTTCAATATCATAGACTATCTTTGCTGGATCCTCTTTTCTTGGATTATCGTTTGTCAAACATACGTAATCACAAAGCCTTTCCGCAATTGCACCCATTTTAGGTCTTTTATCACTGTCTCTATTTCCACCGCAACCAAATACGCAATAGAGTTTCCCTTTACATATTTTCTTTGCAGTCGATAAAACATTCTCTAAACCATCTGGAGTGTGAGCAAAATCTATAATAATATACTTGCCTTTATATTTCACAACATTAAATCGACCTTCAACCGGCAAAATATATTCAAGACTTTCCACCGCTTTTTCTAAATCTAGCCCTAAACTTGCAATTGTTGCCAAACTTGCTAAAACATTTAAAACGTTATAGTCACCGACCAAGTTTGTCTTAATCATAGAGACAAAATCCAAAATATTGCCATAAAATTCCGTTCCTTCCAACCCTCCTCTTATTCCAATTGCAAAGACGTCTGCAGGATTATTAAGCCCATATGAAATACAAGGTACTTTGATTTTTTTTAGAAGTTTCCTTCCACTTTCATCATCAGCGCAAACTACCGCACTTTTTATATGCTCACTTGTAAAAAAAGATAATTTACAATCACGATAGTTTTCCATTGTATCAAAATAATCTAAATGGTCTTGAGTTATGTTGGTCAAAACTCCCACGTCAAATTTCAGCCCCTCAACTCTTTTTTGACTTATTGCATGTGCAGAAACTTCCATAACAATATATTCCACTCCACTTTTTTGCATATCGTAAAAGGATTTTTGCAAAATATCGGCATCTGGCGTGGTCATAGAATAATCAAGAACCCTACCATCAAATTTCACACCCATAGTCCCTATTGTTCCAACTTTTTTCCCAAGCCCTTTAAGCGCTTGGGAAATTAAATGTGTTGTCGTTGTTTTTCCGTTTGTTCCTGTAATACCAATAAGTTTCATCTTTTGGGCTGGGTTATCATAAAAATTGGCACATGCTTTACCAAAAACTAAACGCACGTCTTCAACCAAGCAAAGATTATCAATCGGCAAACGATTTTCGCTCACCACTAAAGATGCCCCATTTGAGACTGCCTCTTTAGCATTGTTAAGCCCTTTTTCATAAGAGGATGATAGATCAAAAAAAACGTCTCCAACCTTCACCTCTTTACTATTTTTCCTTATTTCATATATATCTAAATCATTATTAAAATTGTTTAATACCTTAACATTAGATAATAGTTTACTTACTTTCATAAACACTCCTTTTCTATATTTTAATATGTCAAAATATAAATTTTGTTACCAAGACAAAAAAAGATAAAATTTGACAAAATAATTTTGAGTTTAAAGTGTTTTTGTGATATTATTTAAAAAGTAAAAGGAAAGAATATGAAAAGAATTGAATTTGTAAATAATCCAGCATTACTTTTAAAAGACAAGGTTTCCATTGAAAAGTTGAATGATTTAGTCATATCAGATAGAGATTCTCTTATAAAATTTGAAGAGGAAAAATATCATAATCAAGTTGTCGAACTTGTTATTGACTTTTTGTCTTATGGACATAAGAAAATTATTTTACTTTGCGGACCAACATCAGCAGGGAAAACAACAACTTCCAAAATAATCCAAGAGAAATTAAAAGATTTTGGTTATAATTCAGTCACAATTTCTCTAGATAACTTTCTTGTTCCATTAAGCGAAAGAAAAGTCTTATCAGACGGAGCACTCGACTATGATAGTTTTGCTACAATAAATGTTAAACTTTTTAATGAATTTTTGAAAAACTTGAGAGTCAAAGGCGAAGCAGAAATGCCTATTTATAATTTTGTTAAAAATAGGCCAGAAGATTTTACACAAACAATAAAAATCAAACAAAACACCGTTTTAATTGTGGAAGGACTTCATGCTCTAAATCCAGACCTTATGAATTTAAAAGAAAATCGTAATGCCACATATAAGATTTATATCTCACCTAACGCAAACTTCTATCTTAAAAATAAAATTGTTTTAGAAGCAAAAGAACTTAGACTTATGCGAAGGTGTTTGAGAGATTACTATAATCGTGGCGCTAGCATTGAGCAAACGTTAAAAACTTGGGAACATACGGTATCAAGTGAAAACTTGTACATTCATCCATATAAGGAAACTGTAGATTATATAATAAATTCCACACACAGATATGAACTTATGCTCTATGCAAAATATTTAAAGCCGCTTTTAACACAAACTGAAGGTAATAAAGAAATTTATCATTTAATAAAGCCACTTGATGCTTCAGAAAAATTAGATAAATCTATAATTCCTGAAAACTCTATGCTTTGGGAATTTATAAACAAATAAAAATAAAATTTTAAAAATAGGCAAAAATTTATAAAAAAATCGCAAAAAATGCGGTTTTTTATTATTTTTTTCTAGAATTAAAATCTAGTTTTTCAAAAACTTCCAAAGCCTCACTGTCATAAGCAGAAATATACTGTTCTTTTATTGACCTTTCCATACCTTCTTCAATTAGGCAGATAATCAAATCTTTAAAATTTAAATCCTTGAAAAGATAAAACGCCATCGAGCCAGGAATGCTATTTAGTTCATTCACATACAGTTTTTTTGTTTTATTATCAAAAATAAAATCAACTCTAACCACTCCATAACAGTCGAAGGCTTTATAAACTTTTTCTGTAAGATTTTTAATCTTTAAAATTAAGCCTTTATCTATCTTCTCCTTGTTCTCCACCTTTTCTTCCAAATATTTGTCTTCAAAGGAAAAAATTTCACCGTCTTTTTGGACGGAAGATACTTGAGAGGTTTTAACTTCACCATTGATATGAACACATGCACAATTATATTCGCAAAAATCTTCTAAATATTTTTCTGCCAAAATTCTTTTATCAAATTTCGCACAAAACTCTATTCCCTCTTCAAGTTCTCGCTTATTTTTACACACCTTAATTCCTATCGAACTTCCAAGATTTGAAGGTTTTAAAATAATAGGAAATTTTAATTTAGCATTAAGATTTTTTAAATATTTTTCCTTGTCTTTTCTATAATCCTTATAGATTATCTCTGAAAAAGGAAGGGTTGGAAAATCTAAGGCAGTCAAAATATCCTTAGTGAAAATTTTATCCATAGTCACCGCACTAGAACGAACATTGCAACTAGAATATGGAATATGCGAACATTCCAACACTCCTTGCAAACTTCCATCTTCACCAAATCTGCCATGCATACAAAGAAGAGCAAAATCAACAGTTTGAAATTTTGAATACTTCCCTCTTTTGCGATAGGCTATATAAGGTTTTCCGCTTACGATTGTCAAATCTTTGACTTTTTTTGCCTTTTTATCAAAATCTATGTATATACTTGGGTCTTGAATGTTTTCACATGTGTGCCAAACACCATTCCTACCAATATATACCGGAATAACATTATATACCATTTCGTCAATATTTCTTAATACTTGTAAAGCGGTAATAATTGAAATATCATGCTCCACACTTTTACCGCCAAAAAACACTAAAACATTTTTTTTCATAATAACCTCTTTCTTTTATATGAGTCTTTTATGAATTTTGATATATTTTATTTATAATTGTCAGGCAAATCATTTTCAAAAAGCACAATATCTCCTTTTTTAACAAGTTTCTTCAAAATATCCTTTTGCTCTTGACGTGTAGTCGCATAGAAAATGTTTTTTCTATTAAAAGATTTATTTAAAAGCCCTTCTGTTAAAGCCGAACTATTCACCTTATTCATAATAACAACATAATCACAAACTTTGGCTATTTCTTTTCCTATTTCAAAATTTAACTCAAACTGTTTTTCACCAAGTTCTACCATACCCGGAGTTACTAAAATTTTGTCTCCACTGAAGGCTGATACAACCTCTAACGCTTCACTAAATCCAACAAAATTACTGTTGTATGAATCATCAATAACATTTGCAAAACCTTTAATAAGTTCCATCCTATGTGGAACATTTTTAAGTGACATAATTCCTTTTTTTATTTCCAATAAATCCACACCTAAAAGATAAGCAAGAGCCGAAGCCAAGACAATATTATCCACATTAACCTTCCCTAGTAAATTAGTGCTACAAGCAAGTGCTTTACCATCAATATGTAATTCAAAAAATGTCTTAAAATCTTTAAATTTTATGTCCGTTGCATATGCGAAGGAATTTTCGTCCGAAATTAAATATTTTTTCTTTTCACATTTTTCATATAACTTTTTATTAGAAGCACTTTTTGAACTTATTATCATTAAATTTTTTACATTTTCGCAAATTTCAAATTTGGTCTTTTCCACATTTTCAAGCGTTTTAAAAGTTTCAATGTGACAATTACCAACCGGCGTCAAAATCCCATAATCCGCACCTACCAATTTACATAAAAAGGCAATGTCACCTTCATACCTTGCTCCCATTTCAACAATAAAAAAATCATCCTTCTCTGTTAAATTTTCAAGAATTGTCTTACAAATTCCCATTGGCGTGTTGTAACTTTTAGGAGTTGCACAAACTTTGTATTTTTGTGATAAAATTTGAAAAAGAATATTTTTTGTTGTAGTTTTTCCAAAACTACCGGTAATAGCAATTTTTTTACAAGGCATATTTTGAAGTTTTACTTTTGCCTTTTTTATATAACTATTCATAATTAATTTTTCAATAGGTAAACATAAATAATGCGCAAGAATTATAAAAAATGGTAAAAGAATAATACCAACAAAAATCATTATTATATAAACATAAAAATAATTAAAAAAGTAAAAAATTAGTGAAAATATTAAAAAAATTGATAAAAAAACGCAAAAAATACTTCTTTCTAGCCTTTTTGTAAACTTGATTTTATTTTTATCTCCAAAAGCAAAATTGAATTCTAAAACTTTTTTTATGTAATTTTTGACTCTATACCCCTCTAATTGATATGTCTTAAAAAGTTGCAATGAGATAAAAATCAAAATGACCGCATATATAAAACCATATAAAAATCCCATCAAATCTCCTCCAAAAATTCTTTTAAGTAATGTATAAATAAGTAACGATTATCAAGAAAACAAAAATGCGAGCCATTCGGAATTATTTTGATTCTACTTTTCTTTATTTTCTTTTTAAATTTTTTAGCCATATATAGAGGTGTAACTTTATCTTTTTCGCCAAAAACAATTAATGTTTCAGCCTCAATGTTTTCCAAAAAATCATCTAAATTTGTTTTTACAATATTATTAAAAACTTTTCTCATATTATTATCTAGTGCAAGGTAATCACAACTTCCATATTTTGAAATGTCTAAATGTAATTTTTTTCGTATTTTATAATTTGAAACTTTAATGTAATAAGAAAGTTTTCTTTTCGGTTTTAACCCCGCACTATCCACAAGTACCAATTTCTTTACTCTTGACTTACAAAAGCATGAAAACAAAATTGAAACACGCCCACCAAAAGAATGACCAATCAAATTAACTTTATGTATGTTCAAATGTTCACATAAAGATACAACCATTGTGGTATATGTAAATATTGTCCAATCTTTGAGCGTCTTTTCACTTTTTCCAAAAGGTGGAAAGTCGATAAACAGAGCGGAATTTTTAAGATAATTCTGACAAAAAAACAAAGATTTGTAATCTTGAGCCCAACCATGAAGAAAAACATTGACCACATCCGTTTTTCTATCAATGAATCTATAAAAAATTCTACTTCCCTTGTAATTAAATATCATATTCTCATTTTATGCATTAAGTGTTTTAAAAGTTTAGGTCTTTTAAATTATATTTTCAAAAAATAAAATTATCTTTATAAAGCAAATTAGGCAGATCTCCTGCTCCAATAAAAATTAAAACAGTTTCATTGTTAAAGTTCTTTAACTTTTTATAAAGAGATTTTAAATCCTCACAATATCTAACATGTTTAATCGTTTCTAAATATGCCTTTAACTCATACGCACTTAAACCATCAACTTCTTTTTCTCTCGCTTCATAGGTTTTAAACAAAATAAGATTATCAACTTGCCTAAATACTTTAATAAAGTCTTTCAATAATAATTTTGTTCTTGAATAGGTGTGAGGTTGAAAAATAAATAAAATTTCTTTACTTTTAAATACTTTTTTTGCAGTGTCGATTGTTTTCTCTATTTCAGTTGGATGATGAGCATAATCCAAAACTACATTTTTATAACTCTTACAATTAACTTTTTCAAATCTAAGTTTAACCCCTTGAAATTTCTCTATACCTTCAAAAATTATATTATTAGGCAATTTTAAAAATTTGCAAACTCTGTAAGCCATAATTATATTATCTATATTCACCTCTTCACATATGTTCACGCAAAATTTTTTAATAAAATGATTACTATAATCAAAACCTAAATTCAATTTGTTACAATATATCTGTTTCAAAATTGGAATTTTAGATATTTTTTCTGATTTTTTTTGGAATTTTCCTCTAATTTTTATACATTTTTCATTAGAACCAATATATTTATAAAATTTTTGTTCTTTCAAAAATAAATCAAAACAAAGTTTTCCGTTTTTATCATAGAAGATATTATCACCAAAATAACATTCATCTTTCTCAAATACATAACAACTATTTTGCCTAAATTTTTCAAATGATTGAAGTTGATTTTCAAAAGTTTTAAAATAGTCTAAGTGCTCTGGCTCAATATTTGTGATTACTGAAATTGTAGGTTTGAGAAATAAAAAATTGTCACGATATTCACACGCTTCAGTCACAAAATATTTGTTCTTTCCAATTATAAAGTTACTTTTCTCTTCTTTTAACATACCACCCAAATGAAGCGTCGGCTCTTCTTTTGCAACTTTGAGTATATTATAAATTAAAGCGGTTGTAGTCGTCTTTCCGTGTGAGCCCGCTATTGCAATAACATTATTATATTCTTTAGAAATCTGCCCCAAAAGTTCACCTCGCGACAATAGTTTCTTGTGTATTAATTTGGCATATTTCAAATCTACATTATCTTCTTTTATAGCAGAAGAATATGTGACTATGTCACATTCTTTCACTTTTTCTAAATTTTTATCTTTAAAAACAGCAATTTTGTTTTCTTGTAATATTAAATTTTCTGGATTACTATCACTCCCACATACTTCATGCCCTTCATTTTTTAAAAACACTGCAAGTGCACTCATTGAGATTCCACATATACCAATTAGATAATATTTCATAGACTTTTTTATGATTTTAAAAAAATATTTGATAATACTTAAAATTCGTTTGCAAAATATTTTTAATATGATATAATTATCTTGACCGTAATGGTTAATCTAAAAAAGGAAGGTATAAGAGGTGAAAATTACAGACATTAGAGTAAGACTTGTAAACAACAACGACAAACTTAAAGCGGTTGCCTCAATAACAATCGACGACGAACTTGTTGTTCACGACATCAAAGTCATCAATGGTAAGGACGGATATTTCCTTTCAATGCCATCAAGAAAAACTAACGAAGGAGATTTCAAAGACATTGTTCATCCAATCAAAACTGAAGTTAGAGAAAACTTGAAAGAATTGATCCTTGCTGAATACGAAAAAGCACTTGCAAGTGAACAAAACTAAGTGTGAATATCAAAAAAAAGTATGCAAAATGCATACTTTTTTATTTTTAACAAACTTTTACAATTAGGCAAAATATTTATAATTATCTCTCTAAAAGCCTATTGACAACAGCAATCTTTTATGCTAAAATTAATGTTTGTAAAAGAGGTTAAGAATGAACAAAATTTGTATAATAAGAACAAAACAAGATTTGATAGATCTTGTAGAATCACAAAAGTCTTTCGACGTTGACATTTTAGAACTTAGTGGACTAGAAAAAATTGACGAAAGCGTGACCACATTTGAAACGGAGTTTGGAAAGGTTTATGGTTTAAGCGATATCTTCTTCCCAAATTTAGAAGAAATTTATTATATAAATCCAAAAGGCTCAGTTATCGGAAAAACTAAACCAATTTTTTCTAATTCCAACTTAAAACATGTTGTATTGAATTGCCAAAAAGTACTTGGAAATGTTTTTTTAGACTGTAAAAATCTAGAAACTGTTTTACTTGCCGGAACAAAAGAAATGACACAAAAAATGGTAAGCGGATTTGGAAAAGAAATAACAATTGAAATTCCAAATAGTTGCAAACTTTTACATTTAATTTCTGCTATAGATTATAGACAAAAAATAAATTTGCCTGTTGACATGTCGGAAGGCTATCCTATAGCAAAAAATAATATGGAAATATCATACGTTTGCAACAATCATATAAACGCGACATGCACTACCAACTGTTTTTATCAAAATTATGGAAAAGAAACATATATGCAAATGATAGCATATGATCCTATGCTCTATTATTACCTTCCAGAAAAATATTGCACTCCAGAATTTAATAGTATTGCAAAACTTACAATAGCAAAATTTTATGAAAATCTTGCAAATAACATGCAAAATTTGACCGAAGACGAAATTAGAAAATACAATCAAGGATTAAACCTAATTAGCCAAAAATTTGAAAGTTTCGAAAATCCAAGAACGGTATTTTCCAAAAATGTTAACATAATGTTAGAAAAAACAAAAAATCCTTATCAAAAATAAGGATTTTTTCATTTACATTAATTTAGAACTATCATTTGTCTCAACAACTTTTAAAATATTTTCCTCTTTCCCTGTTTTAGCATTGAAATAAAAGTAATATGTTATCCCCTCTTTTTCGGCTTCATATTCATAACACAAAACTTCTCTATTATAATCAAGTGGAGCAAGAACAAGGCGTTTTTCTTTTAAAGTAAAACCTGAAGGCAAAGTAACTTCTAAATCTCCTGCACCACCTAACTCACGTGAGGTGTGATTTGTAAAGTAAGTGATTGCATCATAACCAATAACATTTCCATATTCCATATCCACCTTTACTTTTACAAGTTCAGGGTAAATAATAACATTATCGACTATAGGTGCAATATTAAAATATGCTTGATTGTTTAATTCTTCTTGCCAAACAATTTTAGCCTTTTCAATTCCATTGCGTTTAGCAAAATCAAGAGCAATTTTTCCACCATTTTCCATATCTATATTCTTTATGTCGGAAAGATTTTGTCCACTTACTGTTAAAATATGTCCACCTTGTTTTAAAACTTGAACATATAAATCCTGTGAATCGGTAGTCATTAATGAGTAATTATAAGTTTCAAATTTCCCATTTGTATCACCTTCATAATTAATACTACTTATATCTTTAAATACTTCCTCTATTTCTTTAATAGCGTCATCTTTTGTAATTTCGTTTCCGCTAAGACCTTTAACTTCACTGTTAACCACAGAGTCAGAGAATGGTCCATCGTATATCATAGTTGGGTAATCGACGTCCATAGATTTAATTTGATTAAAATCAACTGTAAAAGAATTAAGGTCTCCATTTGCTTCATTGCTAGAAAGCAAAATACTATAACCGTCTCTCATATTTTCCGACATTCTATTTAAATTTTGTTTCATACTTATAAGTGTTTCATGTAATTCTTTTAATGTTTCAACGTCATCATCTGAAAGCGTTCCTCCATTTGCCACCTTTTCTTCTAAAGTTTGTGTATAACCTGATAGTTGATTAACAAACCTTACACTATCTAAAACATTCTCTCCGGTAAGCGGAAGCATTGACATATTATTTTGCATACTATTCGCTGCATCTGCAATTTCAAGTAAAAGTTTCTTTTGATAAGCAGTATCATTGGAGTTGACAAGTTTGCTTATTTCCATATCTGCATTATTGACATTGTCAACTAGGTCATAATAATTTTGTTTATAAATACTTTCAAGTTGAGTGCCATATGTATTTGCCTGTGATTGAGTAACTCCATAGGCAATTCCAAGTCCCGCTGTTGTTACTGCCAAGATGCTAACTGCGACAGTGAGACCTATTACTGCACTTTTATATTTTTTCATTTTTGCGCGATTTTTCCTTTCTTGACGTTCTCTATTTCTTCGTTGTTGTCTACTTTCTCTTTGGGTTTGTTCAATTAAATTATTGTTTTTTGCGTTCAAATTAGCATTTTTTTGCAAATTTTGTGCATTATTTTTTGTTTTTTCGTTATTACTCATTTTTTACCTCCTATATTGCAAATACATGCTTCCCAATCGTCACAATTGTTTTTCTTGACCAAATCCACGAACTTGTTGCAGTCGCTGGATTATAGTAATACAAACTTCCATATGTAGGATCCCATCCATTTAAAGCATCACGCGCAGCATTATAAGCCGTCTGGTCAGGTTCAAGATTGATTTGTCCATCACTTACTGCGGTGAATGCATATGGTTGATAAATAACGCCCGCAATAGTGTTTGGAAACTTTTCACTTTCTACGCGGTTTAAAATTACCGCTGCCACTGCAACTTGTCCAACATAACTTTCTCCTCTAGCCTCTGCATAAACACATTTTGCAAGAAGATATAAATCATTATTAGACACAGAATTGTCATCGCTTGCAAGGTAAAATCCAATAGCAGCCGCAGTTTTAGGTCCTACAATACCATCAACGGCAAGCCCATTATTTTGTTGAAATTTACGAACAGCACTTCTAGTTTTGCTACCATATATACCATCAACACTTCCTGTATAATATCCCCAATTCTTAAGCCTTTGTTGCACAAGACGGATTTGACTTGTAGAAAGCGATGCTGCTGACACACTTTCTGAATGATATGTATGGTATGTACCTATCATAATTGTTGTTATACCTATCCCTGCTACTAAAAAAACCAAGACAGAGATTATGGCAAAAATTCTTTTTTTCATTTTCCCTCCTAATTTATGATATTATTTATAATTTCCCAAATTTTTGAAATATAAACATAATTTTCAGATTTTTTTGTTTCAAGAAAACAAAATGGAGGATAAACCACACACCACCAATTATCACCTTCGCCTGTGCCAAGTGCTAAAATAAGCGCATCATAAAATCCTTCTTCCAAAACTAAATCGTCATATTCACGAGTTGGAAATTCTTCAAAAGAAATATATGCTTTTGATTTATAGGTAAAGCCATTTGCTAATAAAACGGCATCTGCCACACCCTCAATATTTTCTAAATTTGCATTCATAATGCTTTCAGCCTCTTCTTTAGTTTCTGCTTCACTTAAAAGAGGAATGAGGTATTCTACAACTTCATCTTTAACAAGATATTTGACATTTTGGTCAACTGCTGAATTTGAATTTGCTCTAATATGGATCCGAAAATATTCACTATCTGCACTTGCAGTTGTCGTTCCACAAAAAACTAAAATTAAGATGATTGCAATAACGCTTACTGAAGATAAAATATATTTCATAACAACCTCACAGAGTCATTTTTGACGAAAATATTAAAAAAAATATAAAAAATTTGTTGATTTTTATTAAATTTTATTGAAAATTATAAAATAAAAAATAAAGACTGAAATTTTCAGCCTTTATATTTATAAACTAAATATTAATCAATTTTTAACTTTTTGAAAATATAAAACAATACTTGTATCTTCTTGAAGAGGAAATGTTATTTCAGGATTTTGAATTTGAACCATTTCTTCACTTACTCGATATTGCTTTGCTATATCCCAAGAATCTGTTCCACTCTTAGCGTAAACAAGTTCGACACTGCAATCTCGCTCTAGCATTTCACCTTTTGTTTCCACACTGCTAATAACTGCAGATACTTCTTCACAGTCATATTCCACTCTAACCTTTAACTTCCCATCAAAAAAGAGTTCCCTTCCCTTTTTTGCAACAACGTCAACGTCATAAAGTATAGCAGAAACCGAAATATTTGGATTTTCACAAGGCGCTGTGGTTTTATCCGAAACCACAAACGGGACTTCGACAACCACAGAATTGTTGGAATTTTCCTCATCATTAAGATAAACTACATTTGCCTTTGCCACACCTTCCACAAAAATTTCACCATTTTGAATATATGCATTAGAAAGAGAAAGTTCAGTTCCTGCCACAAATAGAACTTTATCAATTCTAGGTTTATCTTCATCAAGCGTTAAGTTTCCATCAATTTTTGTTTCAAAATAATCTGCTGGCAAACTTTTGGTCATATCAAAAGAAGAGGTGGAAACTTCAAGTTCTTCAGTTTGACTATATAAGTCTTTTATAACAGAAACTTGCTTTTCCTCATATGCACACACTTTGATAGATACAGGCACATTGATTTTGATGGACACGCCCCTATCTTGTTCGACAACGTCACATTTAACTTGACTATGCTTTACAAATGCTTTTGCTTCAACTATTGAGTTTTGGCTAACTCCCTCAAGTTCAATTTCTTCCTTAAAATTTTCAGTAACAAAACTAGTTTCGTATCTATCATTTTCAGTGAGATAAAGAATTCGATTTACTACCTCTCCCGATACTGAAACAAAATTAACACCACCCTCAACATTTTTTACTGAAACTTGACTTTCACACAAAATTACTTTCCTAACAGGCTCTTTAATAGAAATTTCACTGTCCATTGTGAAAACTTCACTCGCTTCACCAATAAAAGTGTTGACATATATTTCTTCTTTTTTTGTACAAATGTCATCATCAATAGGCATGATACTCTCAACGTCTTGACAGGAAATAATTACTCCACTTTGTCCAACTGTGCAGTTGATTTTAACATTTGAGTTTGTCACGCTGTCGATAGAATAATTTGTAACTTCGCATTTAATACCAACCTTGTCACCTAAACAAATTGCACCATCCTCAAATTTAGAAGAAAAAGGGCAAGAAGAATTGAGAGTGCAAATTTCACCATCAACTGTGGAATATAGTACGCAAATATCAATAGTACCGCTATAATTCACAACACCATTTATCACTTCTGCATTTTCGGCTTGAGCAGAGTGACATACCGAAAAGATTTTTCCAATTTCATTTTCAAGAGGAATATTACATTCCACATTGAACTCACTTTTAGGCAATCTTTTCTTTTTCACAACCTGAAACTTATTTTTTTCAAAAGACATAACCCCTCCAAAATCAAAAACTATTATAATATACTGATAAAATTTCGCCATTAGAACAAAAAAGTTTAAAAACCTTCAATTTAGGAAAAAATGAATGTGCGAGATATTAAATTTAGATATATCAAATATAAAGAGGTATTTATGAGAAAAATAATATATGGATTAAATGAAGTAAAGGAAAAGATAAAAAACTTAAAAGGACAAAATGTAGAAATGAAAATAAATCGAGGGCGAAAAAAGATAGACACCGTGACAGCCACCATAACTGACGTCTATCCAAGCGTGTTTACCATTAAAACCCTTGACGAAAAACTTCAAACTTTTTCTTATTTTGATGTTCTTTGTGGAGATGTTTGTATTAGTGATAATTTTTAATCTACTTTGCTTATTTCAAACATTTGTACAAATTTAAAACATTTTATAAAGATATATTTTTGTATAATCTATAATTTCACGTTTAAACTTCTAAAAAATTTTTGTAAACCCTTGACTCCCCCCCCCTGCTATGTTATAATTAACTTAAGATAAGGAGAATGAGTATGAAAAATTATATAACTTATGATTTAATTAACAGCCCATTAAGAAGATGTGGTGGTTATGGAAAAGCCAATGGTTGCACAGATGAACAAACTGCCTTTGGAAATTATCTTTATGCCATTGAACTTTTGTCAGGAACATACAATCACCCAAACAAAGTATATGCCCAAGGTAAAATTGATATGGCAAAAGAAGTTTTGGAAGATATTGCAAATGCATGTATTGATAAAGATAATAAAAAAGTAAATTTTAATGAATTAGATTTCATAAATAGATACCGCAGAGGAAATGGAAATCTATCTAGTATAAGTGGTCTTATCCCTTATGTAATCCATTATGTCGCATTAAAACAAGGATTAAATTTTGAATATTCAAACGGCGAAATTTTAGATAATCGTCAAATGTTTAAAGTTCCATCTGTCACAGACGAGCAAATGATATCTTCGGTTATTTTAACATTAAATAAATATAGAGAAAATATGAGAGAGACAAATCCTAACTTAGCAAATAATCGCGACTATCAACCTATCTCACTAGATAAATATCTTCAAACAGAGAAACAAATGTAAAAAATAACTTCCAAACGGAAGTTATTTTTTTAATTTATTCTATTAAATATCTACAAAATTTTAATTTAAAATTAATTATAAAAACTTTACTCTAATTTAATTTACTTTTTTGTTCTTCAATATACTCTTTTATCTTTTTATAGTTTTCATAAGGTTTTTCAATATGTGAAAAGATAAAGGCACTTGCCTGACCATTTATTGGACTTGACATACTGCCAAAACGAAGAGATCCGGTATCTTTATGAACAATTTTATCAAAAAGTGAAACATAAACATCGATTGCCCCTATCATTTTTATGTCAAGAGATTTATAGTCAATACCAATAATCCCGGTTCTCATAATAACACGTTTGTTTGTATAGGCATAAAAAGTCTTTTTATACCACATATATGTGAAAATAATTACCAACACTTCAAGCAAAATCAAAATTCCAAATGGCAACAAAAGCCAAATTGCATCTAATGGTTCAAACCCTTCTCCTGGCACAAACATACCAATACAGGCAATAGCAACAAAGAAAAGTAGATATAAAAACGAAACAATAACAGTTTTTACAAAAAGTTTGGTCTTATTAGGTTTAAAAATGTCCACAATTTCTTCATCTTTATCTAAAATTTTATCAAACATATGTATCCTCCTCTTAATATAGATATATTATATCATATTATTAATATGTATACAAATAAAAAAGTGGATAAATTTACCCACTTTTCATAACTTTTTAAATTAACCTTTTCTTGGATATTTAATGTTTGCTTGTGCTGCAGCAAGACGAGCGATTGGCACTCTGTATGGAGAGCAAGAAATATAGTTAAGTCCAATTCTGTGGCAGAATTCAACAGATGATGGATCGCCACCGTGTTCACCACAGATACCAAGTTTAATGTCAGGTCTTGTGCTTCTGCCAAGTTCAGCAGCAATACGAACAAGTTTACCAACACCGTTTTGGTCAAGTTTAGCAAATGGATCGCTTTCGAAAATCTTCTTTTCGTAGTAAACGTCAAGGAATTTACCAGCGTCATCACGAGAGAATCCATAAGTCATTTGAGTTAGGTCGTTTGTTCCGAATGAGAAGAATTCAGCATATTTAGCAATTTGGTCAGCAGTGATTGCTGCTCTTGGAATTTCAATCATTGTTCCAACTTTATAGTGCATGTCAACTTTCTTTTCAGCCAAAATTTTGTCTGCAGTGTCAGTTACAATGTCTTTTACATACTTAAATTCTTTGCTGTCGCAAGTAAGAGGAATCATAATTTCAGGAACAACCTTGAATCCTTCTTCTTTTTCCACTTCAATAGCAGCAGTGATAACCGCTTCTGTTTGCATTCTTGCAATTTCAGGATATGTCACAGCAAGACGAAGTCCACGATGTCCCATCATTGGGTTGAATTCGTGTAAACTTTCAACAGTTGCTTTCAAACTTTCAAAAGTAAGTCCCATTTCTTTTGCAAGAACTTTAATTTCCTCATCTTCATGTGGTAAGAATTCGTGAAGAGGTGGATCCAAGAAACGAATAGTAACTGGACGACCTTGCATAGCCTTGAAGATACCCTTAAAGTCTTTCTTTTGCATTGGAAGAATTTTCTTTAATGCTTTTTCTCTTTCTTCAGTTGTTGTTGAAACAATCATTTCTCTAACTGCAGGAATTCTGTCTGCTTCAAAGAACATATGTTCAGTTCTGCAAAGACCAACACCTTCAGCACCGAATGAGAAAGCAACAGAAGCATCACGAGGATTATCGGCATTAGTTCTGATGTTCAATTTACGATATTTATCAGCCCATTCCATAATTGTGGCAAATTCGCCAACAATTTTAGCAGATTCAGTAGCGATTTCGCCGTCATAAATCTTACCTGTTGAGCCATCAAAAGAGATAACATCTCCTTCTTTGTATTTCTTTCCGCCGAGAGTGAAAGATTTTCCGTCATCAGCGAATTTAATTTGTGAACAACCTGCAACACAGCAAGTTCCCATACCACGAGCAACAACGGCAGCGTGAGAAGTCATACCGCCTCTTGCTGTCAAGATACCTTGGCTGGCAGCCATACCTTCAATATCTTCTGGAGAGGTTTCAAGTCTAACCAAAACGACTTTTTCTTTCTTTCCTTGTTCTTTAGCTTTTTCAGCAGTGAAGCAAATTTTACCACTTGCAGCACCTGGAGAAGCAGGAAGAGCTTCGCCGATTACAGTTGCTTTCTTGACAGCCTTTTCATCAAAAGTTGGGTGAAGAAGAGCATCAAGTTGTTTAGGGTCAAGCATGAGAAGTGCCTCTTTTTCGGTTCTCTTTCCTTCTTTTACAAGGTCAACGGCGATTTTGAGAGCAGCTTTAGCAGTTCTCTTACCGTTTCTTGTTTGAAGCATATAGAGTTTACCTCTTTCGATAGTAAATTCCATATCTTGCATATCTTTATAGTGATTTTCAAGTTTTGTAGCGATAGCCACAAATTCTTTGTAAACTTCAGGATTTTGTTCCTCAAGTTTAGCGATAGGTTGAGGAGTTCTAATACCTGCAACGACGTCCTCGCCTTGAGCGTTCATAAGATATTCGCCGTAGAGAGCATTTTCACCGGTTGAAGGGTTTCTTGTGAAAGCAACACCTGTTCCGGAATCTTCGCCCATGTTACCGAATACCATTGACTGAACATTTACAGCAGTGCCCCAGTTGTATGGAATGTCGTGCATTCTACGATATACGTTTGCTCTGTCATTGTCCCAAGATCTAAACACAGCCTTAACTGCTTCAATAAGTTGAACTTTAGGATCTTGTGGGAATTCTTGTTTTTGAGCATCTTTATATAATTTCTTAAAGAGTTTAACGATTTCTTTCAAGTCTTCAGCAGTTAAATCTTTATCAAATTTAACGCCTTTCTTTTCTTTAATGTCGTCCAAAATTCTTTCATATTTAGACTTGTCTTGTTGCATAACAACGTCGCTGAACATTTGAATGAAACGACGATATGAGTCATATGCAAAACGTGGGTTGTTTGTAAGTCTTGCAAGACCTTCCACAACTTCGTCGTTAAGACCGAGGTTCAAAATTGTGTCCATCATACCTGGCATAGAAACTCTAGCACCAGAACGAACAGAAACGAGAAGTGGATTATTTACATCACCAAATTTCTTTCCTGTCATTTTTTCGATTTGAGCAAGTTTTTGATAAATTTGAGCCATAATGCCTTCATTTATCATTTTGCCGTCCTCATAATATTTTGTGCAGGCTTCAGTTGTGATAGTGAAACCTTGTGGCACAGGTAAACCGATTTTTGTCATTTCAGCAAGGTTAGCACCTTTACCACCGAAGAGTGCTTTGTTGTCACCTTTTGCTTCTTTAAAAAGATAAACGTATTTTTTCATAAAAACTCCTTATAAACTCCTTTTAGTGTCGAATTAATTATACAAAAAAATATAGTAAAAAGGCAAACGAATTTACTATATTTTTTTAATTTTTTTGTGACATCATCACTTTTTATCGCAGTTAAACGATTAAATAATAAATTTTTTAATAATATCTAATTTTTTAAGACTAATTTAAAATAATAAAAAGCCACAACGCAAAACATAAGTTTTGTTCTTCACACAGGCGAATGCGAGTTCTTCACAGTGTCCGTGCCACTTCTTAATACGAAACACAGTTTCGCTCTTCACAACAACGACAGTTGCTTCTTCACAGTAGCTTCGCCACTTCTTCACGACGACTTAGTCGTCTCTTCACATTGCCTTTGGCAACTCAAATCACTCCCTCAATATAATCTAAAATTTTATCTTTTCCAAAAAGCGTTTCGCTTGAGAATGGCAAAATCAGTTCTCTTCGCACTCCTAATGTTTTAGCAATTTTCGACAAATTTTGCGGTATTTTGCTTTTGGCGAGTTTGTCCACCTTTGTGGCAATGAGCATATATGGAATTTGATAGTGATTTAAAAACTCTATCATCATCTTGTCAAGTTCGCTTGGCTCGTGACGGCTGTCGACAAGCACAAAAACCGTCTTTAAAAGAGTGGAATTTAAAAGATATTTTTCCATAAGCCCCGCCCAGTTGGCAATGTGCTTTTGTCCTGTTTTTGCATAGCCATACCCTGGAAGGTCAACAAATTTGAAAGAGTTGTTGATTAAAAAATAGTTTATCATTTTGGTAAGTCCTGGAGTGGAAGAAGTTTTCGCCAAATTTTTCACACCTGTTAGAGCATTGATAAGAGAGGATTTTCCGACATTACTTCTACCGACAAAAGCAAACTCCAAAAGTTCGTCATTTAAAATATCTTTTTCATTAACTACACTAGTTAAATATTTTGCACTTACAATTTTCATATTTTGATTATATCACAAAATTATTTCAAAAACAAACTATCTTCAATAGATTATGAATTTATATGGAAACCATAAGCGATTAGAAAGCATCCACTAAAAAGTATCAACGATACTTAAAAAATTTTAATAATTTTTTGCCAAACATTTGGAGATTTGAAAAAATGGGTATATAATAAGCGGTATGAGAAATTTTATTCAAGTTGTTAAATTCACACTATTTTCCATATCTGCCGGCATAATTCAAATTGGCACTTTTTCACTGTTTGATTACGTTTTTCACTGGACTTATTGGGTGGCGTATCTAACCTCGCTTGTTCTGTCGGTTATCTGGAACTTTACATTAAATCGCCACTATACCTTTAAAAGTGCGAAAAACATTCCTTGGGCGATGTTCCTTGTTTTCCTATATTATCTTGTTTTTACTCCACTTTCAACTTGGTGGGGACACGCAATGGAAGTTGCAGGTGTGGAAGATATATTAGTCACCGCCTTCTCAATGATTGTCAACTTTGTCACCGAATTTCTTTATCAAAAGTTTGTGGTATATCACAATGCTGAAAACACATTAGTAAAATCAGAAGATGAAAAAGCCTTCACACTTATTATGAAAGTTTTGAAAACTGAATTAAAATAAGAGACATTGTCTCTTTTATTTATTTCGTTTTTGCAAATTTTAATTTTAATAATTTATAATTTAATTTCCTTTTATTAAAACAAAAAACCGCTTCAAAGCGGTCTTTTTTATCTTTCCCTTTCGTCATCTCTATCCGGCAATAAAACTTTTGTCAAAACACGGATATTATCAAGTTGTACATCTTTAATTTCACACATTTTTTGATATTGTTCATTTGTTCTTAAATCTTTTGATGGGTCAGTAAGCCCAACATAGATTATATGCGTTAACCCTTCATCAGTTAGTTCAACTGGAACTGCAAGAACTTCATCAGATGGCAACTTGATAAAATTCTTCTTCAATTTGTCAAAAATATCAAAACTTGAAGTTAAAAACAAAGTGTGTAAGAAATTTGACAAGTTGTCATCATTTTTTGCCATAACATCTTCCAATTTTTTGATATTGGAAATATGTTCTTTAACTTTTGGAATTTTATCTTCTTTAATATTTTTCACAATTTGTTCAAAAGAAGCACTCTCCCCGTCATTAACAAACATTTCTCTTGGAACATAGAAAAGGTATTTTGTGAAAGCACTTTTCTTTTTCCACAAATCTTTTTCAATTCCCGGAAAATCTCTTAAATCAAAAATGACATCACTAACTTTTTCGTCTTCTGGAATAATAATGTTCATATCTTTCTCCTACCTTATAATTTTAAACCAAAATTATATATTTGTCAATACGAAATTTTATTAACTATATTTTGATTTTTATCATATTTAAACAAATAGGAGAAAAATATGGCAAACTTTTTCGGAACTGACGGAATAAGAGGAATATTCGGTCAAAATTTAACAATTAATTTGGCTCAAACTGTCGGCAACGCGTTGACACAAAAAACAAAAAACCCAAAAGTTTTAATCGGCTCTGACACTCGCCTTTCCAGTGCCATTTTGAAATGCTCGCTGGCAAATGGCGTTATGCTTGGTGGCGGAAATGTGGTTGACGTTGGAATTATGCCCACAGCTTCAATTTCCTATCTCACAAAAGGGAACTTTGACTATGGTGTTATGATTTCGGCGTCACATAATCCCCCTAAATACAACGGCATCAAAATCTTTTTAAAAAATGGACGAAAAATGAATGACGAAGAGGAAAGTGACCTTGAAAATTACTTTTCTTCCACTTTTGAAAGCGAGCATTATGGCACCTACAAGCAAAAAAATTTGTCGAAAAAATATAAAGATTTCCTTTTGTCGAATTCGGAATTTAACTTGAGTAAATACACAATTTGCATTGATGCCAGCAATGGTGCTTCTTACAAAATCGCACCTTACGTTTTTCGCAAACTCGGCGCTCGAGTTTTTACTACTGCATGCAAAAATAAAGGCGAATTAATCAACGAAAAATGTGGCAGTTTAAACATTGAAAACCTGCAAAGCCTCATTAAAAGAAAAAATGCCGATTTTGGTTTTGCTTTTGACGGAGATGCTGACAGAGTTATTGCGGTAGACTCTAATGGCGAAGTTTTTGACGGCGATAAAATTCTATACATACTTGCCAAAAAGCTTAAAAGCGAAAACCGGCTTTATGCTAACACTATTGTAGGCACAAGTCACACCAACAGTGGAATTATGACCGCTTTAAACAAAAACAAAATAAATCTCATAAGGACGGATATTGGCGATAAATATGTTATTGACGCTATGGAAAAAATGAATTTAACTCTTGGTGGCGAGCAGTCCGGTCATATCATTTTGCGTGATAAAATTAGCACCGGTGACGGACTACTTACTGCGATAATACTCACAAATGCGATTTGCAAAGAAAACAAAACTTTATCAGAACTTTTCGATGCCAAACTTTTACCACAAGCAAATATTAATGTTGTTGTTAAAGATAAAATCAAAGTTGTAAACAACGAGGAACTAAAGAAACTCATAACGGACATAACTTTCTCAATTTCTCCGGCTGGAAGAGTGCTTGTTCGAGCAAGTGGCACAGAAAACAAAATTAGAATAATGGTAGAGCATCCAAGCCAAAGCAAAGCCAATAAACTCGCCCGCGAAATAAAATCACTAGTATTAAAAATATAACAGGCCTTTGCCTGTTTTTATTTTTAAAAGAAAAACAATTTTTCTAAAAAGTGGTTATTTTTATTCAAAAATCACTTGATTTTAAAATCAGTTTATGCTATATTTGAAATGGTCCTATGGTCAAGCGGTTAAGACGCAGCCCTCTCACGGCTGAATCAGGGGTTCGATTCCCCTTAGGATCACCAAAGAAAAAACTGCACTTTTGCTCGTTTTTGAGTAAACTCAAAAAGCGTCGCTTTGACGCTTGTTTTTTCTTTTTAGCGACCAAACGAAAACGCACTTCGTTGGCGTTTTGTCGCTACTCATCTAGCGAAGAGTTTTATTCTAAGTGTTTTATTTTGCCTGTTTTTTTTGTTTTAAAATATGTTAGTAAAGGGGACTCGAACGGGCAGTTAAGAAAAGTTGCCTGTGTGCAAGTTTTCTCTGCCCCGGCGTGATAGCCGCCTACCAACAAGGACATACTAGACGGCGGAGCGATTCCCCTTAGGATCACCAAAGAAAAAACTGCACTTTTGCTCGTTTTTGAGTAAACTCAAAAAGCGTCGCTTTGACGCTTGTTTTTTCTTTTTAGCGACCAAACGAAAACGCACTTCGTTGGCGTTTTGTCGCTACTCATCTAGCGAAGTGTTTTATTCTAAGTGTTTTATTTTGCCTTTTTTATTTTTAAAATATGTTAGCAAAGGGAATCGAACGAGCGAAATTACAAAAACAACTTATGTTTGCGTTTTGTCACAACTTTCTTTGCGAGGTATATCATTTTAATGATATTTTATTGTGCCTATTTTAATTTTTTTTAATAATATGTAAATTGGTTATAATTTATTAAAGAAAGAAATAAATTTAGTTAAAAAATTTAAAATATTTTATAATATCACTTGCTTTTAATTTTTGCATTGTGATAAAATATTGTGTATTGGAGGGATTAGGCATTGAAAACAAAAAATAAACTTGACTGCATCTACAAAAATTTTAAATTGATGGTTTATAAAAATGTTTTTAAAGGGTTGAAAGACAGAACTGATGACAGCCTTTCTTCTTCTGACTATTTTTGCCTTGAATGTATTTATCTTTTAGATAATCCAACGGTTTCTGAATTTGCCACTTTCCTTGATATTTCCTCTCCTAATGCCACATACAAAGTTAAACAACTTATTAAAAAAGGATATATTAAAAAAGAGAAAAGTAAAAAGGACGGAAGAGAATATCGCTTAGTGCCAACAGATAAATTCTATAAATTTTATGGCAGTAAAGCAAATTACGGCGAGATGATTTTAAACAATATTGAAAAATCACTCGAAAAAGATGAAGTAAAAAAGATGGATAAAGTTTTGGACGTTCTTATTGATAAAGTTTTTAAACCATCAAAGAAAAAAAAGAGCGCTCGCAGCACTGTCTAATGTGAAATATTTGCACTTTAAAATTAAACAAAAAAAAGCATCAGAAAATTTGATGCTTTTTTTTCATCTTAAGTTTTAAATTTAAACAATTTCTTCAGCGAGATTTGAAGTATTAAAGAAAACTTCCACATTGTCACCATTAAAATCAAATGTCACTTCGCCATCTTCTTCAGCACCACGAACGACTGTAAAATTGTTATACCTATAATCTTGAAAATCTTCAACATAATATTGATATGCAACATCCACTGTGAATTTATGGTCAGGATTATAATCAAATGTAAAAGTTAATTTCCCATCTTTCAAATCTGCCCAAGTAAAATCTTCAAATTGTGTTGCTGAATATATACTACCATAAACATACTCTTCACTCTCATCACTAAAGAAAATGCGGAAATTTTTATCCTTATATTCAGTATACTCAATATCACTTAAATCGACTGTAACCGAAACTTCCCAAAGGTCATTTGGCGTTGCTTCGCCATAAGGCACGACATTAACTGTTTTAGAAATTATTCTGTCATGCTCTTTCTCTACAACAACTAAAGTTGTTTCTCCTACTGATACTTGAGTTAAATCAATACTAAAATAACACTCATATATTACTGAATCGTCTGTAGAATTGACACCTGAAATTGCACTAAGTGGAATGACAGATTCATTAGTTGAAATTATCTCAACTTCTGACAAATACCCGTCTGTATTATTAATTTTATGATAAATACCTTGTTCACCAAAATCGACTCTAAAACTTTGTCTAGCAATAAAACTCGAGTCTCCATCTTTTGCTTTTGTTATTGTTGATGGAGCAACTGCCCATGTCATCCCATATTTTGCTTCCAATATTTCTGGAGCGTCAGTATAGGTTACTGTGACCAAAACGTCCTCTTGTGGCATTTTAAAAGTATATTCTCCATCCTCACCTTTTACACACTCAATTTCATTTGCATAAACTTTATCAATTCGAATAAATGGTTCATTTTCAAGTTTAAACGCTGCTATTTCTCCTGCTGTTTGTTTTATTGTCCTACTTGTAAACGAATAGTAATCACCTTCCTCATACGTTATTGAGTAAACTTTATTATCATTTTGCGGTTTTCCCTCACCACAAGCGGTTAATGTAAAACCCACAAACAGCATACAAATAACACCAAAAATACCAACTAGAATCTTTTTAGTTTTACTCATATCCCCT
This sequence comes from uncultured Clostridia bacterium, assembly GCA_944360025.1. GTDB lineage: Bacteria > Bacillota > Clostridia > Christensenellales > UBA1242 > Caccovivens. The sequence continues at coordinate 26,647 of CALVTF010000003.1, forward strand.
CCCCATTTGTGATATATCATAACTTCATAAAGAATACAAACTATTTTACTAAATTCCTTTTATAAAAATTAAACTAAGTTTTAAAAAATCAAGAAAAGGTTTTCACATTCTCCCATGGGAAATTTTTATTTCCAAAATGTCCGTAACAGGCGGTTTGTTTGTAAATTGGTTTAAGTAAATCTAGTTCTTTTATAATATTTGAAACGCTAAAATTAAAATTATTAAATACTAAATTCTCTATCTCAGCCATAGGCACTTTGTTTGTGTCAAAACAGTCAATGTTTATGGCAATAGGCTCTGCAATACCAATAGCAAAACTAAGTGACACTTCGCACCTGTCCGCCAGATTATTTGCCACAATATTTTTCGCAACATAACGAGCATAATACGCTCCTGATCTATCCACTTTTGTGGCATTTTTCGAACTAAAGCATCCGCCACCAACTCTTGCCACACCTCCATAGGTATCCACAATGATTTTTCGTCCAACACAACCACTGTCAGAAAAACTTCCCCAAATTGTGAATTTTCCACTTGGATTAATTAAAATTTTGGTGTCCTTAGAACTATATTTTGAATATTTTTCTAAAACTTTATCAACGACATTCTTTTTTATCATTTTCTTTAACTTTTCATAATCTAAGTTTTCAGAATGAGAAACACTTACTAATATTGTATGAAAACTTACAGGTTTATCATTTTCATAGACAACTGAAACCTGACTTTTAGCATCAGCGAAGAAAAGACTAGGATTTTTTTGCCTAAAATTTTCATATTCACGCATTAAATCGTGAGCGACCGTAATCGTAAGTGGCATAAACTCTGGTGTTTCATTTGTTGCATAACCATAAACTATGCCCTGATCGTTTGCTTTTAGTTCTTTTTGCACTACTGCTTGACGTATGTCAGGACTTTGTTCGCTTATTTCTTTTATAATTTTAAAATCATTTTTATAACCTATTTTCTTTAAAATTTCTTTAGCAATTTGGTCATAATCAATATTTGCTTTTGTTGTTGCCTCGCCATAAATAAAAAGTTTGCCATTTTTTATGGCACATTCAACTGCCATTTGGCTATCTTTGTCTTGAGATAAAGCCTCATCCAAAAAAGCATCCGCAATATAGTCACAGGTTTTATCAGGATGCCCTATATTTACACTTTCGCATGTTTCTATCTTTTTCATATCTACTCCTATTATTTATTATTTCATATCTTAATAAAATTGTCAAAATTATTTCATATATCTCTCCTTTTAAAAATTAATTTCCAAAAAGAGAGCAAAAGAAAAACCATCGTCACCGATGGTTAAAAATTATATTCAAATTCCATCGGTCTGCCTTTAGCACCTTGAAAAATCAGGTTGCTGTGTGGTCAAAGGGGCAGTCCCTCGCACACTCTTTATGGATAATATCATTATATATTAAATTCAAAGTTTTTGCAAGTAATTTAAAGATTTTTTAGATAAAAGTACGAAAATATTAAAACACATTATTGTCGTTCAAAAGTTTTAAATATTCATCAAAATGATCTTCTCTTATTGGCATAGGCTTTTCATCTTGAAAATATATTAAAAGACAAGGTGAAATATTATGATAGGATTTTAAAAATTCAAATCCTGTCGCTTTGCCTTCTTTTATTAATTTCTTAACCTTAGCATGATAATTAAAATACATAAAGATATTTTGAGTGACAGTGCCAAATTTTATGTGAAATATATAACATAAATAACTACAAATTAAACTTTCACATTGCTAAAACTTTTTTCATATATAACAAGGTATAAGGAGAAAAATATGCGAAATTTTTATTCACTTGAAAGTTCAAGTGTAAACACTTTAGCTCAACAAACAAGGCTTGACATAATCGGCGAACTTGATGCCATCATTCAGTATGAAAAACATATCGCTTCATCAACGGATACAACTTATAAAAAAACATTAACAGACATTGTCAATGAAGAAAAACTTCATGTCGGTCAACTTTTTGGACTTTTGTTTATGCTGGATCCTACAAGCAAAGAGCAATTTGAAAAAGGACTAAACGAATTCACTCAAGATATGAGAAAATAAAAAGAATATTCCTACATTCTTTTTATTTTTTATATTTTTCGCAATTTAAAAGTCCATTTTCTGTAAAGAAGTCATACATTTGATTAAAATTCTCTTCTGTAAAATAAAGTGTTTGACAATTTAATTTTTTTGCGGGTTCAATATCGTGAGAGAAACTGTCTCCTATCATCAAAAGTTCTTCTGGAGAAATATTTTCTTTTTTAATAATTTCTTTTAAAATTGGAGTTTTGGATGAATCTTTGAGTAAAAAGTTTGCTGAATATATCCCATTAAAATATTTTGTGTCGATTTTATATTTTTCGAAGTAGAATTTTAAATAGTTTTGGTCGGACATTGAAACACAATAAAGTCTATAAATCTCACTTAACTTTTTTAAAAATTCATTTGAAATAACTTCCACTTTGTTTGGATGAAGATAGATGTTATTGGCTATTGAATCAGAAAGTTTTTTAGGCTCATAACCATTTTGTTTAACTAAAAACGCAATAGTGTCATTTTTGACTTTTCCGCCAGACAATTCCATGCTTTCATTTAAAATTCTCTCTGCTTCTTCTTTATCCAAAAAACTTTCCAGTCTTTCCAGCATATATTCTTTCAAATTTGTCCAAATATCACCAATGTATAGCGTGTTGAAAAAATAAAAAACAATTATTTTTATCTTTTGTTGCATTATCTTATTCAATTCCTTTTAAAAATTTAATCGCTTTAATTCTATCTTTTGCCTTATAAACATAGGAACCTGAAACAAGAATATCAACGCCTAAATCTCTCAATTTCTCGGCATTTTTTTCGTTTACTCCGCCATCAAACTTAATTTTAAAATTTAAGTTGTTGTTCTGTCTAAACTTGTTTATTTCTGCCACTTTATCATAAGTCTCAGGCAAAGTTTCTTGTCCACTTGAACCCGGATCCACTCCCATAACCAAAATAATATCCACATTATAACTAAACGCACGTATTTCTTTAAATCGTGTGGATGGTTTTATGCTTAGCCCAGCCAAAATGGAATTTTTCTTAATATAAGAAATAACTTCCGCTAGCATATCCTTATCATCAAACGCTTCATAGTGGAGAGTTATAATATTTGCTCCAGCGTCAATGTATTTCGAAACATCATTGGCTGGCTCGTCCACCATTAAATGGCAATCAAGCATGATACCACTTGCACTATTTATTGATTTGACAATGTTAAAATCATAGGTATTTTTATTTACAAAATTTTCGTTCATAATATCGCAATGAAGAAAATCAGCATATCCTTGCAATTCTTTGGCATATTCCACAATATTTTGATAATCATCAATAGGGTCGGTAGAAACCGCAACGTCAACAACTCTTTTCATATAATTCCTTTTATATGCAAACTTTACTAAATTTACATATCAAAATTAAATATATTTGTATTCTATCAAATTGTTTTAAAATTTCAAAACTTTTTTGCATTTTTTATATTTTCTTGCAAAATTTTATAGTTTTCATACCTTAATTTACTTATTTTACCGTTTTTTACAGCCTCACAAACACCGCAGTCTTTTGGCGATAAATGCAGGCAACTTTTATACTTACAATTATGCGAAGGGGCAATAAATTCCGGATAATATTTTCTTAGTTCATATTCATCAACATTAAGTAGTCTCTCATCAAGTTTGGAAAAACCCGCTGTGTCCGCGAGATATTTACCTTTTTCGATCTCATATAACTCAACAAGACGTGTTGTTTGTTTCCCACGTTCCACTTTCTTACTAAAATCACCAATTTGCGTAATTTCACTTTTAAAAATCGCATTAATAATCGAGGATTTTCCAACAGCACTTTGCCCAGCAAGTGTGGTTATTCCTTGAATTTCCTTTTTTATTTCAAAAACAGAATTGTCAAAAGTGGAAATTATCAGCATTTTTGTGGCTTTTTCATAATTTTTTACCACTTCTTCCACAAATTCCTCTCCCAAATCACTTTTATTGATACATAAAAGAGGTTCAATATCATTGAGAGTGCAAAAAATTAAAAGTTTATCAACAAGAAGAAAATCTGGCTTGGGAGTTTTGGCAATAACGATAATCATCTTATCAAGATTAGCAAGTGGCGGACGAACAAGTAGATTTTTTCGAGGAAGCACTTTTTCAATAACATTACCGCCTACTTCCACCCTGTCGCCAACAAAGATGCCTTGCTCTTTCAAATTACGTGCAGTGCATATCTCCTTTTTCCCTTCGATTTCCACAGTAAACTTGTCGGCATTTTTCTTTAAAACAAGACCTTTCAAGTTGCACCTCCAAGTTTATTTCTAAGTTGTCCACAAGCACCTTCAATATCTTCGCCCATTGTGCGTCTGACAGTGGAATTTACTCCTTCTTTTTCTAAAAGAGAGGATAAAAAATATGCTCGTTTTCTTGAAACACCAATTAAATTTTGTTCTTTTATGGAGTTAAGAGGAATGAAGTTTACAAGACAACTTCGACCTTTCAAAAGTTTTCCTAGTTCCTTGATATTTTCTTCACTTGAGTTGACATTTTCAATAAGAGCATATTCAAAAATAACGCGCCTGCCTGTTTTTTCAAAATAGTAATCACAAGCAGTTAAAATATCTTTAATTTTATAGGCATTAGCAATAGGCATAATCATTTTTCGTATTTCATCATTTGGTGCATGTAATGAAATTGTGAGCGTAACTTTAAAGCCGTCATCTGCAAGTTTTTTTATCTTTTCCACAAGTCCACAAGTAGAAAGAGAGATATTTCTTTCGCTAATGTTTAGACCATTTTCGCTTGAAACTAATTTTAAAAATTTCGTGACATTTTCATAGTTATCAAGTGGCTCGCCGCAGCCCATTAAAACAACATTTGTCACCTTTCTTTCTTTTTCTGTTCCACCTAAAATTTTGTTGTATAAAAGAACTTGAAGAAGAATTTCTCCTGCCGATAAGTTCCTTTTCAAACCACCAATTGTGGATGCACAAAACTTGCATCCCATTCGACAGCCAACTTGAGTGGACACACAAACAGTGTTGCCATACTTATATGACAAAAGCACACTTTCCACCAAACTTCCGTCCGAAAGTTTGAGAGCCATTTTCTTTGTGCCGTCCTTACTTTCCAAAAGTTTGACTATCTCCCAATTTGGATAGTCATCTTTAATTTTTTCTTTAATATCTTTAGATAAATTTGAGATTTCGTCAAGCGTTTTTGCCTTATAGAGAGCATCAAAAATTTGTTTACCGCGAAACTTTGGTAAACCTAAATTTAGTGCATATTCTGTTATCTCTTCTAAAGACAAATCTAACAACATTCATTCACCTTTTTATCTTCTATTTTGTGTCCGTTTAAAAAGTCTTTAACGTCCAAAACTTTACCACCAGAGACTTGACATTTCAAAATTTTGAAGCCTTTGTCTTTTGCTTTCACAACAAATTCTTTTTTGGATGTGAAGATTTCACCAATTTCTAAATTTTCAAAACCTTCCACCGCTTCCGCTTTATAAACTTTTATTCTCTCATCGCCGATATTAAAGAAAGCCACAGGAAATTCGACATAAGCGCGCACTTTGTTCACTAAACTTTCAGCGGTTTCATTAAAATCTAAAAGTCCGTCCTCTTTTTTTATTAATTTAACAAAAGTGGCTTTGCTGTCATCTTGCTTTTGGAAAATGGCAGTGCCATTTTCTATTTTATCAATCGCATCAAGAAGTAAGTTTCCGCCAATTTCGGCAAGTCTTGGCATAAGAGAGTTGTAGTCCTCTTCCTTTTCAATTTCCACTTCTTTTTGAAGAATTATATCTCCGTCATCCATACCAACAGCGGTTTGCATTATTGTCACACCTGTCACTTTGTCACCGTTTAAAAGAGCGGACTGTATTGGAGTTCCTCCGCGATATTTCGGTAGCATTGACGGATGAACATTTATGCACATTTTAAGGTCTAGCACTTCTTTTGGAAGAATTTTTCCATAAGAAGCGGTCACAAACAAATCACATTTGATTTTTTTGAAATCTTCAATATGGTCTTTCAATTTTTCAAATTGATAGACAGGGATGTTCAAAGATTTTGCAATGTTCACAATATTTGGAGATTGCATTTTCT
>CALVTF010000004.1 GCA_944360025.1 uncultured Clostridia bacterium
ATACACAAAAAGCAAGTAATTCTCCTGGAGGACTTTTTGGGAATTCATATACATGGGAAAGGATAGAATCTATTGATGAATTTAAAAACGGACTTAAAGAAAGTGATATCAATTTAACAGATGAAGCCGAAACAGGACTTCAAGATAAAAAATGGGTGTTAAGGTTTTCCGAAACTGATTATTTAGATACTAGGTCTTTAGGGCAAAATTTTATACAATATACAAAAGTAAAAGATATTTCAATTTTAAGATTAAAATTTGAAACTGACGGAGAGGTTTATAATTTGGGTGTTGTTGATAATAAAATGACTGGTTCGGGTGAACCGTCAAATGTTGTTAAACTCCCTGCTTGGTTGCAAGCTATTAAAAATTGGTTTGACGGTTTAGGTCTTGCACTACAAATAATTATTGGTGTTGTTTTGGTTTTACTGTCTTTAGCGGTTTTATATTTTATTGTTAGATTTTTTATAGTGATTTTTAAAGGAATAAAAAAACTTTTTGGGGGTGAATAAAATGACAGGATTACAAAAATTTTATTTATCACTTGGAATTATTGCTGGAGTTGTAATTATAACTTTGTCTACTATTGTTGGTGTTTGCTGGGAATATATTCAAGGTACAATATTAGGCAAAACGTATTATACTGAGGAACAGTTAAATGATAAATATGAAGATGGTTACAATGACGCAAACTTTGATAAAGAAGAAAGTGATAAAATCATTTCTGAATATAAGTTACAATTAGCGGAATCACAAAGTGAAGTGTCAACTTTAACTGTAAAGATTTCTGGGCTTGAAGAACAGAATAAAGAATATCAAACACAAGTAACAAATCTTACAGAAAGTCGTGATAATGCCTTATTGGAAAAATCAAATTTAGAATTGGAAAATGCTGAGATTGAAGAAGAGCTATCTCAAGCTAATGCTGAGCTAGTAATAACTCAAGATAAATTAGAATTAGCACAAGATCAGAATTCATTAAATTTATCTGAAATTGAAAATTTACAAAATAGGGTAAATAAACTAAATGAGTATATTGCTGAAATTGAAGAAGTATATACTTCGAATTTGTCAACTATTTCTAATTTAAATAGTCAAATTATGGTTATTAGTAAACAAGTTATTGATTTAACAACACAAATAGAATCTAATAATCAATTAATTAATACTTATCAATCAAAAATAACTAAATTAGAGAATTCAATTTCTTATTATGAAAATTTTATTTCTCAATTGATCAATGAAAATAAAGTTTTAGCCATTTTTGAATTTGATAATGAAGTATATTCAATTCAAGTTGTTGATAAAAATGGTTATGCTGAGTCATTAACACCTTCATCTATTGACACTGCTACTTTCAACTATTGGACAGTTGATGGTGAACAGGTAGACGTTTCAACATATCAATTGACCAATAATACAAAATTTATTGCAAATATAACATATAAGTATAAAGTTGATTTCGTAGTAGAAGGTGAAGAATTTGATTCTGTACAATATGTGATTGAAAATGGTTTCGCAACTGAACCTGTAGAGGTTCCTGTATCTACTCAAGAACATTATGAATTTGCTGGTTGGTCAATTAACGGAACTGATATAGTAGATATTGAGAGTTTTCCAATAATTTCTAATACAACATTTTATGCTGTTTTTGAATTAGAAAAAGTAACTGTTAATGTTGTTAGTGATTTATTTATGGGAAGTACATTATATAGTGAAGAATTAGAATATAATTCATTATTAAATTCTTTAAATTATACACCTATTAGTACAGAAGAAAAGCCTGAAGATTATAGATTTAAATATTACGAAACAGGTAATTTTTTATCACCAACACAAATTGATCTTACAACATTTAGAGTAACAGAAGATATAAGTATTTGTCCTGTATTTGAAAATTATGTTTCTTATGTAACTGTATATGATGGTGAAGAGAAAATATTTTCACAAAGAGTTGAGAAGGGCACAATAGTTGATTTAAGTTCTGTCGAACCTTTAGGGCATGAAGGATATAGATTTGTAGGCTTTTATGGATCTTTTTATTTCGAATCACAAGGATCATCAGATAAACTTAAAGTAGTAAATGATTTTCCGACTTTATCATCAATAGTTTGTACAAGTGATAGTTATTCATGTTCTGCTCATTATGAAAAATTAAGTGATGGTTATTTTACTTGTTCAGATGCACCATTAGATTTAAATAAATTGTATATTGGTTACTCTATTTCCGGTGAGGACCTTCAACATGGTGTTGTTAAAAACAATAGTTTAACTTCTTTAAGATTTCCTAAGGTTGATCCTTCATTGGATGGGACTTTTGTTCTTGAAATTTCAGGTGCTTCATATTACCTTGTAGGTTCTTATGATGAAGAAACTGATAGTTGGAAATTTTTGGCATACAAGACAGATACGGATGAACGATATGAAATTCGTGATTTTACAATGGTTCGTTCTGGCTATTCTATAGGGACACCTTTTGATTTAATTAATACAGAAACAGAATCTTTAGTAGCTTAATAAAAAGCGATGGTGGGAACTTTTAAAACACTACCCACCACCAAATGAGAGATTTGTTTTTCTTACTCCTTGTTTTGTCAAATCTCTCATTACCAATAAATTTAAGTGGTCCGGAACCTTAAATTTATAAAAATTTATTTTATTTAAAAGGAAAAAAAGAAATGGAAAATGTTAAAGAAAAAGAATTTAAGTTAAGAGAAGATTTGAATGAGATAGTTGAAAGTATTAAGTTGAAGACAAGAAAGACAAGTTTTGGAACATTAAGTGAATGTATTGTAAAACTTTATAATGGTGAAGAAATTATTTTTAGTGATAGAAATAAACTCTATGATTTGTTTCGTTCATTCATTATTACAGGTCAAAATGGGTTTGTAAAGTCGAAAAAACTCGTAGATGAATTTAAGGTTGACGAAGAAGGAAATGTTACAGGTGTTTATACTTGTGTAAAATATGAACTTGCAAATGGTGAAGTTTATAGATTATTTCCAAAAGATTATTCTTCAAATACTATGATTAAAAACTACTACGATTTTTATGTAAAAAATTATAAAAAGGAAGGTAAAAAGTAGTGCCAAGAAAAAGATATTCTTTAAAACAAAGATTTCGATATCATTCTAGAATTGCCAATACAGGCAAAACACTTGATGGAAGAGTTGTTAATACTGTAACAAGAGTTCGTCATGCTAATAGAGCAGAAGAGATAAGACAGCAACAAAATGCATTCATGCAAGGTGTTAATTTTGCTAATAGAAATTGTCAAAGAATAAATAGAGTAAAAAGATAAATAAAGAGTAGTAATTCTACTCTTTTACATAAGAAGGGGTTAAATTATATGAAAACTTATAATAGTTTTGCTAGTTCTGAAGTTAAAGATTTATATATTTGTAAATCTCAGATAACAAGAAAATTGTTAGAAGATTTAAATTTACCAAATTATTTTAATTTAGATTATGCTAAGGTAGTTTTTGAAGATTGTATTCATAAGGAAAATGTTGTTTGGGTTTATACAGGTAGTAAAACCGATAAAAACAAAAGAAGGTTAACTCCTTTTGTGAAGAAAAGTGTTTATTATCGTGAATTTGTTAAAGGTCTTTCTTATTCTTATAAAACACAAAGAAAGGACCAATAAACCAAATATCTTTCCAATATTGTTTATCAATATTTTTTGCAAGTTCAATATGATAGCCTAATTTTTCAACTTCTATTTTTAATTTATCATAATCTAAGTGATATGCGTCTTTTAAATTTGATAGGTCATGAGTAATGTTTGGTTTTTTAAAATATTTTTTTGCTTCTAAATAGTCATTTTCTAACCATTTAGCGAAATCGTATTCTGTCATTTTTAATACTCCTTTTTAATGATTATATTTTAATAAAATTTAAAAGTCAAACAAATAAAGGTTTAAATATGAAAGTAAAGCATTTTAAAGATTTTATGGACCTGTCGAAAAGACAGGGAAAAGTTCTTATATGTGGAGAGGAAGGTGCAGGAAAAACACTTCTTTCTACATATATTGGAACTGAAAAAATGTTAAGAGGTGTTGAAGATTGTTGGAAAAGTTATGAAAAGGTAGATGAATATAATAGCTTAGGTTATAATTTTTCTAAAAATTATGAACATTTAGTTTTTTCAAATTTTGATATAAATTGTTCTTACACTCGAATTCCTTCTTTTAAATCTTATGTTGTAGATCCTTACAAAATAGGTTTTCATTGTGATGACTATGAAACTACACCTTTACCTCCCTATTCATTTTTAATTTTGACTGAAGCTCAAACGGTTTTCAATGCTTATTTGTGGCCTTATTTTCGTCCTGAAGTTCGAAGATTTTGGGAAACTTCTCGTCAAATAGATATTGAAATCATAATTGATACAAATAGCCCTAATTTAATTTATAATGGAATGAGAAATTTGTTAAATAGAATTGTTTATTTAAATCAAAATGTTGAAGAAATAATTAATTCAGATGGAATTGTAATTGGTCATAAGCTATATGTAAAAGAATTTAGAAAATATAGCCAATTAGAAAAATATTTTGATACTATGAACGAAAAGCTTATAAAAGATGAGTATGAATTAATATTAGATAGGTGTGTTTATCCAAATTATAATACAAAACAATGTGAATATTTAGCATTAAAGGGAAGAGAAATGCAAGATTATATTATTGAGCATTTTCCTAAGATTGAAACTATTGAAGACGTTGAAAATTTTGTTGCAAATTTTGGTTTATATATGCCTGAAGGTTATTTGATAAAACCTAGTAGTTTAATTAAGGTAAAAAATAAAACAAGTATAAATAATTATGATGATTTAGAGATTTAAGGAGTATGTATGGAAGAAGAAATTGAATTACAAGAAACTATGGAAAGATTAAAAGTAAAAAGACAATTAATACTTGATGTGACTGAACTCTATGAAATTTTTAGTAAAAAAATTGCAGTGTATAAAGCCTGTGGTTTTTATGGTAAAAAATTTTTAAATAAATCAGTAAAAGAAATCTATAAAGATTTTAAAAAGGGTGTTAAACAGATTAATGAAAAAATACCTGTATTTATTGAACTTCCAACTTATAGAAAGGAAGGTGAAAATATGTATAGTAAAAAGTCAGATTTAAAAGGGAATTTAACAAAAGAAATAACTGTGACTACACCAATATTAAAGACTGAAAAAAATGGGCTAGTAAAAAATGGTAATGTTGACATAGTGCCAGACGAAGAGATCGAATAGGTTTTTCTCTTGTTTGCCTCGTCGGTGATGGGCTAACGGAAATTGCCATCTTCCGACCACAGCTTACGGTTCGGCCACCCGGCCATAGGGGCCAGCGTATACTTGCTGTTTGCACATGAAAGTTGTGACGTTGAAACAGTTTAAGTGAGAAATTAGGACTTCGTAGAATATTCTTTCGACTGAATATTCGCGACACAGTTCTAGTAGTATTACCTAGAACTGTGTCGCATTGTCGCATAAAGCTAAATATCGAATGATTAAGGCTTTAAAAATTGTCGCATAACTGTGTAACTGTGTCGCATTTTTATTAAAAAACAAAACAAAGAAGGTTAAAATGGAAAATTTAGAAGTTGAAGATATATCACCTAACACTCAAGGTCGACGGTGGTTTTTAACAGTTAATAATCCAATTGAAACTGATGAAGAATTTGAAAATTATATAAATGGTTTAGAACACATTAAATATAGTATATTTCAAAGGGAAAAGGGCGAGATTGAAGGAACTATTCATTTTCAGGTATTTTTAATTTTTTCAATTGGAAAACGATTTAGTACAATTAAAAATTATTTTCCAAAAGCACATATAGAACAGGCTAAAGGAACTAATTTACAATGTCGAGAATATTGTTCCAAAAAAGAGACAAGAGTTAGTGGTCCTTATGAAAATGGTCAATTTGCAGAAGAACGAGCTAGAACAGATAAACAGGGTTTTTTGCAAATGGCCTGTGCAGGTTTAAGTGATAAAGAAATAAGAGATTTATATCCGTCATTATATTTAGATAAATATAAAGAAATACCAAGTATTTTTAGAAGAAATTTGAAAGAGCAGTTTAAAAATAAGTCAAGGGACGTAGAAGTAACATATATTTATGGTCCATCTCGTTCAGGGAAAACAAAATATATTTATGATACTTATAATGAAAATGAATTTTATCGTGTAACTTTATATAATAACTCTGCCTTTGATGATTATAAAGCAGAAGACGTTATTGTTTTTGATGAATTTAATTCTTCTTTTAAGATAACAGATATGAATCATTATCTTGATAGATATTATGTCCCTTTGCCGGCTAGATATGATAATAGATTTTCAATGTATACAAAAGTTTATATAATTTCTAATTTACCATTATCAAAACAATATGTTGAAGAAAAAGAACGTAAGCCGGAAATATATGAGGCTTTTATGAAAAGAATTGATAATATTATTCGAATAGACGAAACAGGTTTTCATTATGAAAAACAAAAAAATAAAGTTGTTCAAGAAGAAATAGAAGTTATTAAAGAAGATGGGGATTTGCCGTGGTAGATAATAGATACGAAGATAATACAATTAGAAAAAAGATAAATGCAGAAAAAAGGACAATTGAAGAAACATTGGACAAACTTTTATTTTTAAATTATACAGATGAAGAAAAATTAAAAATGCTAGAATTTATAAAGGTTTGTAGAATAAGGTATTTAAAGTTAAGTAAGCAACTAGAAACAGAAAAACAAAATAAAAGTTAAAGGATAAAGATATGTTAATCAAACGTGGCGAAATATATATATGTGATTTAGGACAAAATGTCGGAAGTGAACAATGTGGTTTACGTCCGGTTATTGTTATACAAAACAATGTAGGAAATAAATATTCTCCAACAGTTGTGGTTTCAGCAATAACGTCGAGTTTAAATAAAGCAAAACTTCCAACACATGTAAATATTAGTTCAGCTGAAAGTGGCCTTTCTGATGATTCAATAATTCTATTAGAGCAAATTCGAACATTAGATAAAAGTCGATTAAAAACAAAAATAGGGAATGTAAATTCTGAGACATTAAAGAAGATTGATATTGCTTTAGCGGTGTCAATAGGAATAGGAGGAGAGAAAAAACGATGAATAAAAATTTAGAAGAAAAAATATATTCAATGTCAAATAGTTTTTTACCACTTGATATGTTTTATAACGATATAAGAGATAATCCAGTAGAAAATTATAATAAGGAACAAGCATATAAAGACTTGGAAAAAATTGCTGATTTTATATTAGATTTGCACAATAATTTATTTTATCTGTCTTTTAAAGATGTATACAGAACCAAAGCCGAAGCCGAAAACTACTTGCACCACGCTAATATTACAAGAACTGAAACATTGCCTTTCTTGACTTGGGAAGAGTTTAAGAGAAAAAGAGAACTAAAATTCAATTCAGCAGATAGCAATTATTGTGAATTATTTATCGTTAATGATTTTATATATTTACAACTAGGAAAAGAAATAAGTATGAAACAACAAAATGTAGGTGAAGCAACCGAAGAGAACTTTTACAAAGCCTATGACGAGTGTGTAAGGCTGTTTAGGGGTGGGGAATGAAAGTGTTATTAGCGTGTGAAGAAAGTCAAGCGGTATGTAAAGAGTTTAGGGATTTAGGACACGAAGCGTATATGAATGTAGTGGTGGACACCCAGAGTGGCACATTAAAGGCGATTGTTTGGCGATATTAAACGGACGAGGTGAGTTTACACCAGAAAATGGAAGTAAACATAAAATTGACACAAAATGGGATATAATCATAGCATTTCCACCTTGCACTCATTTGACTTGCACAGGACAATGGGCATACACAAAGGGTTATAAAGACTCAGCATTAAAAGAAGAGGGTGCTAATTTCTTTATGAAAATGATAAATGCTGATTGTGATAAAATTGCCGTTGAAAATCCAATAGGCATTATGTCAACAAGATATAGAAAGCCAGACCAAATAATTCAACCATATATGTTTGGTGATGAGGCACAAAAAAGCACTTGCCTATGGTTAAAAAATTTACCGTTATTAAAACCAACAAAAATAGTTGGAAAGGGTGAGAAGAAAGAATGGATAAATGCAAAAGGTCAAAAGAAAACATACCCAAAATGGATGTTTGACGCATTAAATAAAGCAAAAACAAAAGAAGAAAGGTCAAAATTAAGAAGTAAAACCTTTATTGGAATAGCCAAAGCGATGGCTCAACAATGGGGAGTTAAATAAAGGAGCAGTTATGAAAATTATAATTAACAACTACACAAAAGATTTGACTGATGCAACTTGTCTTATAAAGGTTTACCAATTTTTGACAGATACAAAAATCATAAGTGAATTAAAAGAGTTTATTGCATTTATGGCAATTACATTTGGCGAATATGTGTGCATAGTTAGATATTTAAAAAATGGAATAAAATTTTTAAAATATGTTCGTGAACAAATAATTGAAAAAGAGATTGAAGAATTATATAAAAAATAGAGATAAAATCTCTATTTTTTTTGTGTAAAAAGTTTAGTCAAAAGTTTAGTCAAAAAAATCTACTCTTCTTTATTTATCGTATGTTTAGGGCTTTTAGTTTATTCCCCGCCATCTCGACCAAAGTTTCAAAAGGGGAAAACGAAATATGTTTGGAAAAGTTAGAGGGGAAAATTCATTTTATGATTAAATCTCGCTAAATCGTTTGGGTTTTGCGAGATTTTTTATTAGAATAGAGGGGAAGGAGATGTATTATGGGAAAGATAAAGAAATTTTTTAGCGATTTTAAAAAGTTTATAAGTCGTGGCAATGTGGTGGATATGGCTGTCGGTGTTATCGTGGCAAGTGCTTTCACGGCAATTGTGACGGCACTCACAAATGGTATCATTATGCCATTCATTAATTGGCTTTTGGCTTTAGGCGGGGCAGGACTTGATTCGGCTTATACATTCTTAAAAGTTGCATATCAAACAGACAGTAGTGGGAATTTTATTCTTGATACTGCAGGGAATAGAGTTGTTGACCTTGCAAATAGTATTTACATAGACTGGGGAACATTTATTACGGCAATTATCAACTTTATTTTGATAGCCTTTGTTTTGTTTACTGTGCTTCGTATTATGATGAATGCTCAAGGTTTTTGGAAAAAAGAATTAAAGGCTTATCCAACTAAAGCAGAGAAAAAAGTTTTGAAAGAACAGGGCGTTGATATGAAAAATCGCAAAGCCGTGATAGCGGCAACTCAAGAACTTCGCGAGAAAAACAAGCCTGCACCTGTTCCACCAAAGCCAACACAAGAGGAACTTTTGACGGAGATTTTAACCGAACTTAAAAAACAAAACAAACAGGAAGAGGCTCAAGATACTATTGAAGAGCAGATTGTTTCTCAAGAAAGCGGAGAAAAGAAAGAAGAAGTTGAAGAAGTAAAATGAATTTAGGAATAAAACAAATGAGATTGACGACCAATTTGTTATTGTCTATCTTTTAATCGCTTAAAAATATTAAACTTGAAGCAATAACTTTGGCACCATTTTCTCAAAATCGTTTCAGTGAGTTTAAATATTGGAAGATAATTTTAAGTTGTCTTAAGTGCACCAAAAATCCTTGATGGACTATCTTATCAAATAACAAAAAATAAACACAAACTTAATGTTGTTAATCATATAAATCGTAATGAAATTTTTAATGATTTTTACGCAAAAATGGGACATAAATATGAAAAATAAATTTTTTAACCATTTAAAAGTTATCACAAAACATAGATATATTGTTTTTAAACTTTGTGCAAAAAGTGGCTTTGCTTGGCGTGGGCTTATGCATGACTTGTCAAAATTTTCGCCTATTGAATTTTTCGAGGGCGTAAAATACTATACGGGTATTGGCTCACCTATTGTAAACTGTCGAAGGCATAATGGCTACTCTCTTGCTTGGCGTCATCATTTCGCACGAAACAAGCACCATTTAGAATATTGGTATGATAGAGAAAACAAAGTGCAAATGAATTTGCCGTTTAAGTATGCAGTGGAATGTGTATGTGATAAAATTGCTGCCGCAAAAAGTTATAATGGTAAAAATTATTCACCAGAGAAGCACTTAAAACATTGGCAAGAACATAGGCATGAGCAAAATACCAATGAAAATATGAAGAAGTTTATTGACCGTATTCTTGCAGATATTTGCACTTATGGAGAAGATAAGGTTTTAAATAAAAAGTATTTGAAAAAAATATATGACGAAATTGTTGTCAACGGAGAGTTTTTAATGAAAGATTTAATAAAAATAAATTGTCATAGTTCAATTTGCATTGATGAAAAATATTATTTTGACCCATTTCAAATTAAAGAGGAGAAACATAATGCAGAAATTATTTTTATTACACATTCACATTTTGACCATTTAGAGATTGCATCCATTGAAAAAATCATAAAAAATGACACGGTCATTGTTTGCACGAAAGATAGTGCAGAAATTTTGGAAAAAGAATTTAAAAATAAAATTGTGGTTGTAAAGCCAAACGAAAAGGGCGAGGTGAAAGACGTGCAGTTTGAAACTTTTCCAGCATACAATATTGGTCACCACCATTTTAAAGAACTTGGATATGTCGGCTACACAATTAAACTTTATGGAAATAAATTTACCATTTGCGGTGACACTGACGCAACAGAAGAGTTAAAAAATATTAAGACAGACGCTTTATTAATACCTATTGGAGGAACATACACGATGAATCCAGAAGAGGCAGGTGAACTTGTCAATATTGTAAGACCACGTCTTGCCATTCCAACTCATTATGGTTGTATTAGTGGGACACTAGGAAAAGAAGCAGAAGAAAAATTTAAAAAGGTTGTTGATAAAAATATTCCAATCGAAATTTTAATTAAATAAACAAAAATCTCCGCTATGCATAAAGTGATAATAGCGGAGTTTTTATGTTAAAATCAGACTTTGATGAAATTTGTGTTAGTGATATTGAAGTTTTGGATAAAGCAAGTTTAAATGTAAAAAAGATTTTTAAACTATACAATGAACTCTCTGTTGTTCTAGATTTTTTAAGTGAAACAAAGTTTTCTTATTATTTTCAAGAGCGAACAAATATTACTACGGCTCGATACTCATATATTATCAAAAATTCTATTTTAAGATATATAAATTCATTAAATTATGACTTAAATAGTTTTATGGAAAAGGTTGGAAGTTTTAATTTTAAAGAAAGAAATGATAAATTAAATTTTAAAGAAATTGATATTAAAAATCATACATATTTATCTTTTTTAACTTCTGAGCAATTTTCGAGACAAGATAAGTTTTTATGCTTGTCTTGTTATTTTACATTCAAGCTTGATGGAATTAAATCTTCTTTAAAAGAAATTCATATGGGTTGGCATGATAAGCAATTTGTGGAATATGCGAAAAGGGTAAATACTGCATTGAATTTGTCGTTAAAACATTTTCCCAAAATTTTTAAAGATTATTCAACTTATCTAAAAATAAAAACAGAGGAAAAGAAAAAATAACTACTTTTTCTTTTTTATTTTTGTAATTAAAATATGTGGCAAATAAGTGATAGTTAATGCTAAAGAACCAAAAATGACTAGACATACAAGATAAAATTGCGGACCGCATGCTTGTCTTATTGCTTCTAGAAAAGAATAGTTATTATATAAAACGGAACAGAAGTTGACATTAAGAGAATAGCCGGCTATGATTGCCACAATGCTATAGGCCAAAACAATTATTATTAAATATTTTATATCACTTAACTGCGGTTTAATTAGATGAGAGCCTACTAATATAAAGTAATATAAGAACATAAGATGATGATAGGCAAAGGTGTGAAAAGTTAAAACGGTAGCAAATACATTATCGCATGCGTTACCAATTATATTTTGTGGAGAAATTAAAAAGGCGATTAAAACTACAATTGTTCCAGAAAGAGCAAAAACGTCGCCAAGTCGTCTCAATTTTCCTTTTCCAAAACTTGCAAAGGAGAAAAAGTAGAGTGATAAACTACAAAAATGAAGAGGCAAAGCCCAAATATCATAACCTGTACAAAGAAGATATACTTGTTTAATCACTTCTAAAAGAAGCATAATAATTGTTATCACAATTAAAGGTATTCTTCTTATGTTTTCCGATTTTTTTCTTAAAGAAAAAACTATTATAACAGCAATTAAAATTGTTATAAAAAGTGCAATAGACAATATTTTTCCTTCGTTAACACCCCATCTAAACATATTACATATATATTAGCATAAAACTCTATACATTTAAAATAATTTCGACAAAATATTTTTTTATCTTATAAATTCTTGGCACATTCACTTTACTTTTTTTTTGCAAAATTTTATACTTATATAGGACTCAGAAGTCCAAAATAAAAATTAGATTTATCTTAAAAGGGGTGAAAATATGAAAATTAAACCTATTTTTGATAGAGTGGTGCTTCTTCCAAAAGAAGTTGATAAAGAAACTAAAAGTGGAATAATTTTGCCAACAGCATCACTTGAAAAATCACAGATTGCCACAGTTGTTGCCGTAGGTGAAGGTGGCGTTGTGGACGGAAAAGAAGTTAAAATGCAGGTAAAAAAAGGAGATGAAGTTTTGTATTCAAAATATAGCGGAACGGAATTTTCTTATGAAGGCAAAAAGTATATCGTGATTAAACAAAACGATATTTTGGCTATTTTAGAGGACTAAGGAGGAAATTATGTCTAAAAAAATATTAGAGGGCGAAAAAGCAAGAAAGGCACTTGAAAAAGGCGTCAATACTCTTGCTAATACTGTCAAAATAACTCTTGGACCAAAGGGAAGAAATGTGGTGCTTGGCAAAAAATTTGCTACACCTTTAATTACAAATGATGGGGTTACCATCGCAAAAGAGATTGAACTTGATGACCCATTTGAAAATTTAGGTGCAGAATTAATTAAAGAAGTTTCTGTTAAAACTAATGACGTTGCAGGTGACGGCACAACAACTGCTTGTGTGCTTGCCCAAGCAATAATAAGAGAGGGACTTAAAAATTTCACTGCAGGTGCAAATCCAATAATTCTTAAAAAAGGTATATTTAAAGCGGTTGATGCAGCGGTTGAAGAACTTAAAAAAATAAGTAAACCTATTTCAAGTTCAAAAGATATTGAGCAGGTGGCTTCCATTTCTGCTGGCGATGAAGAGATTGGAAAACTTATTGCAAATGCAATGGAAAAAGTTGGAGCAGATGGTGTTATAACTGTGGAAGAGAGTCAAACTTTAGAGACCGAACTTTCACTTGTGGAAGGTATGCAATTTGACCGTGGGTATCTTTCTCCATACATGTCTACCAACACTGAAAAAATGATTGCTGAACTTGATAATGCTTTTATTCTTATCACAGACAAAAAGATTTCCACAATAGCAGAAATTTTGCCAATATTAGAACAACTTGTTAAAGTTGGTGGAAAAATGCTTATAATTGCCGATGACGTTGAAGGAGAAGCACTTACTGCACTTGTTCTTAACAAACTTCGTGGTTCTTTAAATGTGGTGGCTGTTAAAGCACCAAGTTTTGGAGATAAGAGAAAAGCAATGCTTCAAGACATTGCCATTTTAACGGGTGGTCAATTTATAAGTGAAGAACTTGGAATTGACATGAAAACCATTTCTCTTGATGACCTTGGTAGAGCAAAAATGGTGAGAGTGGATAAAGATAAAACCACAATTGTTGAAGGAAACGGGAAAGCAGAAGAAATTAAAGCACGTGTAAAGTCAATAAAAGAGCAAATTGCTTTAACCACAAGTGATTACGACAAAGAAAAACTTCAAGAACGTCTTGCAAAACTTTCTGGCGGAGTTGCAGTAATAAAAGTTGGTGCTGCTACTGAAGTTGAGATGAAAGAGAAAAAACTTAGAATTGAAGATGCGCTTTCTGCTACAAAAGCAGCCTCAGAAGAAGGTGTCGTTCCAGGAGGCGGAGTTGCTCTTCTTAAGACCACAATGAAAATAAAAGAAGTTATTGGCAGTCTAGAAGGAGACGAAAAAACAGGGGCTCAAATTGTGCTTAGAGCGGTAGAAGAACCAATAAGACAAATTGCAGAGAATGCAGGAATTGATGGCGGAGTTGTGGTTAACAAAATTTATGAAAATCTTGACAAGTCCGCATATGGCTTTGATGCTCTTAAAAACGAATATGGGGACCTTATAAAGAAAGGTATTTTAGATCCAACAAAAGTTACTCGTTCAGCACTTGTTAATGCGGCATCAGTTTCTGCCACACTACTTACAACTGAAGCACTTGTTGTGGAAGTTGAGGATAAAAAGGCTAAAGTAGACGAACAGGAAGTTTACTAAAATAACTAAAAATTAATCATATTAAAAATCTACCTTAACATTAGAGGTAGATTTTTTATTTTCCATATTGACAGAAGAGTAATTGCATGATAAAATAATCTTGTGAGGTGAATATGTTTGATAAAACAAAATTAAATGAAGATGAGAGATATGGGTATGATTTTTTTATTCAACGTCTATTTAAAGGTTCTCGTGCAAGAGAAATTGAAGTGTCAGATGATAAAGATAAAAATTTAAAAGCATTTTTAACATACATTGCTCATCGCGATTTTAAAAACATTTCAGATCTTGCCGAAAGTATATACAAGACCTATAAAAAACTTGACCGCGAAGATGAAGTTGTGGGCTATGTTAATTTATTAGATAGTAAAATAGCACTTGCGGGGAGACATAGCCTGCTAAAAAAATTTTTGGAAGATTTTTTATTAAAAGACGGAGATGATATTTCCATTCCTGAAAAAGTAGCAAAGGCCGAACAAATAATGCCTTTATATTATGAAATAATGGAAAAAAGAATTTCAGGAAACTTAAATTGTTTTTATTTTGGCATCAAAAAACCAGACAATATATTCGTAGGGGACTTTTATAGGTTTTTGTCGGCAAAGGGATATAAAAGATATAATGCCATTGAAAGTTTAATTTTTAAAAATAAAACAATCCTTTCAAAAGATGCTGGAATAAGTCAAACTGATTTAGCAAATATGTATATTAATTTTGTTAATGACTTCTATGAAATACGTGGAAGAAAAAATTCAAAATATTATTTTCATGTAAACAAAGATTTAGCACTGATTTGGGATAGATTAAAATATTTTAAACACCATTTAGAAAATTATATGAATGATGAAACAAAAGCATATGTGAGTGAATATGAAAAGAAAATTGCTTTCTTAGAAAATGACTATCAATTTAAAGAATTTTATATTCAAGCTTCTTATGAAGGACGTCATGGCGAATTTTATATTCAGGTTAGAGATGCATTGAAAGATATTGAAAATGAAGAAAATAAAAAAATAATCAAACAATTTTTAAATAAGGTAAAAAATGTAAAAGACGCTCTACTGTCAACTGATAATAGATATAAATTGTATCCTGTAAATTATTTTAAAGTCAACACTATGGACCCATGTCATTTTTATAACTTAATCATAAGTGCAATAAGGATATTGCCTAATGAAAAAGAACTTTTGGAAGAGACTAGACAACTTATGGTTCAGGCGTTTAATCAAACATTGAAGGATAATAATTACAGAGATGAAATACCTTTTGTTGCACACGAAGCCTCAGACAGAGTGCCTGATGCGGTTAAACACGTCGCAAAGATGATAGGGTTCAAGAATATTATTGCTCAAAATGGCTTGGGGCAGGAAGAGTTATCCAACATTCCTTCAAGGGTGGTTGAGATAATGAGAGAAGAAAGTTTGCCTTTGAATATCACTTGTATAAAGGGTGTGTTTGATGCTTGCTTGAATGGAGAAAAAGCGGTTTATCTTCCAAATATGTCGCAAAAGTCAGATGATGGAGTAGAAAAAGAATAAAAATTCACCTTTAATTCTTTTTTCATAATAAAAATGTCCTTAATTATGGACATTTTTTGTTTTAAATAAAGGAATTTAGTAAAAATTGTGGTATAATAGGAGTATATTGGCTTTTTGGGGGAATAAATTTGCAAAGCAAAGGCTTTTCAGTTGAATGGTTACAGGAACTTAAAAGAAAAAATGATTTGGTCAGCATAGCCTCAAACTATCTTCGTCTTGAACAAAAAGGTCGAAGATTTTGGGCATGTTGTCCTTTTCATAGTGAAAAAACACCTTCGTTTACTATAAATGGCGAAGATGGTATTTATTATTGTTTTGGCTGCAAAGAAAGTGGAGACGTTATTAAATTTATTGAAAAAATGGAAAGCCTTGATTTTTATGATGCAGTAAAATTTTTAGCAGACCGAGCGGGGATGGCTCTTCCAGAGTTACAATCGTCAGAAGAAATTGGACAAAGAAAAAAACTTAAAGAAAGAGTATTGTTAGCATTAGATTATGCCTATAAACATTATGTAGAAAATTTGTATTCTAAAGACGCTGTTAAAGCGCAAGAATACATAAAAAAAAGGAAATTCACTCGCAGAGAACTTGAAGATTTCAAAATTGGTTATTCCAAAAATTGGACAGACATGGTAGATTATCTACGCAAAAAAGGTTTTACTAATAATGAACTAATTTCTAGTGGAATTTGTGCACAAAAGAACAATAGACTTTTTGACGTGCTTGGTGAAAGACTTGTTTTTCCAATTTTTAATTCGTTTAATGAGTGTATCGGGTTTAGTGCAAGGGCTTTGGAGAAAACAGATTTTGCAAAATACAAGAATACTGCTGAGACCATTGTGTTTCAAAAAGGCAAAATAGTTTTTGGAATTAATTTGTTAAAAAAATTAAAACAACAAGAGGGACTTAAAAATATCATCTTGGTGGAAGGACAGATGGATGTAATTGCCATGCACAAAGGTGGATTTAAAGATACTGTGGCTTGCATGGGAACTGCACTTACTAAAGACCATGTGAGTGAACTTAAAAAATATTCGGACAACATTGTGCTTTGTTTTGACAATGACGAGGCTGGCGAAAAAGCGACAATTCGAGCGATTGAAATGTTCAGAGATGAAGGTGTAAATCTTTCAGTTGTAAATTTAAGTGGCGGGAAAGACCCTGATGAAGTTTTAAATAATCTTGGCAAAGAAAAGTTGCAAGAGATGATTGATAATGCAGTTTCATACATGGACTATTTAATTTCTTACCACTTAAAGCATTATGATTTAAACAAGGCAGAACAAAAGAACAAATTTGTAAAAGCCGTGCTTGGGGAAATAAAAAAACTTGGAAGTGAAGCTTTATTTGAGCCTTACCTTGAAAAGATAAGAGACATAACAAATATACCGATTGAAATATTGCGACGTGAAATTGGCGAGGAAGTTAAATTTGTAAAAAAAGAAACAACAAATGTTGTAACAAAGACAGAGCAAGGCGGGAGCAAAGCGGTGGAATTTATTTTAGCTTCGCTTTTACACCATAAAAATTTTGTCAACAATAGAATTGATTATCATTTGCTTTTAGAAGACTATAAAAAATATTTGGATATAATTGATATGAATTTGCCACTTTCTTCCATATATGATTTGGATGGAACAAGCGAAGATAAACTTTTGCTTAATATGATTAATTATAATTTCAGTTTGTATGATGGAGTGGAAGAAAAATATTTTAATGAGTGCTTGTGGCTTGTTGCGGAAGAAAAACTCAGAAAAATGCAAAATAATTTGAATTTAGAATTTAAAAATTGCGAAGATTTAGACAAAAGAAAATTGATAGCAAAACAACTTGGAAAAATTGCTAGTGATTTAAGAAATAAAAATTTGGAGGTTTTTAATGGCAGAAGAGAAAATTGATGAAGCAAAAATAAAACTTGTTCACGACAAATTAATTGCTCTTTCCATGAAGAAGGGAGCAATTAATGCCGATGATATTTATTTTGCGCTTTCTAAAGTGGGAGAAAATACAAAAAATATTGAGAAATTTATTGGTGAGTTAGAGAAGAAAAACATAAAAATTATCAAGAGTAACGATGAGGACCTTTTGAAAGATAGTTTTGCCGATATTGCTCTTATGCCAAACGTAGATGACCCTGTAAAAATGTATCTCAAAGACATAGGCAAAGTTCCACTTCTTTCGGCAGATGAGGAACGTGAATATGCAGAAAGAGCAATGAAAGGCGACGAATACGCAAAATCAGTTCTTTGTGAAAGTAATCTTAGACTTGTTGTTAGTGTGGCAAAAAGATATGTTGGTAAAACGTCTATGTCTTTCTTAGACCTTATTCAAGAAGGGAATATGGGACTTTTAAAGGCCGTGGACAAGTTTGATTACACAAAAGGTTTTAAATTTTCCACTTATGCCACTTGGTGGATTAGACAAGCCATCACAAGGGCTATGGCAGATCAATCAAGGACTATACGTATTCCTGTCCACATGGTAGAAACTATCAATAAATATGTTAAAGTTGTACGTGCTCTTATGCAAAAACTTGGGCGTGAACCATCGGTTGAAGAAATCGCCTCTGAAATGGGAATAAGCGTGGCAAAAGTTTTAGAAATAAGACGAACCTCTCAAGACCCTATATCTTTGGAAACTCCTATGGGGGAGGAAGATGATGGTAAAATGGCAGATATTATTGAAGATGAATCTGCACAATCGCCGATGGATAGTGCTTCCCAAAGCTTGCTTCGCGAACAAATTTTAGCCGTCATTGATACTTTAACTCCAAGAGAACAAGAAGTCATTCGTCAACGTTATGGACTTATTGACGGTAAACAAAAAACCTTGGAAGAAGTAGGTAGAGAATTTTCAGTCACTCGTGAAAGAATCAGACAAATTGAGGCAAAGGCATTAAGGAAACTTAAACACCCTAATCGTAGCAAAAGACTTGCAGATTTTGTGGACTAAAAGGAGAATTATATGGATTTAACACAATTATTGAAATATCAAGATATGGACGCAAAACTTTTTTCTATTGAACAAAAACTTACTACAAGTCCATATAAGAAAAAGGCGAATGAACTTTCTTCGCTTGCAAAAAAAGCACAGGCAAAATCAAATGAACTTGAAAATGAAGCAAACAATGTTTTAAAAGAAATTGATGATTTAAAGGCTAGTTTCAACCAAAACAAAAAGAGTTTGGAATCATTGCTAAAAAAGGATTTAGATAAATTTACTTTAGAAGAGTTAGATTCTTTCACTGCATTAAAAGGAAAGATTTTAAGCAATCTTAATTCATTAGAAAAAATGCTTCAAAAATGTGCAGAAAAAATCAATGCTATTTTAGTGGAATTTAATAAAACAAAAAAAATGTATGATAATGCAAGAGTACAATTTGAAGATTGCAAAAAGAAAATTCAAGAAGAAAGCAAAGTTTTAGAACCTGAAAAGGAAAAAGTTAGAAAAGAACTAGAGGACTTAGAATCTAGTGTGGATAAACGACTTTTAGAAGAATATAAAAAACGAAGAAACGACAATATTTTCCCTGTTGTTGTTCCACTTGAAGGTAAGAATTTTTGTGGTCGTTGTCGTATGGAACTTCCAATGGCGGCAATTTCAAAAATTAATGACACAGGTGTAATTACCTGTGAACATTGTAAACGTCTAGTCTATAAAAAATAGGAGGGGAAAATGCAAGAAAAAAAATATAAATTGGTTGGAGATCCTGTAATTGAAATAGTTAATGGAGAACAGGTAGAGACATATCATATCATGGCACTTTCAACATTTAAAAATTTGGCAACTAATGAAATAATTAAAGAAGGTGATTTGGGAGGCAGAATTTCAAAGGAGAGTTTGTCTCAAGATGGAACTTGCTGGATTAGTGAAGATAGTGTTTTTCTATCGACAGACGAAAATGTGAGAATTATGGACAATGCTTACATTAATTCAAGTGAGATTTCTGGAAATGTCTTTGTTTCGGGCAATGCTATTATAAATGATTCAGTACTTTCTAATGTTAGAGAAAATTACATGGAAATAAGCGAAAACGCACGTATAGTGAGTAGCACTTTAACCGGAAATGTCAAAGTTACAAATAAAGCAGAAATAGGCTATTCTTTTGTTGGCGGACAAGTTATTATTGATGGACAAAGCACATTAGAGAAATGTAAGGTTAAAAACATAAGCGTTAAACCGGATGACTTTATTACTATTAGAATGTTTGGTGAAAAGTTAGAAGATTATACTATCCATGACAAAGAAATAAATGGTAAAGACTTAATTGTAAATGCACCACAAAAATAAAATTAAATAATTTTAGTCAATCATTTTATAACTAATAAAAAATAGTGGCAAAAACTTCACCACTATTTTTTTACGTTTTGGCTTTAAATCAATTTTTTTATTTTTAATAAATGTTTTGTTGCATAAATTAATTTTTCCACTTCTTGAAAAGTGTTGGCAATTGAAAATGAAACACGGACAGCACCTTGCTCTAAAGTTCCTAATGCTTCGTGTTTTAATGGTGCACAGTGATAGCCACCTCGTACACAAATTTCATATTTTTCGTTAAGATATGTTGCAACTTCATTTGAGTTTAAACCCGATATATTAAAAGCAAAGACTCCATTTGCATTTTCAGTTGAAGTGTAAATTTCAACAGGAAGTTTGGAAAATTCATAATGAAGATAAGTTGTCAAATCTTCAAGTTTTTCTTTGATTTCACTATAATTTTCTTCCACAAATTGAAGCCCTGCTCCAAATCCTAAAATGGCTGGAGTGCAAATGGTTCCACTTTCATAACGTTCAGGAGAAATATTAGGTTGATGAAGTTCAAGTGAATTTGTGCCTGTTCCACCAAAGAGAATAGGCTTAAGTTCTATTTTTTCATCTTTCAAAAGGACTCCAACACCTTGAGGGGCATAAAATCCTTTATGTGGAGAAAAAACAAGCATATCAATTCCCATTTTTTTCATATCATATCGGAAATGTCCACCACTTTGAGCGCCATCTACAAGAAAAGTGATACCTTTTTCTTTCAAGTGGTTGCCAATATTTTCAATTTCTGCTACGTCACCATTTACATTGGAAATATGATTGCAGACAACAAGTTTGGTGTCCTTTGTTAGCACCTTTTCAATGTCTTGCCAAGTTATTCCCTTTTTGGAAGATTGCTTAGCGACACTGTATTTAACACTAAAAGTATCTTTCAAGTGTTGAAGGGGACGAAGAACTGAATTATGTTCATTTTCAGTGCAAACGATATGTCCGTCATGGCAGAAGCCTAGAATTGCAAGATTAAGAGCGTGTGTACAACCACCGGTAAAGATAACTTCATCACAATTTGTGTATCTTTTTAAATATTCTCTAACTTTTTCTACTTCCATGGCTGTTTTTAATGCTTCAATATGTCCGCTTCTTCCTGGATTTGCTGAATAGGTGGTAAGTGCAGTCAAAACTGCTCGTTGAACATTTTTAGGTTTTAAAAGTGTTGAAGCCGAATTATCAAAATAAATCATATAAATCCTCTTAAAAAGAACAATCTTCTTTATTATCATATATAATATTAATGGGGGAATTTTGTGCATACAAAATTTCTTAAATACCAACTAGTCAGGGTGAAAAAATGAGATATTATATCGCTGTTTTTAAGTCCCGTTCGCAAGTTATGAATTTTGCTAATTTACTTAGGGCAAACAACATTCCTTGTGCAATTATAAATACACCATCAAATTTAGGAAAGACATGTGGGCTTTCAGTTAAGTTTTTATATGACTATTTTCCTAAGATTCAAAATCTTTTAAGAAGAAATAATTTCCGTTCTTTTGATGGATTTTATGAAGTTACAAATAATTTTAACGGGACAAATATACAAAAAATTTAAAGCAAAACAAAAAATTGTTTTGCTTACATAAAGGCGATAAATATTGAAAATAAAATACAAAAACACAAAAAATTAATTAAAAATATAAAAAATAATTAAAAATATTAAAAAAAACTAAAATTTATATAAAAAATTAATAATTTTAATAAAAATTAATTTTTTAATTATTTTTTTATGATTTTAAAGAAGAAAATTCAATTTTTTAAAAGCATAATAAATATAAAATTTCATAGAATAATTTTATGAAATATTTTTTGCCAATATTTTTTTCTATAACTTTTATTTTTCTTTTCATGTTTGGCATAAGTTGTTTTTATGGCATAATTTTTCCATTAAAATTTCAAGAAGAGATAACTATGGCAAGTGAAACGTTTGAAGTTGACCCTGTGCTTATTGCAAGTGTGATTAAAAGTGAAAGCGGTTTTGATAAAAATGCTTTGTCAAGTAAAGGAGCGGTTGGACTTATGCAACTTCTTCCGACAACTGCAGATTATTTGTCGAAAAAATTAAACTATGGAGAATATGACTTAAATGATATTTCAGATAATATAAATTTAGGCACTTATTATCTTTCACTTTTAACTCAAGAATTTCAAGATGAAACTTTGGTTCTATGCGCCTATAATGCGGGGCCTTCTAATGTTAAAAATTGGCTTAAAACTGAAGAATATTCTACTGATGGAAAAACTCTTAAAGTAATTCCATTTAAAGAAACAGAAAACTATGTAAAAAAATGTGAGCAAGCAAAAAAATATTACAATACAAAGCGTACCTATTTTGTTGTTGAATAAAGTAATAATTTATTAAGTTAAATGAAAATATTTACTTTCAAGTTTAAATTAAAAAATGCAATAAGAAAAATTTAAAATAAAAACAGGCAATACTTGCCTGTTTATTGTCTTTCTTTTACTCCAATAAATTTCTCTAATTTTGCCACCATCTTGTTGGAGTTTTCTAAATTTTCCATCTCTGTGAAAATTCTAACGACAAGTTCATTTCCACTAAACCTTATAGCCGCCCAATAGTTATTTTCAAAATTAATTTTTAGTCCGTCATTATAATTTGTTGAAACTATTTTTTTATCTAATTTAGGAAGTTCTTTTTTGATGAAAACTTGCTCATTTATCTCTGCCTTCTTTTCAAGAGTTATAGGATATGCGAACTCTATAACGCAAGATGGAAAATGAAATTTTTGTGTTGTTTCAGTCAAGATTTCTTTGAAAGTCTTTTGATAATATGACATTAGGTCGAGAACTACAAAACCGGCAAATATTCCGTCTTTACCATATATATGTTCTTTAAGTGAAATTCCATTTGTTTCTCCGCCCATAAAAGCGGTTGTATTTTGAAATGCTTCAGCAACATTTTTAAAGCCGACTTTTGTGATAATTTCCTTTTCGTTAAGGTCTTTTGCAATTAGGCTTATTAAACTTGAAAAGGCACCATTATGTGCAACTCCACCGCTGTAGCCCTTTACTTTTACAAAATATTCATAAACAGCAGGAAGAATATAGTTACAATCATAAATTTGACCACTTTTATCAATTATGGTTACTCTATCGCTATCTCCATCAAATGCTATTCCAATGTCAAAATTTTCTTTTACAACTCTTTCTTTTTGGTCGATTAGGTTTTTTAGATATGGAGCAGGAAGTCCGCCTTCAAAATATGGGTCGATATTTTCTTTCATAATTTCGTAGTTTGTAAAACCAAGTTTTTCGCAAATTTCACGAACAACAAGGCTAGAATTGCCGTGCATAGCATTAAACAAAACTTTTGGATTGTATTTTAGAAGATTATCTTTATTAATGTAAGATACAACATTTTTTTGATAGGAATTTGTATTTTTTGTAAGTTTAATTATACCTTTTTTTACACCTTCATCAAATGTGATTGATTTAATTTTGGTATAATCCATGTTGTTTGCAATTTTTTCAATTTTTTCTGCATATTTGTCATTGACTTCGCCACTTTGTTTAAATACTTTTATACCATTATAAAAGTAAGGATTGTGACTTGCTGTTAAGACTATTCCAAAAGTGTGTTTTTTTGATAAATATGCAATGGTAGGTGTAGGTGTTGGAATGGAATAAAAATTAATCTTAATTTTATAAAAAGCCAAAACTTCCGCTACCCATTTAGCAAAATCGCCAGCCATAAATCGATTGTCAAAGCCAATGTCAATAATTGCATTTTCCACCTTTTCTTTTTTGATAAGCATAGCGACAGCATAAGCCACCCTTTGAACAGTTTCTTTTGTAAAATTGTCACCTATAATACCGCGAAAACCACTTGTTCCAAATTTAATCATATTTTTTCTCCTAATTTTAGGATATAATATTTTGAATTTTTTTCAAAATAAATTTCAAATCTTCTTGAAAAAATAATTTAGTGTGCTATTTTAATTGAAAATTTCCTAATATTTTGTTACAATAATATATATTTGAAGAGGTAATAAAAATGAAATCAATTTATAAGTACTACAAGGAAAGACTAATTGAAATTAGTGGAAAAAATAGAAGTTTGTACGCAAGAAAAATAAGTAAGAAATATGCTTATGATATTGGTGAGGTTATAGGAAGTGACAAAGACGAATTCCAAGAATTTTTAACATTTTTATGGAAAGGAAAGAGAACAGGTTATCCACTTATCCACAAAAATATGCGAGAAAGACTTTATAAAAATTTCAATTTGGAAGGGAAGGTAAAGGCTCTTTCAAAGTCGACAGAAGGAATGTCTTTAGAAGATAAAAGAGCAGAAGCATTCAGGCAAGAGAGAATTAAGAGAGAAGAAGGAAAGAAAATTGTCACTTCTCAAGTTAATGCTCTTAAAAATTTAAAACGTGAGATTGACGAATTTGCTAAAGAAACCGGTCGTTATGAACTTTTTATCGGTTACCCTTTTGTTGTTGGTAAAATTAATAAAGATATAACCATAAAAGCCCCACTCATCCTTTTCCCTGTAACTATAAATGTGGAAAGTGATAAAGAGGTGACAATAGAAGCCAAAAATGATGATTTTGTACAATTTAACAAGGTTTTAATGCTTGCTTATGCTAGAGAGCATAGACTAAACACTGAAGGTATGCTACTAGAATTTGATAATCTTATGGACTATAAATTAAGAACCATTAAAGACGTTGTTGATTACCTTTCCGCTTATGGTTATAAATTTAAACTTCCAGATAAGTTTGAAAACAGCAAACTTATGAAGTTTGATGATATTCCAGAGCCTGACGAAATTGATAATTTAAAAATTGTCAATGCTTGTGTGATTGGGCGTTTTCCTCTTGCAAACTCTATTTATAACGACTATACTCTTTTAGAGAAAAAACATTTAACAACTGCCAGCATAAGAGAACTTTTGGAAGCCAAGAGTGTTAAGAAAAAGAAGAAAAAAGTGGACAATCGTGTGTACACTATTAATGACCTTGACTATTCACAAGAAAACGCTATAGAAAAACTTAATGAAAGTGGAAACTTGGTGATTTATGGACCTCCTGGAACAGGTAAATCGCAGACTATTGTAAATATCATTTCCGACGCTCTTTGTAAGAATAAAAAAGTGCTTGTGGTATCTCAAAAGAAGGCTGCACTAGAAGTTGTTTATAATCGTCTTGGAAACTTAAATTCTAAATGTATGTTTATAACGGACGCGGAAAAGAATAAAGTTGAGTTTTATGAAAGATGCTCGCAAATGCATCAAGTAATTTTAAATTCTCAACTAGAAGATATAGAGAGTGATGACTTTGATAAGGTGGAAAATGATATTAGAAAGGAAATTGGTGAACTTAACACAATTTCAGAAACTCTTTTCACAAAGACGCCTTTTGGATTGACTCTTCAAGAAATGTATGCAAATTCTGCAAGGATTGGAAAGAATAGTAATGATTATGTGTTATATAAACTCATGCTGAAAAATAAAGATATAATGGCAATGAATTATGATGAACTTTCTTCCACTTTAAGAGTCATTAAAGACAAAAACAAGGCAGAACTTTATTATAGATATATAGAATTAAAACAAAACAATCCACTTATTGACCATATAAAACCAAAAGTGGACGTTCATACCATTAACCAAACAAAGACATACTTAAGAGAAATTACACAAAAAAATATCATTCCTTTCGACACGGCACGTCATCCACATGCTAGACAACTTATGGTTTATATGCTAGAAAATGACGTGGAAAATGTGGAAGATATGAAACCGCTTATTGAAATGATTTCAAAAAATGAAAACAAAGGGCTTCATAAAGGATTATTTTGGTCAAAAATATTTTTTCCAGCATATCCATTTGTTAAAAGCAAAGTAAACAAAAAAGAAGAAGAAATTAAAGAGAATTTTAATCAAACTCTTCAAGAAATTCAAGATTACATAAAAGAATATTCACTTTTAAATAAGGTTTTGGACAGAAAAGGTTATCTTATGGCAATTGATAACATAATCAATGGCAATGCAATTTTTCTTAAACTTCTCCTTAATGCGCTTAATGATTATCTTGAGATACGTGACGTAAATAATGCTCTTTCAAATCTGACAAATGAAGAGAGAATAATTCTTAATTTTGCTTATGAAAATTCTAAAACGGCAAGACAATATAAAGAAAATGTTGAGAAGATTTTGCCTCTTAGAATATATTATGAAACTCTTAGATATGAGGAGTTATATAAAACAAAACTTGCAAAAATAATTGATTTTGAAAACATACGAAATCGAATCTTGTCACTTCAAAAAGATGAAAAAGAGATTTCAAGAAAAATTTGTCTAAACAAATTTAAAGATGAATATGTGGAATATTTTAATAACAGCGAAGAAAACAAAAATTATCTTTATCAAATCACTAAACAACAAAATTTGTTGCCGATAAGAAAGACTATGGAACTTTATAATGATTTTCTTTTAAAACTTTTCCCTTGTTGGCTTTTGTCTCCAGAAAGTGTTTCCACAATTTTCCCGCTTAAAAAAGATTTGTTTGATATTATTCTTTTTGATGAGGCAAGTCAGGTGTTTATTGAAAACACTTTACCGACAATATATCGTGGGAAGAGTATAGTTGTTGCGGGAGACTCAAAGCAACTTAGACCTACCGCTACCTTTATGAAAAGATATATGGGAAATGATAGCGATGAAGAAATTGACCTTGCAACTCAAGCCGCTCTTGAAGTTGAGAGTTTACTCGACCTTGCTACTTCACGTTTTAATAGCACAAATTTGAATTATCATTATCGTAGTAAAAGCGAAGAACTTATCAATTTTTCCAACTATGCTTTTTATGACGGCAAACTTCAAATTGCGCCAAATATTTCCAAAAATATTGGTGACAAGCCAATAACTAGAATTAAAGTTAATGGCAGGTGGCTTCAAAGGAAAAATCAAGAAGAAGCAAATGCTATTGTTAGTTTACTTAAAAAACTTATTAAAAATAAACGAAATAAATCTTCTATTGGAATTATCACTTTTAACACCGAACAAGAAAATGCTATTGAGGATGCAATAGATGCTGAATGTCAAAAAGATAGTATTTTCCGTGATGCTTACATAAAAGAACAAAATAGAAAAGTCAACAATGAAGACTCTTCCATTTTTATCAAGAATTTGGAAAATGTGCAAGGTGATGAGCGAGATATTATTATCTTTAGTATTGGTTATGCAAGAAATGAATATGGAAAAGTTGCATCTCACTTTGGACCTCTTTCGGTTGAAGGCGGTGAAAATCGTTTAAATGTTGCTATTACTCGTGCCAAAGAAAAAATTTATGTTGTAACAAGCATTGAACCAGAAGAACTTGCAGTTGAAGGAACAAAAAATGCCGGTCCAAAGATTTTCAAAAGTTATCTTCAATATGTTCGTGCTGTTTCGAACAAGAAAAATAAGGAAGCAAGTTTCATTTTAGATAGTTTTCGTTCAAGTTTGCAAGGTGCAAAAACTGAAGTGATTGGAAATTCTCTTGAAAATGAAATCAAGGCTGAACTTGTTAAACTTGGATATAATGTGGAAACAAATCTTGGTAACACTGACTATAAACTTTCACTTGCAATTTATGACAAGAAAGAGGATAGATATTTGCTTGGAATTGAATGTGATTATTCGGCGTATAAATCAAGTCCTTCAATTTTGGAACGTGATGTTTATCGAAACAAATTTTTGTCATCGCGTGGCTGGACAATAATGCGAGTTTGGAGTCGTGATTGGTGGCTAAATAAACAAAAAGTTATCAATAATATTGTTAAAGCGGTAAATAGCAACAAAAAGAAAATTGCAAGTGAATAAATTGTAGATTAATAACAAAAAAATAGTATCTTGAACTGATACTATTTTTTATATTTTGTATTGTACTTAAAAGTTTTAAAATTTTTGTAAGATTATCGTTATAATATTTTATTGATATGGCGGAGAGCAAAGGTATTTGTACTCACCCTGATTATTATTTAAAGAAGAGTTTTCAATCTGCTTTATTTCATATTCTATATCACTTATTTTATCAGGTATTCGCTTTTTAGTCAAATGGTATCAAGACAAGCACAACACGCCAAAATATCATTTTTGAAATTTTACTTAAAATCCTATAAAAATCATACCAAATTTATATATTTTATGATATAATAAATTAAACTATTTAAAAAGGGAAATTATGTCTAAGGATTTTGAGTCAAAAAAATTGTCAGAAAAAGAGACTTTAATAAAAGAAAATGAACAACGGGAAAAGACATTTAATGGCATGACCGCTCGTGAATGGGCATTATCAAGTAGAAGTGTTTGGAACGATGTTTCTTCTGTAAGGAAAAGTAAACATCTTTTGCATGGAGCAACATTTCCTGAAAAATTAGCCGAGCGTGTTATTAAAATGTATTCCAAGGAAGGGGATTGTGTATTAGATCCATTTTTAGGAACAGGAACTACTATAATATCAGCAATTAAAAACAAGCGTTTTGGATACGGCATTGAATTAACAGACAAATATTTTGAATTAGCTACAAAAGAAATTTCTTCTGTCGTAAATTTATTAGTACAACCTAGTTATGCTTTGTATCATGGTGATTGTGAAAACATGATAGATGAAATAAACGATGAAACGATTGAATTAACATTGACATCTCCGCCATACGCAGATTTAATACATAAAGTTATTGAGGATAGAACAAAAAGGCATAAGCACTCCGCCTTCGTTGAAGAGAATAATGCGACAACGAAGATTTATTCTAATAGCGAATTAGATCTTGGAAATATGCCAATGGATAAATATAAAGAAAAGGTTATTAGAATAATGAAGAAACTTTTTCAAAAAACTAAACCTGGTGGTTACAATATTTGGGTTGTGAAGGATTTTAGAGATGTCAAAAACAAGATACCATATATAGATCTACATAGCACAATTGCTGAGTGTGGTTCGAAAGCAGGATTTGTTTATCATGATTTAATAATATGGGATCAAAATGAACAAAGATCATTAGTTTTATTAGGATATCCTAGTGTTTTTTATGTCAATCAAAATCATTCATATTTAGTTGTTTTAAGGAGACCAAAAAAATGAGTTTTGAGTTGTTACAAAAGTTGGATAGAATACACCCTTATCCAGCAAAATTCACAATTGATCTTGCATTAAAATATATAGAAAAATATACTAAAGAAAACGATGTGATATATGATCCGTTTGTCGGTTCAGGAACCACATTATTAGCTTCAAAATTCTTATCAAGAAATTCTTATGGTACGGACATTAATTTTATTGCAATTTTAATTTCAGAATTTAAAGTGTTGGACTTGACAGATAAAAATTTAGTTAATTTAAAGCTTTTTATTGACAAATTTAATAATTCATTTATGCTGGAATCTGAAAATACAAATCTATTTAGTTACCCATCAATCGATCATTGGTTTTGTAAAGATTCAATTAAAGTTTTGAGTTATATAAGAAATTGCATTAAAACACTTACTAATAGAAACGAGATAATATTTTGTAGCTTAGTATTTTCATCCATTATAAATTTAGTCTCAAATCAAGAAAGTGATACGCGTTATGCTCGTGTTCATAAATCTAAATTAAATAAATCATATATTGGCGAATTGTTTATTAAAAAATTTAATTTTGCTCTAATACTAATGAAAGACATAAGAGGATATTATAAAAATAATAATTCTAAAAATATACCATTATTGCTTGATTCAAAAAATTGTGATAAGAAAATAAAAAAGAATTCAATTGATTTAATTTTAACTTCTCCGCCTTATCCAAATACTTATGATTACTATTTATATCATAAACATAGAATGAACTGGCTTGATTTTGATGTCAAATTTTCTATGAATGCCGAAATTGGTTCCCGACGTGAATTTTCAAGCTTGAAACACCCAAAAGAAAAATTTGATAGTGATATGCTCGAAATTTTATCTCATGCTAATAATCTATTGAAATTAAATGGATATACAGTTTTAGTTATGGGAGATGGTAAAATACAAGGAGAAATATATGATGCAAAATCTAATATGGAAAAATTATGTAATAATTTTGGATGGAATTTGATTGATTATAGTTATTCATGTTTGGATAATACTTCAAGATCATTTCAACAATCATATAGAACAAAAGGGAAAAAAGAACACATTTTAGTGTTTAAAAAGGTAAAACAATGGAAATTAGTGAAATAAGAATTTATGCTGAAGTGTTAGAGCAAGGTATTGATTTTAAAGAATATCTAAAAAATATTGTTGGGGACCAAATAAAAATTATTAATATTTATGCTAAAAAAATCCGTGGAGAAATTACGAATAGAGATTCTTTGGCAAATAGAATAAGAAAATCTAAAGATATAGACATATTAATTACTTGCATTAGTAATAATAAGGAATATCCATTTTTAATGATAGAATATTCAACAGCCGTACCAACCGATGATCACAAGATGCAAAGATCAGATGTCTACTATTGGAGTTCAGTATATAGAACTCCTATGATGAAAATTTATCCTATTTCAAAAGGAATGAATCAAAATTTTGGTGGTGGAAATAAATTTACCGATGAGTTAGAATCTGTTTTAGCATATAGACAAGGCGCATTATTTTTTCCTATTAAATGGAAGACTATAAACAATTCAAATACTCTTCAAACAAAAAATAATGCTTTATCCTGTATATACTTTTCTATTGAGATTAGAGATATATTGCAAGAGTTATACAAGACGTTTATAAAAGAGTCTAGTTATGATAATTACTATTCCCAATTAAGGGATATCTATTATATGAAAAATAAAAATATAATTGATAAATATTCCAATCATGAGTTAAAAAAGATTATTGTAAATTCGTCCCGGTTTAGATGGGAAGGAGATTTTCTTATTAGTAAAATAAATAGGTTTGGTCATGCAATGGATCCTGACCGAGGAGTATTGTACTTCACAAATATGTTAGTTGGCGTTGATAAATGTATAACTGAAATACAAATTAATAGATCCTCTTTATATGGTAAAAATGGATATAAAGCATTATTTGATGCTACTTCAAGAGAAAACAGATTAATAAGTATTGTACAAAATTTAATAAATTCATCTAATAATATTTTTACATCAAATGATGCAATTAACTTATTTCAGTATGCTTTATGCATAGAAAATTGGAACTTGTTTACAAAAAAATCTAATAATGAATATATAATTCAAGATGACAAATTAAGGAATTTTTTATCTAAATGTTCAAGCATAACTTCAAAGTGTATTTTTTATCTATCAACTAAGCTTCTGTTAACTGACAAAAATAGGAATATTATTTGTACTGTAAGTTGGAGCAGTAATATCATAAAAGAGTATTTAAGGTCATTAATTTATGCAAATTACTCTCCAATACATATTAAACCATTATCTTTTAATGATATGAAAGAAGACATAATTACTTTCGCTAGTGTTGAATTATATAAAATTTTACAATGCAAATTAATTGCTGTAAGTTACCCAGGAGCACAAGGTGATAGATGTGTTCTATTAGGCGAAGGAAGAAATGTGTTAAGAACATACATTGACATAATTGCCGTGAAAGAAAATAATTTAAAAGCCACTGTATTCTTAGAGGAATGTAAAGACAGTTTAGCAAAATCAAAGAATGATGTCAAAAAACTTAACGATTTTATACACTCTGAGGATCAACTCAATGGATTAAAATCTTTAATAAAAAAAATAAATGGTGATAACTATATTGATGATATAAAAATTTCGGTAGGAGCTAAATATTCTCAAAGCATACCATATTTAAATGTAGATTATATTTTCATGTTTAATATTGAAAATCTTGATGATTATAAAACCATTATTGATTATTCTATTGCCATAATTGACACATCATTAATAGATATTTTTAAACCACTTTCCAACAATTTAGGAAAATTACAAGGCAAACTAAACTTTGATAAATTGTATATTATTGAGTAGTATTAAATGAATTAATAAATAATTGTTTCAATGATTTAAAATCATTAATAACTTATATTAAAATAGTCAAGTGATTTTACTCTAGGCAAATTTTTTAGTTTATTGCTCTCTATTTTTATGTGTAAAACAATGTCAAGATTTTTCCAATTTTCACTTGGCTCAATATCAGGTTTATTGTAAGGCATCACAAGTCCAAAACTATCTTGTAAAAAGAA
>CALVTF010000005.1 GCA_944360025.1 uncultured Clostridia bacterium
TAGTCAGAGGCTAGCCCTAAAGCTATTTCGAGGAGAACCAGCTATATCCCGATTCGATTGGCGTTTCACCTCTAACCACAAGTCATCACCGACTATTTCAACAGGCGTGTGTTCGGTCCTCCACGATGTGTTACCATCGCTTCAACCTGCTCATGGTTAGGTCATCGGGTTTCGGGTCTACGCTATGCAACTAATTTCGCCCTATTCAGACTCGCTTTCGCTTCGGCTCCGTGACTTAATCACTTAACCTTGCTACATATCGTAACTCGCCGGCCCATTCTACAAAAGGTACAAGATCAAACTATCACCTCATGGTGAGTCGTCCTCTCTCTGCTTGTAAGCATACAGTTTCAGGTTCTCTTTCACTCCCCTCCCGGGGTTCTTTTCACCGTTCCCTCACGGTACTATTCGCTATCGGTCACTAGGTCGTATTTAGCCTTACGAGATGGTCCTCGCATCTTCACACCGGATACTCGTGTCCTGTGCTACTCTGGTGGTATCTAAGGAGATTTCAATTTCGGTTACGGGACTATTACCCTGTTTCGTATAACTTTCCAGAAATCTTCACCTATCGTCGTCTCTCTTTTATGATACTCCTAAACCCCAAAGGTATTTCTACCCTTGGTTTGGGCTCTTGCAGTTTCGCTCGCCACTACTACCGCAATCGTTTGTTTACTTTCTCTTCCTCCGCTTACTTAGATGTTTCAGTTCAGCGGGTTCCCCTCATTACACTATGTATTTGTGTAATGATAACATCGTATTAGCGATGCTGTGTTGCCACATTCGGAAATCAACGGGTCGCAGATTATGTGCATCTATCCGTTGCTTATCGCAGCTTATCACGTCCTTCATCGGCGCCTATTGCCAAGGCATTCCCTATATGCTCTTTGTAGCTTAATCATATTGATTGGATTTCTTAGCATTTTCGCATTATTTTTACTCGACTTTCTTGAGTATGCAAATATTCGTATTACGTTTTAAAAATTTAACTCGTATAAATATTTGACTATATCTTCTAAAATATGTAGTTGTCAAAGAACTTTCGCTGACAGTTACATCAGTAACCTTTCCCTGCGTCAGCATTCGTATTCTATCACATTGAGAAAAAGAATGTCAACACTTTTTTAAAATTTTTTTTATTTTTTTTAAATTTTTTTTAGAAATTTTTTTAAAAATTTTACCGCTGTTCCGTGTGTTCACAAATTCGACAAAAATAGTGTAAATTTTTGCCTAAATTTTTGTACTTTTAAAGAAAAAAATTTTTTAATTTCTCAAAAATTTTTGAAATCTAACACTAGGTTTGACTCTCAAATTTTATAAATATATGACTATATTGTTTCTGTTTTTCACTTTTTCAATCTTAACATTTATGATAAAATTTGAAATAACATTTATATTGACTCCTACTTTTATATTGATTATTATTTATATTTATATATAATTTATAAAAAATAATATCTTTATATCTTACTTAACCATAAATTTGCTAAATTAATAAATAATTTATAATCTAATTTGGAAATTAACAAACAAATGTTTCAAAATTAGAAAATATATGATATAATGAATTTGTTTGGAGGGTATATGGAAAATTTTGATGTTATTATTGTCGGCGGTGGCCCTGCAGGACTATTCACTGCGTATGAATTGAAAGAAAAAAACAGAAATTTAAAGGTATGTCTTATTGACCAAGGGAAAAAAGCAAAAAACAGAGTTTGTCCAATGAAACAAGGGAAAGCCTGTGCAAACTGCAACCCTTGTCAAATATTATCAGGATTTGGTGGTGCTGGAACATTCAGTGACGGAAA
The DNA here is from genome assembly GCA_944360025.1 of uncultured Clostridia bacterium. GTDB lineage: Bacteria > Bacillota > Clostridia > Christensenellales > UBA1242 > Caccovivens. The sequence goes on from CALVTF010000005.1 coordinate 1,809, forward strand.
ACTCAACTTTATTCCAAAACTTGGGAAAAGCGACCTTTTCAAATATATGAGCGAAAGCGAAGCATACAAAATTATTGACGACACCGAAGAAATCTTCAATAAATTTGGTATGGACGCTGAAGTCTATCCAAAAAGTAATGAAAAAAGTGAAGAAATCAAACGAGAAGTGACCTTGAAAGGCGCAAGACTTCTCCTTATCAAGCAAAAACACCTTGGCTCAGACACCTTACCAGACCATATTGAAAAGTTTACAAATTATCTTGAAAATGAAGGAGTGGAAATTATTGAAAATGGGAATGTTTTGGACGTTGAACAAGATAAAAACGATTTAAATATTGTAACATATCAAAAAGATGGAAAAACTTTGACTATGACAGCAAAATATGTGGTTGTCGCACCTGGACGAAGCGGTGCTGAGTGGGTTCAAGATTTACTCGACAGACACAACATTCCATACAACTCTCAAAGTATTGAAATTGGCGTTCGTGTGGAAGTTAGAAAAGAAATTTTGCAAAAAATTACGGACGTAATTTATGACCCAACCATTTTCATTAAAACAAAAACTTATGGCGATGAAATAAGAACATTTTGCACCAATCCAGGCGGATTTGTGGCAAAGGAAAATTATTATGGATATATCTGTGTAAACGGTCACGCACTTAAAAACATTAAATCTAATAACTCCAACTTTGCTTTCATTTCAAAAGTGACTTTAACACAACCTGCAACCAACACCCGTCTTTATGGCGAATCTATTGCCCGCATTGCAAATGTGCTTGGTGATAACAAACCTATCATTCAAACTCTTAAAGACTTGAAACAAGGCAGACGCAGTGAGTGGCATAGAATAAACAAAGGTTTCATTGAGCCAACACTCAAGGACTGTGTGGCTGGCGACCTTGCCCTTGTTATGCCTTATAGAATTATCACCAACATTTTAGAAGGCTTGGAAGAACTTGATAAAATCATTCCTGGTGTCAATAATGACGAAACTCTCTTGTATGGACCAGAAATTAAATTCTTCTCAAATGAAATTGAAACGGACAACAAGTTTAAAGCCGAAGGAAAACCACTTTACTTTATCGGAGATGGTGCTGGTAAAGCAGGGAATATTGTTGTCGCAGCAGCCACTGGACTTATTGCTGCAAGAGATATAATTTCTCATTTAAAATAGGTGTCATTGGCACCTTTTTATTTTGTAATAAAAACAAAAATCTAATAAAAATGCTAAAATTAACAAAAAAATTAAAAATTTTAATGAAAAAGGCATAAATATGAACTATTTTTCAAAAAATCTTAAAGAATTAAGAATAGAAAAAGGGTTATCGCAACAAGAACTTGCCCAAATTTTAAATGTAACACAATCAACTGTTGCAAAATGGGAAAGTGGAGATAGAGAACCTAATTTTTCAATTTTAATTGAACTTTCTAATTATTTTAACATTCCCACTGACATTTTACTTGGCATTAAAGATTTATAGGAAAAATTCCCCTTTCTTTTTGTTTTTTCTTTTCAAAAAAAGTACCCCGCTCGTTATCTATGGTTTTTGTCAATGTAGCAAAAATTTTTGTTTAAAATTGTTTGTTTTTAAAATAAAAAGGAACAGGCAACGCCTGTTACTTATGATTTTTATCAATAAAACAAAAGTGTTTGTTTTTTACTTTGGCAAAATATGGTTTGCCAAGTTCAGGCTCTCCTTTGAAAAATATTTTGCCTTGCTTTATTTCTCCGCTATCCACATCTCGATATTCTATATCATAAAAGTTATAACCTAAAATGTTTAAAAGTGGATTTATGTAATATAAAGAATTGTTAATATATACAATTCCAATGAAAATTAAAACTAAAACATAAACGCAGTAAGCACTGACAAGCGATAAATCAAGTGGAATTGCAAAAAAGACAAAAAGAGAAAAGTAACCTAAAAAATGTTTGTCAGTTATGTTTTCACTTTTAAGAATGATGATTTCATTTGATTTTTCATTGTTATATTTTACATTCCAAAGAAGCCCAATCACCCCACCTATAATTAAAAGAAGAAGTGTGGCAAAATTTATAGTATTTAAAACGTTGAAAGAAAGATTGTTGTTTATTATCTCGACAACAAGTTTGACAAACACTAAAACATACATTGGCATAAATGCGCTTAGGTACAAAAGTAGGTTTTTGAACATTATCTCCTCCTTTAAAAATTAAAATTTATTTTAATTAATAATATTAAATATTTTGTATTAAAAAATAAAAAATAATTAAAAATAACAAAAAAATGTCTAAAAATTGCATTTTTTATTGATTTTTTAATAAAAAATTGATATTTTTTGAATAAAAATAAATTTTTAAAATTTAAAAATTCTTATCGCTATTAATTATAGCATATTTAAATCGTCTTAAAATTTTATAAAAAAATACTTTTCTAACTTAATTAATGGTTTAAAAATATTTTTATATGTATTATTTTATATTATATATTTATAATAAAATTATATCTATTTATTTTGAAATATTTTTTCTTTGTGGTAAAATGTAAATAAATAGTGAGGTTGTTATGAGAAAATCTATAATGAAAACTTTATTCTTAACTTTCTTCTCTCTTTGTTTTTTATGTGTCGGCATAATAACTCTTTTTACGGAAAAAGAGGAAATGGTTTCTGCTGAAACCGTTATAGTGGACGGATTAGAAGATAATGTCCCAGACTATGTTTCTATTGAAGAAGTTGCAGCCCCTGAATCTAGTGATGGGACAAACAGTGCAAGTTTAATTAAAGATAACACCTTTCTTTATTATGTAAATGCTTCAAATCAAAGCAATACTCTTACTATATCTTTAAAAACAAATGGAGCCGCTGTAAATCAAGGAAGTAGCGAAGATATATATCAATATGTTTATTATCCAAATGCCGAAAACACCTCAACTTTTTACTTTTACACTATTGAATCAACCAACCTGTACATAAATGGTATTTCTCAGACAATTCCTGCAGAAAAAGAATTTAGTCATAACACCAACCTATCCTTTGCAAATGAAAGTGGAGCATATCTTGAAACTTATCAATTAAATTTTTCATCAAACAACACAACTGACGCAAACACAATTTCTTTTTTAGATGAAGAAGGAAATTTAATTCAAGGTCGCTACACGGTCGATATAACTCTTACTCTTTGGACATGTACCGATGGTCGCACAGATGCCTTAGAAGAAAACTTTTACAGCAATACTGTCAATGTTCGTTATGAGTTTTTAGTTCTTAATAGAACTGATTATATTTCAAACTTACGACCAATTCAAACCGCTTCCAACTTTGATAGCACTTTTCAAGTAACCTCTGCTCAAAGTGAAGCATATGGATATTATTATTACTTTAATTACTCAAACGAAGAAAATAAAATTGCAAGCATTACATATGACCCAACAAAATATGACGTGGATATTACAAAAACGTTAAACGGAAATGTTTCTACAGAAAGTTTATCATACGTTGCGGAAAACGTTTCAAATGAAGAAGGACAAGTTAATGATGGTTTTGAACTTGTTGGCGAAGAAGTTGTAAGATATGTCAAGACAACTAGCGGGACAAATACGAGTGTAACTCTTTATTTTGAAAATGTTGGAAATTATTCTATTGCATTTAATGCAGTGGCAACATTCTCCTATACACAGGACGGAACTAGTGTGTTCAATAAATATAGCCTTTCAGCATTAACCAATCAATTAAAAAGAATAATGGTTTATGGCTACGGCTATCAAGCAACCTATGTTGATACACAGAATTTAAATCATATATAAATCCTGATACAAATGAATATGATGGTAGTTTTTATGAAAGTGCAGATATAACAGGAAAATTTTTGGCTTCTAATGCTAGTTATGGACAAAACGACTCTACCGAAGCAACAATAGGTAATACTACTTTCACAATCAACAATATTTTAAATTACATAAATCGAAGCGGAGAGCCACCTGTTGCCACAAACCAATCACCAATAAGATTCAACTCAAATGCCTCTATGGCATCAGGAAATATCACTTCTTATGTTTACTCAACAGTACGTGTCAACAATAATTATACTTCCACCACTTTACAATTAGACGGGCAAACACTTTATCGAGCAAATTATACAGGCGGTTCAATTAGCGAAAAAGGAAGTTATATTTTCATTCTTGCCTACACTTTTAACTATTTCTACACAACAAGTGGACAACTTGCTCAAAACATATATTTTTATCAAGTTTTTTACTTTGACATAACAGGCGAACCTCCGGTTATCTCTTTAACAAATGAAGAAGGGCAAACTGTCTACTCTAACGAGTTTACAAATCAAAATGTCACAATTGAGAACGAAAATATTGACCAAATTCATAATAAAGACGTAACCGTTCAGATATACGCTCAAGACTATAACACCGGCAACTATCTTGCTTCTTATGGCGGAACATTAGGTATCAACATGTTGTCTGCTCCTGGATATGAGGGCGGTTCAACTTTGACACTTCAAGAAAACGCTCATTATACAATCAGACTTTATTATACAAACGAAATGTCCACAATAACCACTGATATTAACCAAATGGATTCGTCCATTAGAGAAAAAATCAAAAGACAATATTACTTTACTATAGACAAACAAGATATTGACGGAATAACTGCAAGAAATGTCTCTTTAATTTCAGGTTCAACAAATTATGATATTCTGCAAAATCTTGAAGGCGTATCAACAAATCAAGATTTCATTATTTCTTGGGATGAAAAAAATAGTTTGGCACCTACTTATGCTTATTATCGTTACTTTCCATTAATTGAAAGCAATTATTATCCTGAAAGTGAGGAAGAAATTTCCACTCTTTTATATCAATTTTTAAATCTAAGAAGTTCCGATTTCTTACCTATCAACTATACTCTTGATCTTGATGAAGAAAACTCTGCATGGATAAGATATGTACAAAACACTTATGGACAAAATCTAACAACAGGAAGTCAGAATGTATTAACTGCAGCAGGTTTGTATCTATTTGACTTTTACGACGCAGCTGGTAATCATACTTATCAAATTTTTATAAAAGATAACACTAATCCTATTTTTGCATTGCAAACAGGTTCAACATACTCACTTATTCCATCATCATACTTTATTTCTGAAACTTCCACACTTTATTGGGGTGATTATAAAGCAATACAAATTGATACAGGCGATGAATTGTGGCTTTTAAATGCTGTTAATGATGATAATTTAGACAATATAGATCAAGAACTTTATAATTTCAACATTTTCTATGACCAGACAGGTAACCCGAATGAAGAAATCTTCTTAACATTCTATAAAAAGCTTTATAAAAATAATATTTTACAGTATATCACTTCTCCTACTACCTCTTCTCTTGGAGCATACATTACAATAGCAATTAATGATACCACTTATCAAACTCCAATAGGGAGTGACGATTATGAACGTGTTGATGGAACGAATTCTATCGTTCTTAACGCTGATTCGGACGAAGAATATACTTATAGGATTTTAATTAGAGATGCAAGCAATAATAGATATGTTATAGGTACTGACTTTAACAATGAAACACAAAAACAAAACTTTAATCAATATGCTTCGCATTACAGTGCAAGACAAACAATTATCGTAAGTCACGATCCGACAGAATTTAGATTATATTATGGCGAAGAAATTTTATCTAGTAATAATACTATTACCGGTTCTGTAACTATTGGTGATGGCGATGACGCACAATCATATCGCACATTAACAACATACCTGTCACCTGTAAATATAAATGAAATAATAAATCTTTCATTCTATCCAACAGTTATTGATGAAACTTCTTCTCAAACAGTTCAAGTAGACACCGTAACGATTGAATACTACGCATACGAGCAAAAAACTTTTTATCATAGAAATGATGAGGACGAAATTATTGCTACTTCATACTACTATTCAATTTCAGATGAGGTTACTTCACAAAACACAATTTATAGTTATGATTTAGACAGACAAGATCAAACTGAGTTCGTTTACGAAATTATGCCTAATACCGACCTCGTAACCTCTGATGGAAAATATGTAATCACAAAAACTTATCGAACGGACCCTGGCTTCACAATAAACGATAATGATTATTATTCACGAACCTTTGTTCTTTATGTTGATAGAAATGAAGTTATTTCAAACCCTGTCACCATAAGAGAGGAAAATGGTAGTTCTCATTCAGAAAGTCTTGTTGGTGGAGAAATTTTTGTCGGTATGTATGACAGTGGAAGTATGGCAGATATTGTAGTTACTTTCCCTAATGGCATCGTTGGAAGTTCTCAAATTGGTGACACTACAATATACAATGGCAATACTTCGAATTCTTTCTGGTCAACAAACAAATTGCCTGTTAGAGTTTATATTCCAACCTATAAATATACAATGTATGCTATACAAAATGTAGATGAGCAAGGTAATTATTATTACGAAGTAATCAACAGCGTAGAAGATAATCAATATTTTAGTGCGGATGAGTATCCAGAAAATGAAAATTATCAAATTGACGAATATCTCATCTATTCTGAAATTTATAAAGATTATGAAAATGCAAGAAGCACACCTATTTACAAAACAACCACAACTTGGGATTCGCCAGATCCATCAAATGCTAGTTCAGTTAACGGTTTCTTAACATTCTACGACCAAAATGGAACACAATTAAATTATTTAACTGAAGAAGGCAATTATACAATCATGGTTTATCAAGGTTACAATAGTGTTGGGCTTGAGGATGAAAGTTTTAGACAGGTTGCCACATTCACTTTTACAATTGAAAGCGTAAATCCTGACTTTACAGCAAGAACCCAAACAGGCAGAAATTTAAGTTTAGACCATGTTTATTCAAACGGAAGAATGATTGAACAATATCATACTAATCAAGATATTGTACAAATTCTTTGGGAAAAACCAGATACTACCGATATATTTAAAGCTGAAATTGATCAAGATAGAATTACTGTTTCGGTAAATGCAAATGGACAAACAAGCAGACCAATCGAAGTGAGTGCTTCAACGCTATTTAGCCGAATTGAAGAAAGCGGGAATTATTATATTGGAACATTAACATTTAGCGCCCTCTCCTCTGAAATATTCCAAGGCAATTTCTATCGAAATGGTAATTATATAGATATTACAATGCAATATCAAAATCATAATGATGAATATTATGAAACTGTAACAAAACGTATATTAATTGACACCCAAGCGCCTTTCATGAATATTGATAACCTTGTAAACAATGTTATTGGAAGCACATACAATTCAAACTTAATATCTTATGAAGATTTGAGAAGTAAAACTAACATTGCTCGAGAGGCTGTTACTTCAAACACTGAAACAACTTTCAACACAAGCACACAAAGTGGTAATTTTAGATATTTTTCATTCAGTGTAAGTGGTGATTTCTTAAATACATTAAAAAATACAGCAAGCACAGAATCTTCACAAATATATTACCGTTTGTTTAATAATAAATATACAACAGCAACAACATTTGAAACCACTCCAGACTCTTTCCTTGAAAGTAATTTTTCTAACATAAGTTCTCTTGACCAATTTGAAGTTGGCTCTTATTATGAAATTGTAGAAAGTGACTTGGCTGGAAATCTAACAATTTATACAATCTACATTGCAGATTATTCGGCAAATGAAAATCCAATAATCTCCTATCAAGTTCAAGAAAATGAAGAAATTGTGGAAAAAACATTAACACAAAATGACTATTTTTCTGCTCTTGCTATAACAAATCATACAGCACTACTAAATATTTTCGCAAAGCCGGGTCTTGACATTACAGGAATTGATTATTTTGGAAATGTTTGGACAAACTTTACTGTAACCGAAACAAATGAAAATGGTATTTCCGCCGTATCATATTACTTCACTTCACCATGGCTTGGAGATAGAATATATCGAATAAATGGCGATACCTTTACAGAAGTAAGTGTAAACACAATTTTGAATGGAGATATGAATTCTAGATATAAAAGTGTTATTACCTTCTATGACCAAGTGCTAGGAGGAACTACAAATATTTATGTAAACACAAGAAATACCTCTCTTTCCGCTTCACTCACAAGCGAACAGACTCGAGAATATATTTCTTTCAATCAACCAACAAACACTGACCTTGAAAGTAGAGTATACGCATATCCATTCTTAACAAAATTAAAAATATATACACCTAGTTCGGATGCCGCTGGAACAGAAGAAATAGTATATTACAGTGATGAATTTGAAAATCAATTCGGGTTTGCTGACTTATGGCCAAATTCACAAAATGTTATTGTAAGTTATACTTCTTCAAGATTAACCTTTGAATTGAATCCAAATTTAAATCTAGCAAACAACACAAGAATTGTCTATGAGTTTACTGATAATTATGGCACTAAATATACAGAAATTCATCTATATCACGAAACAACAGGCTATCTTGAAGTATCATCAAGCAACACACTATATTCTTTCTACAATCAAGATAACAATTTGTATTACATAACTGCAGACGACTTTAGATATACCTTTAACGAAGCAAAATATAGCGTTATGATATACCAATTTGAAGAAGACACATGGGTACCTATTGATTTAACCACTCCTTATGTAAATATTGATGAATCTTTATCTAACACAACAATCAGAACTTTAAGATTTTATTCAAGAACAGAAACACCAAATTATTCATATCGTTATATGCTCGAAATTTATGACACAGCAAGAGAAGAAGGTGCAAGACCTGTCAAGACTGTTTACTTTATTTTAAACAATGAAATTCCTTTGCCTGAAACTCAAAGCTTAGAAAATATCAATAATGAATTTTACTTTACTTCAAATGGAAGAATTGTAACTGCAAGTATTTTAGGTTTAAATAATGAGAATCAAGTTGATTATTATTCAAGAGTTTCCTTAAATTATAGAACAAACACTGCATTCTTGCCTGTCAAATTTGAAATCTCCACTGATGGAGTTATTTGGGAAGAAATTGCCAGCGGTACGGAAATCAGTTGTCCAGAAAACGTTGAGCAACAAGAGTACTACTTAAGAATTTGGTATGATATGGATGAGATAAGGAATCTAGGATATATCGACCAAACAGGAAATCACGAATATATTTTTGAAGTTATTCCTCCAACTTATGTATATAACTTTAGATTATCAACAACTCTTACAACTGCATATTATGTTACTGTTCATAGAGATGATGCCACAGAAATCGTACAAAAATCAGGGCAAACTTATACAACTCCGGGAACAACAAACACAAGAGTTTATGCTAATCACTATATTGTAAATATTAATTACGCAGATAGAGAGTCATTGCTTGAAATCGTAACAAATGCCGAACAATTAATTGAAGCAAATCCGCTTCAGTCGAATGGAGAAGACGTATTTTATCAAGATGCCCCAAATGTCAGAACCTACATTTATACAATTTCTAACCTTGAAAATATAGGAACTATAAATAATATTCCTCGGTTTAACACACAAATAGCAATATCTTTCATAGAACCAACAAATCAATTCACAAGCGAATTTTATACATTTAATTCAGCAGGTATTATTGACAAAAACAATAATTTAATCTCTTCATCAAGTTTAGATTTTATTGTTCCTGATTCTTCTTCAATAACACAAATGGAACTTCAATGGTCAAAATATTATGCTATTTCACAAAATGTTATTAATATTAAAATAACAAAAAATGGCTATGAATTGACACCTGTAATTTACAGCCGAACGGAAAATGGACGTGAATATTACTATACTTATATAACACGTTCTGGAAGGTATAGAATTTCGTTTGTTGACACAGCTGGAAATGTTCAAGTCTTTAACCTTGGAAACGCAACACAGACAGAAACTTTTACTTTAACATTCTTGAAAGATATTCCATTTACCGTAACTTACACAAATCCTTCAACAAACACTGAAGAAACCACTGAGCCTATAAGTGAAGCAGTATACAACGGAAATGTAGTACTACGTCTAGACACAAACACTTCGTCATATTACACTGCTGCAGGCGTAACATTAAGTGTAACCAGAAATGGTAGTGAATATGTTGGATATAGTTACGCAAATGGTGCTTACACATTCACAGAAACCGGATATTATGGTGTCACCTTTAGAGCAGTTTCAAGCCAAGATAACACAACAAATATAAGGTCTCAAACATATTACTTTACAATTTTAAACCCTAACGAAAATCGAAGTTCATTCATAATCAATAAATATTCAAATTATTATATTGAATCGATTATAAAAGACGGCGTAGACGTAACAGACATTTATATAAGATCGCTCAATCTTGACACAATAATTGTAGATCAACATGAATACTTAGCAGAACTTACATTGTCCTTCATTGACGAAAAAACGGGCGCTGGAACATATATTATAACAGTCAACAGCAATGAAAAATTATACAACAGCGAAAGCACTCATACAAGTTGGACATTCCAAGTAAAAATCAAAGTGGCACGTCAAGAAGATTTGATTTATACTTCAATTAGTGCTGGACAATCAACCACCGATCCGATTACTGTTTCCTTCAACACAGGGAATATCTATGAAGAATTTGGTGAAAGTAGGCTTCAAATTATTTACTATCAAAACAACACTCCATACACACAATATAGTTATAATATCAACAGCACAACAACAGGCGTACAAAGTTATTCAATCGAAGATACAAATGAATACTTCATTCAACTTGTTTCTCCAAGCGGTAACCTCTTGTACAGCGCAAAAGTAACTAAAAACGAACCTTTCAATGCAGCAACAATCATTGCAATTGTAGTTTCAGTTGTGGTTGTCCTTGTTGTAATCATATTGATTATTATACTAAGAAAGAGAATTTCAGTTAAATAATCTATTAAGCCTAAACTAAATAAAAGGATATAGATTTGCTATATCCTTTTATTTTTAATCTTTTAATAAACCTTAACAAAATAATAATTAAAAGCAATGTGTTTCATTAAACAAAGCCTCAAAATACAATATATTGAAAATATGAAATATCTAAATCAAATTAAAAGTAGCAATAAAAAAATAGCGATTGTAGTCGCTATTTTTTTATTTATTATTTCTTAAGTTCTTTGTCAAGTTTAACCTTAGAAACAATGAAGTAGATAATAACACCAGCAAGAAGAAGAACAGAAATTACAATTAAAACTGTACCAATAACTCTATAAGTAATTGTTGGATCATAGGTTTCTTCCGTAACTTCAAAACTGAATTCTCTTGTTGCAGCATTTCCTGCTTCGTCAGTTACTGTCACTGTGAAGGTATAATTACCAACTTCAGTTATCTTGTAAGCAACTTGATTTTCATTTTCAACTTCTGCTTCAATTGGTTCATCACTTGTATCATCATTAACAAATTCATATGTTACTGTAAGATCTACGTCTGCTGTCTTATCATCAGTAAATGTTAATTGTGTCAAATCAACTGTAAACAATCTACCATCTTCATATTCTTGGAAATCTGAAAGTGAATATGTTGTTCCAATGAAGTCTGTTTCATCAACAGTGTTAACTCTAATGATTGGATTTGTGTTATCTCCTGCACGAATAACATATTCAGCATTTGTTGAGTTACCATTGTTATCATAAACAGTGTAAGCGATAGTTACTGTTCCGTTTTGAGTTACATTGATAGTTGTTCCTTCAATCTTTTCAGCGTTAGTTAAAGTGTCAACACTTGTTCTTGTTGAACCATCAACTTTGTATGTTGTTGTGATAGTAACTGAAGATCTTGAATAATTAATTCCACTTGCATCAGTTGCTTCAATTCCTTGAATATTTAATGCGTAACCTCTTGTTTGGTCATCATTTGTTTTATCTAAAGCATCTGAAGAGATAGCTTCAATATAATCATAATTTTTAAGTTTTGGTCCCTTTGTATCATTAACAGTAACACTTAAGTTATCACTTTCCCAAACATACATTTTCAAATTGTTTTGCCAATTTTCAAATCTTGCTTGATCAATTGTGATTGGATCTGCACCTGTACCACTTACTTTTGTTACTTGAACTGCACCTTCTGCATTTTCTGTAACAAGATATTCAGTGTATGTTTGTTTTTGTTCTTCAATAACAGGATCTGCTACAAAAACTCTATAAGTTGTTTCATTCTCAGTTCTAATCAAATAATTGTCTTGAGCATATGTCTCGTCAGTTTCTGAGAAGTAATCACCCATTCTTCCTGCATATGCATCTTCAACTGTCATTTCGTGATATTCAAATTGACTTGTTGAATAAACTCTTAATCTAGTTGTATAAGAAATTGCATATTCACCTTTTTCGGTTGGAGAGAATGAATTCATACCACGATTTGTTTCATAATCTGTTGCATAACCATTTTCATCAACACCAATTAAAACAACTTCAGGTTTGACAGTATAAGTTTCTTCTTTATAACTCTCATAGTCGAGTGAGTTATCTATTGAATAACTAATTGTAGGAGTTGGAAGATCTATAACAGGACTGTCATCAAGTTCAACAGTTTGATTTTCAAATGAAACATTGAATTCTGGGTCTTGAATTATCAATCTTGGTCCAACTGTGTATCTTGTGAACACAACAATTCTTGCATTGTTATAGTCTTTAAGTTCAATAGATGCTACATAATTACCTTCAAAAGCAGCATTGAATGTTCCGCCATTTACTGTATATAAGAATTGGCTGTTATCACGATTTTGTCCAGCATCCGTTGGATTTGTTACTGAAACCCTTGAGCCGTCTTCTCTTTCATGATAAATAGAAACATTAAAATTCATAAAGTTGACGTTATCATCAACTACTGTCACACTTGGAAGGCTAATATCGTCGCCTTGCAAATATGAAGTAGGAGCATTGTCATCTATTGTTACTTGTCTAAATTGTGGAGTTCTTGTGTCTACAGTGTTAGAAATATTAAATTCTCTTGCCATAACACCAACATTACCATAATCATCATAAACATAAGAGAACACTTGAACCTTAGTAGCATTTTGTTGAGAACCTAAAGCAAGGTCAATAATGTAATTTGTAGCGTCAGGATCAGTAAGACTGATATATCCTTTTCCCTCATATGATTTATAAACGTCATAGTAATATTCATTGTTTTCGTTTGTATTTCTTTGATTTCTTAAATCATCAAACACTTCTGTATTATCTAAAACTGAAATTTTTTCATCATCATCTTTAATTTCTAAAATAGGAGTTATTCCATTTAAGAAACGATAGTATGTTTGAACTTTCATTCTTGTGTCGTTTCCATTATCACTTGCTGTAGGAACAGCAAATTCAACTTCTGCATCTTCACGATAAGTATCGCTAAAGTTTGTAGAGAATGTGATTTCTGGAGCCGTAGAATCAATAGTTGTTGTTAATGTAATATCTCTTGAAATGTAGTTTGAGTTACCTGCTTCATCTTGAGCAATATATCTGATTTGATATGAAGAATAACTAAATCCACCATTTGAAGTTTGAGCACCAAATGTTCTATCTGTGTTTATATAAGCAAAACCCAATTCTTCAAGAGCATCTTTGTTTGCTGAATCTTTTACATATCTTAAGAAAGTTTCTTCATTTTCAATACCTTCAACTGCATTGAAAATGCTTTCGTCTGTTTCACTATCTATAAACATATTATAAATACTTCTTGCATAAGTGTTTGTTTGGTTACCGTTTGTTCCACCATTGTCAATAACAATCAAATATCCATTAGATTTCAACCATTTAAGCATTGTCGCGTCATCAACTACTTTATCTTCTTCCAAAGTTGCCTCATCAGCATTATATTTATCAACTGCTTTTCTAATAAGGTAGTTGTTGTTCATAAGTTGTTGATATGCGCCTTCATCTGAAGAAGCACGATAGTTAAATATTAAGTTTTTGTTGTCATAATCTTTGATAGTGAAGAGTTCTTCGCTGTTAGCATAAACAACTCTTTTAAGAGTAGCATTTTCAACTGTTGTCAAGTTATCTTCAAGACCTACAGCATAAACAACAACGCCATTATAATTTGCACGTCTTGCAAGTTTATCAGAAGCATCTTCATAAGTCAAGTTACCTTGGCTGTCTTTTTCTGATGCATCATAAACAATGGCTGTTGGAGCGGTTGTGTCTTGAATGTTTGTCCATTCATATCTTCCGTCTGGAGTCCCGCCATTTGGAATTTCATTGCCATAGAAGTCGCAAGCAACATAATTAAAAGTATAGTTTCCTGCTTGAAGTGGAGTGAATGTTGTAGGATCAATTAAATATCCGTTACTATCAATAACATCTTCTTCACCTGCATTATATAATGTTGGGTCTAAATCACTATAAGAAGGATCACCGTTTGCACGATAACGAACTTTAACTTTGTAAGAAACTTCAACTTCTTCGTTTGCTGGTGAAACATTGTTGTTTGTTGTAACTGTAACGCCAGGAAGTGTTTGAGCAATTCCTGGTTGGGCTGAAGTTGTGAGAGATGAATCAAGTTCAAGAGTTAAATTGTTTGCACTATAATTTTGATAATATTCATTATAAACAGTAGCGGTTTTTGTTGTTGAAAGAACAAATTGTCCATTATGATAATAAGCATATTTCAATGTATATGAAGAGTAATTACCTTCATTAGCAGTAAATGCTTCACCAGAAAGAACAATTTCGCCACCTTCAATATCTAAATATTTTGTAAGGTCAGCAGCTCCACCAATCATAGTAACTACAAGGTAATCATTTTTACGAGTTTCTTCTGAACTATTTGGCACATTGCTATCTGTTGTAAGAATAATATTTTTTACCTCTTCTCCATCTTCATCATAAACAGTTGGAATTGGAAGTTTGATTTCTGCTGGGAAAGTGCCCCCATTCTTTTCTTTAAGAACTTTTGCATCAATAACTGATGGGAAAAGATATTCACTGTTGTTATCAAGTTCAATTGTTGCTTCAGAGATTGAACTTACAACTTTCATATCATAGTAATTTGTGTATTCGGTTCCGCTTTCCGCTGTTCCAACTCTATAGGTATAAGCATAAGTTACGGTATAAGTGCCTAATCTGCTTGCCACAAAAGAGCCAGAAGAATTACCATCCGCTACAGGTGTTACGTCAATGACCAAACCATTTTCCGCACTTCCTTCACTATTTGATGAACCATAGGTAACTGTAATTTTAGAAGAAACTAAAGTTACATCATCAGAATCTTCCTGCTCATCAACAATAAGAGTATTGGTCTTACCATCACCAATCACAAAGCGTGTATCCCCACCAATGTATGCTTTAGGAATATAATAAGTTTCCCCTGTATAAATAGTATTTTTAACCTCTTTACCATCTTCGCCAATTTTAATGTAAGAATAATCAACATATTCATCAGCAATTCTTGCCCATGCTACAAGTTCCCCAACAGGAATGAAAAGCACTGTGAATGCAAAAGCAAGCACTAAGGCAAAGAGTTTAAAAATTGATTTTGATTTTTTTGCGTTCATAATAATTACTCCTAATTCGCCAATTTAAGAAAAACAAATTGCTTTTCTATATAACAAAACTATTTTAATATAATTGTCATGCTTAAGTCAAATAAAATAGAAAAGTTATAGAGAAATTTCAAAAGTTATTTTGTGTTTAAGTGTTTTTACTATGCGTGCGTAAAAAGACTATTAATGTCGAAAAGATTTTTAACTTAAAATTTAAGATATGTATTGTATTATCTAAAATTAAAGGCAGAAGAAAACTTCTGCCCTTAAAATTATAGATTTAGAAGTTTTAAGCACGCTAAGTTTCTACAACAATTAGATATTGTAAATAACTTTAACACCAGGGCCCATAGAAGAAGCAAGAGTGACATTCTTAATATATTGTCCTTTTGCAGCCGCTGGCTTAGCTTTAACAATAGCTTCCATAATTGTTTTAAAGTTTTCAAGGAGTTTTTCCTTACCAAAACTTTTCTTTCCAATAATTACGTGAACATTGTTTGTTTTATCAAGTCTATATTCAACTTTACCAGCCTTAACGTCTTTAACGGCCTTTGCAACGTCATTAGTAACAGTTCCACTTTTTGGGTTTGGCATTAAACCTTTTGGTCCAAGAATTCTTGCGATTCTACCTACAACACCCATCATATCAGGAGTTGTGATGCAGACGTCAAAATCAAGCCAACCGCCAGAAATTTTTGTTACCATTTCTTCAGCGCCAACATAGTCAGCACCAGCACTTGTTGCCTCGTTTGCTTTATCACCACGAGCAATAACTAAAACTCTAACAGATTTACCTGTTCCATTTGGAAGAACAACAACACCACGAACTTGTTGATCTGCTTGTCTTCCGTCAACGCCAAGTCTAACATGAACTTCAATTGATTCATCAAATTTGGCAGTTGCTGTATTTAAAACATTATCAATTGCCTCGCCTATGTCGTATGATTTAGACTTATCATAACTTTCAAGGCTCTTTAAATATCTTTTACCTTTATTCATGACTTCCTCCTTAATCTACGACTTCAACGCCCATACTTCTTGCAGTTCCAGCAACCATGCTCATAGCGGCTTCAAGTGATGCTGCATTAAGGTCAGGCATTTTCATTTCAGCAATTTTTCTAATCTGCTCTTTAGTTATCTTTCCGACTTTTTGTTTGTTTGGTTTTCCAGAACCTGTTTCAATGTTGATTGCTTTCTTAATAAGAACAGCAGCAGGTGGAGTTTTCAAAACGAATGTGAAACTTCTATCTTCATAGATAGTAATCACAACAGGAATGATATACCCCATTTGATTTGCGGTTTTTTCATTAAATTCTTTTGTAAAGCCAGCAATATTTATACCATGAGGTCCAAGAGAAGAACCTACAGGTGGTCCTGGAGTGGCTTTACCCGCTTCGAGTTGTAATTTTACAACTGCTTTAATTTTCTTTTCAGCCATTTTTCCCTCCTAATGTGGTGAATTGAACGGGCTAAATCGTTCTCCCACAAATTTTTTTCTGGGACAGACACTGATTACATTTACGCGGGAAAATATGTTTTCTAACCGCTATTCTATCAGTTTCTCATCCCAATTTTCTTCCATTAATTTCTCTAAGTTCGCCACGGAAGAATATAGCAAACAATAGCAGTTTAATGTCTTACTAAGGACAATATTTTAAAGACAGAGCCTAAAATATCAATTTAACTTAAACATTAATTTTGTGAACTTGCTCAAATGTAAGTTCCACTTTATTTTCACGCCCGAACATTTCGACTGTGACAGTAAGTTGATTATTTTCAGGATTAACACTAACCACTTTACCAACCATTTTGTCAAGAGGTCCTTCAATAATTTCGACACTGTCACCAACAGCGATGTCTGTTTCGACTTTGATTTTTTCAAGTCTCATTTTCATAACCTCTTCATCAGTAAGAGCAAGCGGTCTACCATTTGGTCCTGTAAAGCCTGTCACACCTCTTGTCCTTGTAATGTTGTGCCAAAGGTCATCACCATAAATCATTTTAATAAAGATATAACATGGCATGCTTTTTCTTGTTACAAGTTTTTGTTTGCCGTTTTTTTCTTCAATGACGTCCTCTTCAGGGATGACAATGTCAAAAATACGGTTTTCAAGATTGAATTTTTTAACCACATTTTCCAAATTTTCTTTTGCCACATTTTCATAACCAGAAAAAGTGTGAAGAACATACCATTTAGGTTCCTTTGAGTGTTCCATAAAATCTCCTTAAACTTTTTGCATTAACCAACAAGTAGGCTAACAAGCCAACCTAAAAGCGTATCTACGCCAAAAATTAAGAGTCCAAAGATGACAACGAAAGCAATAACAATGCCGGTCTTTTTAACAACTTCAGAAAAAGATGGCCAAGTAACTTTTTTAAGTTCGCTTGCAGTTTCCTTAGTTTTCTTGATAAGACTTTTCTTGTTATCCTTTTTCTTATCTTTCTTTTTGTCTTTTTTCGCGTCTTTAGCGTCAACAGATTTTTCATCTTTTTTCGACTTTTTGTCCTTTTTAGACACTTTGTCCTCTGTAACTAAATCGCCTTCAGTGACATTTGTAACGTTTTCTGCAACCACCTCTTCAGTAACTATATTGATAGGTGGTTCGTCTTTAACTTCTTCTTCCACTTCTACGACTTCTTCTTTTATTTCCTCGTTTTGGGTCTTTTCAGGAGTATAAAGACTTTGACGTTGCTCTTTCCTTGCACTCTTATGCTTCTTAGACATAGTCCCTCCAAATTAAAACAAATTATTTTGTTTCTTTGTGCTTTGTTCTCTTATTGCAAAAAGGACAAAACTTCATAATTTCAATTCTTTCAGCATTAGCAGAAGTATTTTTTTCAGATGAATAGTTTCTATTCTTACATTCTGTACATTCTAATGTGATTATCTTGCGTTTTGGCGCTGCCATAAAATGCCTCCTAACAAAAAAACTAACACCTCGAAAAGTGTTAGTCTTATAATATCACAACAAAAATAAATAGTCAAGTGTTTTAGAAAAGATTTATAAGAAATTTTTTACTAAAAGTTTTATTTGCCTCTATTTAAAAGTGCTTTCTCATATTCGACTTTTTTCTCAATTGATGTTATTTCGCTTTCTTGCATTTTTTCGCGATTAAATTTGTAAAACTTAACATTAACCACTTCAAATGGATGATCACCCTTTAATCCAGCATAATCTGTTCTCTCAACTATGGTTGGAATGGAATCAAATTCAATTTGAAAAGCATCAAAACTTGAAAGGAATTCTTTAATTTTTGCTTCTTTTTCTCCTTCTGAGAGCAATTTCATCAAATCTTCGTTTCCATATTTGAATTTCCTTTGTAGATTTGCTTCTTTTATAACTTTTTGCTCATAATATTCGGTTATACTGCAATAAATGGCATCAATAATTTTCTTATATGTCTTATCAATAGTAATAATTGCACTTCCTTTTTCTTTTGTTGGAATATACACTGTCATTTCTGCGTTTTCTAAAGTAGTACCAAAAAGTTCATTGTTTTTTAAACCCCTTGTTTCAACAGTTTTTTCTCTCAAAATTGGAAGCATCGGAAAACTAGACTTCAAAAAACCATTTTCATCATGAATACTAACTAATTTGACGGCTTTAAGTCTTATATTACCTCTTCCTTCTTCAAAACATGAATATGGATATAAAATTCTAAAATATCCCGCTTTACTGTCGTCACTAAAAACAATAAATTTATCTTCTAATCTTTCACTCATAAAATCTCCTTACTTTTTTATTTTAAATCAAAACTCAAAATATGTCAATAGTGTTTTTCATTTTTTATAATTGTTAATAAAATTATTTAAATGTGAAACTTTAGAAAATACTTTTATACATTTTATATTGCATTAAAAAAACAGGCCACGCCTGTTATTGTATTTCTTTTTCATCAATGTAAGCATCAACATACATCACTGTTTCATTTCCTTTACATTTATTTATAATTTTCTCAAGTTGTGTAGGTTTTGCATATTCGGTTTCATATTTAAGAGCATAGGTAAAATAAACACGAAGCAAATCTTTTGCATACAAGTATGCTTCCGAAAGATTGTCGCCGTCAGTATAAATGTCAAGGTCAGGAAAAACCACTTGATAATGTCCATCTTCATCTTTAATAAAAATTGCTGGATAAAGAAAACGATATTTTTTCATACATGCCCTCAAAATAGATATATTCAATATAATCATACCACAAAATTTATCAAACTCAAAACAAAATTAAAAAAAATATTGCAAAACTGCAATATTTTTTATTTTATTTATAAACTTCTTCCTCTATTGATTGTGCCGTCATCTTCAAGCATAACATTTTTCCCGGTTTCACTTGTAATGCCTAAACTTTTAAAAATATCTCTTATCTCAACTTCTTTCCCTTCAGTTGAAATTGGTTCAGAAGCAACAACTTTTTCTCCTTTTTTAGCGGCATATATTTTCATAAACTACCTCCATGAATTTTTCTATTCGTTTATAATATAGCACATTTTTTTTAATTTGTAAATACCTTTTTGATAAATTTTTAAAAAATTTTTTGTGCCGTATTTAAAGGCGAATAAGGTTATTTTTAATTTTTATTTTTATATAATTATAATACTTTGCAAATCAAATAGAAATATCTAATAATACAAAAACATTTAAAAATAATCTTTATAAGTTCAAGCACTTAAAATCACGCACAGCGTGTTACATTTTTTCGACAATGTCAATACCTAAAACATTAAGAGCGTTTGAAAGTGACCTTTTTACAAGTTTGCAAATAGCAAGTAAACTTTTCTTCTTTTCAATATCCTTCTCGCTCAGAATTTTTGTGTTGTTATAAAGAGTGGAAAACGCTTTTGCAAGGTCAAAAGTCGAAGAACAAATAAGATTTAAGGAATAGTCTTCATAGGAAACAAAATAAGAGGAGTTAAGTTTTAATAAAGCAAGAATAATTTCTCGCTCTTCATTTGTGGAAATGTGGATAACTCCATCTTCAACGTCCTTCTTTTCCAAAATAGAGTTAATTCTTGCAATAGTATATTGAATGTAAGGCCCCGTTTTTCCATCAAACGAAAGAAATTTGTCTATATCAAAAACATAATCTTTGGAAATAATGTTCGACAAATCACCGAACTTCATTGCCCCTACACCAATTTTGCGAGCAAGTTCTCTATCATTTTCTATGCCATTTGCTTTTAATTTTTCGCTTGCTTTATCAATTAAGAGGTTAATAACGTCTTTAAGTTTTACCGTTTCTCCACTTCTTGTCTTAAAAGGTTTTCCATCTTTGCCATTCATAGTTCCAAAAGCGATATGCTTTAAAACTTGATTTTCGGGTGATATTCCCGCCTTTTTTGCACACCTAAATGCTTGAACAAAATGGTTTCCTTGACGATTGTCGGTAAGATAAATCATTTCATCGAAATCGTCCATTTTGTTTCGCATTAGAATTGTAGCAATTTCTGTTGTGACATACAATACTCCGCCGTTATACTTTTTGAGTATGGCTGGAGGCATAGGATTTTTATATCTTTGCACTTCATCTTCGCTTTTCTTTGGAATTGGTATATGCTCGCCCTCTTCTGCAATATCCACAACAAGCGCTCCATCACTTTCTCGTAAAAGTCCTTTTTTTTCAAAAATATCCAGAGTTTCTTGAATATATGCGTCCGCATCACTTTCGCCATACCAATAATCAAAATATGCATTGAGCATTTCATAATTTTTCTTAATTTCTTTCACTGAAAGTGCTTTGATTTGTTTATAAATTGTAAAGTAAGGTTCTTTCTTTTGTTGAATATAAAGAGTGTAAGTGTCCGCAAGTTTTTTGAAATCTTCATCCGCTTCTTTGCGTTTACTTGCTTTTGGATATTCTTCGTTTAAAGTGTCTAAAGTGACATTTTTTAAAGAAATTTCACTTATTTTTGCATTTTTTTCAAAAAAATCATCTAAAAAGCCATCATTTTTGAGTTGAAGAATTGTCAGCCCCATTTGAAGTCCCCAATCTCCAAGGTGAGTATCCGCAACAACATAGTCACCTAAAAATCTATGTAAGCGTTTCAATGCTTCACCAATAATAGGCGAACGCAAATGTCCTACATGGAGTTCTTTTGCCACATTTGCACCACCATAATCAATAAGAATTTTTCGCGGGTTTGTAACTTTACCTACGCCAAACCTTTCATCAACAATAACTTCATTGGCATAGTTTGATAAGATTTCATTGTTAACTTTTATATTTATAAAACCAGGAATAGCGACAGAAAATTCCATTCCTTTTACATTCAGTTTATCCACAATGGCATTTGCAAGTTCTAATGGTTTCATATTAAAATTTTTCGCTGTGATAAGAGCAAAATTTGTTTGGAAATCACACAACTGTGGCAAATTAGAAAAAGAAATAGATAGTTTGTCCGCACTCAAATCCATTTCTATCAAAACTTTTTCAATTTCTCTTCTTATATCTTCCTTAATATCCATAACACACCCTTTATTATATAAGATTTTAATTCTTCTTTAGCCACTCAAAAACGTTTATCAATTAAAACAAACAAAAAGTTATAATTCTAAATTTCCTTACGTTGCTCTAAGGCTCTTTCTAAAGTTACCTCATCGGCAAATTCTATATCACTTCCCATAGCAATCCCTTGTGCTAGTCTTGTTACTTTCACACCAAGCGGTTTTAAAAGTTTGGAAATATACATTGCTGTCGCATCTCCTTCTACGTCAGGGTTAGTTGCCATGATTACTTCTTCCACTCCATCTTTGCCAACACGTGCAAGTAACTCCTTAATTTTTATATCATTAGGACCTCGGTTCTCAAGCGGACTAATTGTTCCAAAAAGAACATGATATACACCATCAAACGATTTTACCTTTTCCATTGAAATAATATCTTTTGGCTCTTGCACTACACAAACAACTTTTCTATTGCGCTTTTGACAAATAGGGCAAATATCAGTAGTCGAATAGTTACCACAAACAGTGCAAAGTTTAACTTTATCTTTAACTTCCTTAATAGCATTTGCAAAATTTTCCGCTTTTTCTTTACTGTTTTCGATTATATAAAAAGCATAGCGTTGAGCAGTCTTTTTCCCAACGCCTGGAAGTTGTCTAAAATATTCAATAAGTTTTTCAATAGGTTCATCAAACATAAATTACATTCCCATATTTGGCAATTTAGCCCTTTCGTCATCGGAAATCTTCTTTAAGCAATCATTTGTAGCAGAAGTAATAAGGTCTTCCAGCATTTCCACGTCATCAGGGTCAACCACTTCCTTTTTAATTTTGATTCCCTTAACTGTGCGATTGCCTAAAATGGTGATTTCCACCATTCCACCGCCGACAGTTGAAGTGTACTCTGTGCTGTCTATTTCCTCTCGTATTCTTCTCATTTCCTCTTGCATTTTTTGAGCTTGACGCATGAGTTGTTGCATATTTCCACCGCCAAAACCTCCACCAAAATTATATCCCATTTTAATTCTCCTTTTAATCTTCAATTTTCAACTTTTCACCAAACATACGCGAAAGTTTTACTAAATCTTTTTCTTGCATTTGCTGTGCACTTTCAAATTTGATAATTTCAAACGAAAGATTGAGCCCTTGCCAGCGAATAGCATTTTCAATATCTCGTCTCCCATCTTCCAAAACGTTTATCAAAAAGTCGTCTGACGAGCGAACAATAAGTTTATTTCCCTCTATTAAAACGTCAGTTATATCTCCCGAAGCCACATGAAGTGCTACTTTTTTATTTTCCTTTAAATATAGAACAACCTTTCCCCAAACATTTTTAGGAGATAGTTTTGAAGAGTCAACTTCAATTTTCAGTTTTTTTTTACTTCTAATCCAAGCATTGCAGTTAAAGCCGTAGTCTCAAGAAGAAGTCTAACAGAAAGTGTGTAGCGAAGTTCATTTTCAGCAGAAGAGAAAACTTGCATATATCTTATCAAATCTTTTTCATTGAAACTATCCGATTGTGCCTTAAATTTTTCATACACGTCATCCGGCAAATTCAAAATTTTGTTTGCATCATTACATGTTTTGGCGACAAGAAGGTTTCTTGCATGTTTTGAGACGTCTTTTGAAAATACTGCCAAATTTTTTCCCTCTTTTTCAATTCTGTCAATAAGTTCCAAAATATTTCCGACTTCTCTTTCTCTAAGATTGTCAAAAAAGGAAAGTATAAGTTCATAATCTGTTGTGCCAAGTATTTTCAAAGTTTCGTCTTTTGTAATATTGTTTTGACAGTATGAAGCAATGGAGTCAGCAATGGAAAGAGTGTCGCGCACACTGCCTTCACCAGCAGTAGCAATGAGTTTTAAACTCTCTTCATCATATTTAATGTTTTCTTTATCAAAGATTTTTCGTAAGTGCTTCATCAAATCTTCCACAGAAACCAAATGAAAATCAAAACGAACGCATCTTGAGAGTATTGTTTGTGGTAATTTATGTGCTTCTGTTGTAGCAAGAATGAAAATTATATGTGCTGGTGGCTCTTCCAAAGTCTTAAGAAGAGCATTAAAAGCAGAATCTGTAAGCATATGCACTTCGTCAATAATATAAACTTTATATTTTGCACCAACCGGCAAAAATTTAACCTTTTCTCTTATCTCTCGGACGTCATCTACTTTATTGTTTGAAGCCGCGTCAATTTCAATTATATTTATGTCATTTTCTTTTTGAAGGTTAATACAATTCTCACATTTGCCACAAGGAGAGCCATTTATAGGATTTAGACAGTTGACAGCACGTGCTAAAATTTTAGCAATACTTGTTTTCCCTGTTCCTCTCGTGCCTGTAAAAAGGTATGCATGACCAATATGCCCCGTCATAACCTGATTTTGCAAGGTCTTTGTGACATGGTCTTGTCCGATAACTTCTTCAAAGGTTTTTGGTCTATACTTTCTGTAAAGTGAAACGTGTTCCATTTTTTCTCCGTTTTAGTAATTTTCTCTCGCAATTAGCGAAAAGTTATCAACATTAAGACTCGTTCCGCCAATAAGTGCTCCGTTTAAACATGGAAGAGATATAATTTTTTTGTAATTGTTTAAATCAATACTTCCACCATAAACAATGTTGATATTTTCACCAGCCTTTTCACTATATAAAGAAGAAATTTCCTTCCTTAAAAGGTTTGTCATTTTCTCAATATCTTTTAATGTGGCACTTTTGCCTGTGCCGATTGCCCAAATAGGCTCGTACGCTATAATGATGCCTTCAAGTTCATTTTCATATATACCCTTTAATGCATCATCAAGTTGTTTCTTAACAAAAGGTCCTGCTTGTTTTGCTCCACGAGTTGTCAAATCTTCGCCTATGCAAAGAATAACTTTAAGTCCACATGAAAGAGCGGTTTTTATTTTTCTATTTACCATTCTGTCTGATTCTTTAAAACGTGAGCGGCGTTCGCTGTGTCCAACAATAACATATTCAATGCCTAAATCTTTAAGCATGCTTGCAGAAATTTCTCCGGTGTAAGTCCCTTTCTCTGCATCACTGACATTTTGTGCACCAAGCATAACTTTGCTTCCATCCAAAAACTGTTTTGCTGTGGACAAATGTGTGAAAGGAGGACAAACAATGACTTGATTTTTTGTGTTTGCTGTTTTTGTGGCTAAAGTCATCGAATAGCCCTTCATTTCGCTTGGTGTCGTGTTCATTTTAAAGTTTGCAATAATTATTTTTTTCATAAATCTCCTCTTAACTGAAAATTTATTTAATTTTAACTTCTTTTGTAGCCTCTTTTACCTCGTTTTATTATTTTTTCCTCGCGAGAAAGAAAATTTTTAACGAGTTAAAAATTTTAGAAAATCATTGGTTTTCCGCGTGCGACTGCACGCCTTTCTCGCCCTAAAGCGTATCAATAACCTCGATTGCTGGCAAAACTTTGCCTTCCATAAGTTTCATGCTCGCTCCACCGCCGGTAGATAAGTGGTTGATTTTTTTGTTAAATCCAAGCGTATTTATTGCACCCACACTATCGCCACCACCGACAATAGAATAAGCCTTAGACTTAGCAACAGCTTTAGCAATTTCAAAAGTGCCTTTGCGGAACCTTTTGTCCTCGTATTTACCAACAGGACCATTCCAGAGTATTTGCCCGGCAGTTTTGATTTCTTTTTTGAAAAGTTTAATGGTGTCTTTCCCAATATCGAGCCCAACCATATCTTGATCCATAAGTAAAACTTTTCGAACTTTTTCACCGTCCAAAGCCACATGGTCAATAGGTAACAAAATTTTTGTTCCGTTCTTTTGTGCTTTTTCTAAAATATCTTTAGCATCATCCACAAGGGCAAGGTCGACAATAGATTTTCCAATATTGACACCTTTTGCAAGAAGAAAAGTATACGCCATTCCTCCGCCAATTAAAATTGTGTCTGCTTTACCAATGACATTATTGATAAGAGTGAGTTTATCCTTAACTTTTGCCCCACCAAAAATAGCCACAAATGGTCGAGATGGATTTTCAAAGGCTTTTGAGAAAACATTAAGTTCTTTTTCAATTAAAAAGCCAATAGCGTTTGGAAGTTTAAGAGCAACTCCATAGTTTGACGCATGCTTTCTATGTGCAACACCAAAAGCATCGTCGACATAAAAGTCTGCAAGTGAGGCAAGTTCTTTGACAAATGTTTCATCATTTTGCTCTTCTCTTGAGTCAAATCTCAAATTTTCCAAAAGTAAAATCTCTCCACTCTTCAAATTTTTAACAGCGGTCGACACTTCCTTACCGCTTGCCTTTGGACAAAATTTGACTTTATTTGGAAATCTTTTCATAAGGTAGACAGCAACAGGAAAAAGCGAAAGATATTTGTCATAGCCTTTTGGACGTCCTAAATGCGAACATAAAATAAGTTTGCAGTTTTGTTCATTCAAATATTTTATCGTTGGCAAAGAAGTAAAAATTCTCGTATCGTCTAAAATATCGCCATATTTATCAAGTGGAACATTAAAGTCACACCTTAAGAGCACTCTTTTATCCTTAATATTTTTAAGATCACGGATTGTTCTTTTCATAGGATAACCCCCATATAAGTATAATACAACTTTTTAACTTAAAAAGGCAAATTAAATTTAGTTATTTTCCAAAAAACATTTTCCTAAGATTTCGACGCACTCATCAATATCTTCACATGTGGCAAGTTTAAGCCTTATAGATGAAGCAAGCGGTAAATTTTTTGCATACCAAAGAAGATGCTTTCGAATGTAGAGTTTGAGCCACTCTTCGTCATAAAATTTCCTCAATGTTTCAATATGCTCTCTCACCACTTTGTGCTTATCTAAATTTGATAGGTCAAGCCCTTTAAGTTCAGAAAAAATCCAAGGTTGTCCCAAACTTCCGCGTCCAACCATAACCGCATCCACACCGGTTTTTAAGAGTTTATGATAACTATTTAAGTCCACCACGTCGCCATTTCCCACAACAGGAATTTTAACTTTTGCTTTAACTTCGGCTATCGCCTCATAATCAGCATGCCCGCTATAACCCTGTTCCACTGTTCTCGCATGGAAAGTAATAAAGTCCGCCCCGCTATCTTCACACATTTTGGCAAAATCAAGATAGTTTATTTTGTGATAACCTTTTCTAAACTTCACTGAAAGTGGTTTGTCCGTTGCCTCTCTGCAAGTTCTAATGATTTCACTTGCAAGTGGAAGGTTGTCCATAAGAGCACTCCCTTCGCCATTTTTGACAATTTTTGGTGCTGGACAGCCCATATTTATATCAAACGCCGGAAAAGATGAAAGTATTTCACTTTCCACTGCTTTTTTCATAAATTCTGCTTCATGCCCAAAAATTTGAGCCACAACCACCTTTTCTTCCGGCGAAGTTATTGTCATAAGTTCGGTTTTCTTAGGATTATGCGCCATGGCCCGTGCAGAAAGCATTTCGGTAACAGTTGTATCCGCCCCAAATTTAACCGCCTGTTCTCTAAATCCCACGTCACTCACACCTGCCATAGGTGCAAGGAACAATTTACCAAAATCAACCCCTCGAATTTTCATTTCCATATTTTAGCATAAAAACCTTAATTTGTAAAGAAAAAAGCATGCTATAAATTTGCATACTTTTAAATCAAACTAATTAAATTGTCCAAAAATGTTATTTCACTGCGTATTTGAAATTTTTGTAGCCTTTAAAGGCGATGATTTTTTTAGGCTTTGACATATAGTAACGTTTTGTTTGTGGATTTAAAAAGCGTCTTTCTTTTTTCTCAATAAGAGAAAACTTGCCAAAATTTCTAAGATTTAACTCTTCCCCTTTTCCGCATACGTCAAGAATAAGTTTTTTGAACTCGTCAATAACCTTTTCACATTTGGTTTTTGATATCTCCGTCTTTTTAGACAAAACTGAAAGCATTTCTTGTTTATTCATAATTCCCTCCTAGAGAAATAGTTGTCAAATAAAAATTTTTTAAACCACTTTTTTCACTTTTTTTCGATTAACAATTTTAATAAGGAAAGAAATGGTTAAAACGCCATAAACAAGAACTCCTAAAAGTATTCCCAAGATTATATTTACCATTGGTGAGAAATAGGAAGAGTTAACAAAAGTATACACTGTAATAAACATTAAAAACGTGCCTAAAAGAAGAATAACAACGTCTTTTACTGGCAAGGAAAAAGCGGAAATTTGCTTAAGCCTAAAAAGACCTAAAAGACAAGTTGTTGCCGTCATCGCAATGTTACCAAGAAGCACAGCATAAATATTAATTGATGAAACAGCCGAAAGAGTGAAAGAGAGAACTGCTCGAAGCGCTCCGCCAATTATTGTGATTAATAAAATATAGTTAAATTGCCCATTTGCCTGCAAAATCATAATGATATACTGCATAAGTGCGGTAAAAATGGTGGCAAAACCGCCATACAGCATAAGGTTAAAGGCTATCATAAGAAGAAACGGCGTAATCTCAGTGTAAAACAAATCTAAAACCTCTTTAGAAATGGCAACCATACCAAAGGTTGTCGGCAAAATGAGGTAAAGAAGAGTTTTTAAGCCTTTTTCGATAATAACACGCCCTCCACTTCCTCGCGAAATATGATAAGAAAGATTTGGCAAAATGGCAGTTGTTATCGACATAGAGATAATAAGCGGAAAATGAAGAATAGCGCCCACAACTCCAGCCTGCAGGCCAAAAAGTGAAGTGGCAAAAGAAGAGGTCAGTCCGCTCGCCATAAGACGCGGAATAATTATTAAACTTTCAAAGGCAGCGATAAGAGGAAGTATGGAAGCGGAAAAAGTAAGA
>CALVTF010000006.1 GCA_944360025.1 uncultured Clostridia bacterium
ACAATGCAGAGTGTATAACAAGATATGGCTCAGTCATACAAGCCAAAATGCAAAATCTTCTTGGTGTTCGTGTAACAGTAAATGTTAAGACTTTCGCTTGTGTTTAAGTAAAGATTTAAAACCATTTTCACACTAAAATTTATTGTTAATTAATAAAATAAATTTTAAAATCAAATTTATATAAAAACAAAAGGGCAGTCATAATGACTGCTTTTTTTATTGACAAAAAAAGTAATTTTTCGTAACTGTTATAGGTTTTTATTTTTTCTATAGCCTCATAGAGTTTTTTAGGAGGAAGAAAATATGTTAAGCAAGATTCTGCCTGAAAAAATATGGGGAATTATTGATAGAAAAGTCAATTTAAAGGCAGTTAATGAGATTAGATTTCGTACAGACAAGCCTATTATTGTTTGTGTCAGTGGGAAGAATTATTTTTTAAGCGAAAATGGTGCGACAAGCAATCTTTCTTCTGCACTTTTTTCCAGCAAAATTGTCATTGAAGATATTATTTTCCGTGCGAGTGAGTGCTCTATCTATTCTGTTAATGAACAAATAAAAAAAGGCTTTATTGTCACGGAAAATGGTGTTCGAATAGGTATAGGTGGCAATATTGTTGAAGAAAACGGTGTGATAAAGACCATGACCAACTTTTCTTCTTGTAATATAAGAATTCCTCATAATGTTAAGAATTGTTCCCTTTCTGCCTTTCCTTTTATTGTCACTGAAAATGGCATTGAAAACACTCTCATTATTTCACCGCCAGGGTGTGGCAAAACGACATTCTTAAAAGATTTTGTCAATCAACTTGGAGAAAGGAACAATGCTCTTAATGTACTTTTATTAGACGAAAGAGGCGAACTAGACACTAAACTTTCTTCAAATTTTTATGATAAAATTTCCTTTTGCACAAAGAAAGTTGGGTTTGAAAATGGCATACGTTCTCTTTCACCTGACCTTATTGTCACAGATGAAGTTGGGCAAGAAGAGGATATTGATGCCATTCTTTATGCTTCTACCTCTGGAGTAAAAGTGCTGGCAACAACACACGCAGACAGTATTGAAACATTTTGCCGTAAACCGCTTTTTCAAAAACTTATTCAAGAAAAAATATTTCACAGATATGTTCTTTTATCTAAACGAAATGGTCCGGGAACATTTGAAGGTATTTACAACGAAAACTTCTCGCGAATTTTAAACAAGTTTTAAGGAGAAAAAAATGAAATATTTGTTTATTGTAATTATATTTTGCCTTTGCCTCTTTGTTGGCTATGTTATCTATACAAAATATAACAAGCGTAAAAAGTTTTATAGTGCTTTAATTATGCTTGCCGAAAAACTATCTGTTGAAATCAATTTTTCACGTGAAAGACTCAAGATTTTGATAGAAAATTTTGACGCAGGAACGAAAAAAAATTTGCTCGGTATTGACGAGGGTTTTATTTCCTATCTTGATAAGAAGAACGAATTGACAATTTCAGATATATTTTCAAAAGCAAATTGTTTGAAGCAAGACGAAAAAGAATTTATACTTTTATTCTTGAAAACCTTGGGCAGAAGTGACGTCGAAAATCAAACAAAAGAAATATCTTCTTTCTTACAAAGATTCAACGAGAAAAAAGAGGAAACGGAAAAAGAATTTAAAAAATATGGCTCTCTTTCGCTTAAACTTTCAGTTGTTGCAGGGCTATTTTTCACTATTTTACTTATATAGAAAGTGTTAACGAAAATTTATTATTTTAAAGTGTTGATTTAGAATTTTGTAAGTTAATTTTGTTGAGTCTACGGACAGGAGGGAATATGGACGTTGATATCATTTTTAAAATTGCAGCAATAGGTATCTTGACTGCTGTTATAGGTCAAATACTTAAAAACAGTGGTAAGGAAGATATAGCCACTTTGGCAACACTTGCCGGAGTGGTTATCGTGCTTTTAATGGTAATTAACATGATATCTGACCTCTTTGAAAGCCTTAGAACTATATTTAACTTAACAACAACTAATTTATTATGGTTTTAACCTATTACTATTCTTAAATCTTTATAAATTATATCTTTCAATTTTGTTAATTTAATAAAAAGTTAAGTTTAATTTATTTAAAAACTTGTAAAGTCAAAAAAGGAGGGAAAATGGACGCGATTTATAAAATTATTGCCATTGCACTTATTACTTGCGTTGCGACATTGATTGTCAAACCTGTACGTCCAGATTTCGCCGTGTTTATTTCCATAGTTGGCGGAATCATCCTCCTTTTCATGCTCATTTCATACTTATCTGGAATTTTTGAGATCTTTAACGATATTTTTAATTTAACTCAAGTCAACACTTCTCTTTATTCAATAATTTTTAAGATTATTGGTGTTGGGTATCTTATTGAATTTACCGCAAGTATTTGTGCCGACACGGGCAACCAAAGTTTAGGTGATAAAGTCCTTTTAGGCGGGAAAATTATTATTCTTGTTATGGCTCTGCCAATCATAACAAGTATTCTTGAAATTGTTATGGAATTAATACCATCATGAAAAAGAAAAAAGGTATATTCTTCATAGTTTTCATCATTTTCATATCTTCCTTTTTTGGCAGTTTTACTTTGGACGGATATGTGTTAAATACTCCGTATGTTCGAGCCGAAAGTGAAGAGGTGGAAGATATTGAAAAAGAACTTGAAGAGGAGATTGACAAACAAATTGAAAATTTAAATTTTTCGGACCTTGAGATTTATTTAGATAGTTTGCAGGGAGAAGTTAAAGACTTTTTCTCAGGCGGGTTTGAAGCAAAAGTGGAAAGTCTTATAAGTGGTGAATATTTGGAAAGTAACAGCCTATTTTCTTCCATTCTCTCACTTTTATGGGACGGACTTCTCTCGTATCTACCTATTATTGCAAGCATTATTGCGGTGTCCATTCTTGGAGGTATGATAGCAAATCTTAAACCTCAAACAAATGGAAAATCTATTGGTAATGTGGTGCATTTTGTCACATATGGTGTCGTCATTGTCTTTATTGGTGCGGTTTTGGTGGAACTTATTTCCATGACTTCATCTACTCTTAATGGAATGAAATCTTTAATGGACGGAATATTTCCAATCTTGCTCACACTTTTAACAGCGGTTGGTGGAACGGTTTCTGTAAGTCTTTATCAGCCTGCGATTGCTATGCTTGGTAATATATTCATCTATTTAATAACATATTTCCTTATGCCAATGTTTATTTTTTCAATAATTTTTTCGATAGTCGGAAATTTATCTAATAATGTAAAACTTGACAAATTTGTTTCCTTTCTTCAAGGGACATTCAAGTGGGCAATAGGACTTTTGTTTACCATCTTTTTAGGGTTTATGACCATACAAGGAATTTCTGCAAGTGCAGTGGACGGACTTTCTATTCGAACAGCAAAATATACCATAAAAAGTTATGTGCCAATAGTGGGCGGATATGTAAGTGATGGTTTATCTATTGTTTTAGCCTCTAGTATGCTTATTAAAAATGCAGTTGGCTCAGCAGGACTTTTACTTGTTTTCTTTGCAACCATTTCGCCAATCTTAAGTTTAATTCTTTTCATGCTTTCACTTAAATTTATGGCAGGGATTATTGAGCCTGTTGGTGACAAAAAAATTGCCAATTTTGTCAGTGATATATCTAGAAGTATGACAATGCTTATTGCTCTTATTGTGGCTGTTGCATTTATGTATATGATTATGACGGGACTCATAATGATGAGTGCAAATCTCATTTAAAAGGAGGAAGTATGTCAGAGTGGCTTTTATCTATTGCTGGAATAATTTTACTTTCTGTTCTTTGTGAATTTATTTTGCCAGAAGGACAAATCAACCGCTACATTAGAGGAATATTTGCTTTTATTACTATCTTTGTTATTATTGCACCGCTTCCAAAATTATTTAACAAAGAAATGGACTTTTCAAATTTTTTATCTTCTTATGATATAGAACTACAGGAAGATTATTTATATGAAATTAATTTGTCAAAACTTAATGCTCTTCAAAATGATATTATAAGTGAACTAGAAAATAGAGGTATTGAAAACGTAAAAATATCCTATTCTGCTAATGTCGAAAATATGGATATTTTTGAAATTACTGCCGATTTACGCGATATGTCATTTTCTGAAAATTCTATGAATACACAAAAAGCAAAGGATGAGATAACAAAAGTAATTAAGAGTATTTCCATTTTTAAAAATGTCGAAATAGCCTATTTAGAATAAAAGGAGTTTTGTATGAAAAGTTTGAAAGATTTTTGGAGTAAATTAAAGGGAGTAAGGCATATTGAGATTTATATTGCTGTATTATTAGGCATCGTCGTCTGTGTTTGCTATTTTGCTTTTTTTGTGGACAAGGGTAAAAACGACACGAATTTGCAAAATACGACACAAGAATATTCTTCTTCTGAGGAATATGTGGACTACCTTGAGAATAAATTATGTAATGTATTATCAAAGATTTCTGGCGTAGGTGAAGTTAGTGCCATCATAACACTTGAAAGCGGTTTCTCTTATGAATATGCGATGGACACTGAAACAACAACAGGCTCAAACGGCAACTCAACAACCTTGGATACCACAATTATTATTGATAATGAGCCTGTTATTGTTAAGGAAATTTATCCTGTTATAAAGGGGGTGGTCATTGTTGCTAAAGGTAGCGAAAATTTCAGCATAAAAATGGATATTTTGGAAGCGGTCACAACGATTCTTGAGATAGATGAGAGTGACATAACAATTCTTTCATAAATTAAAAGGAGATAAAAATGAAAAAAAGAACAAAAATCATCATTCTTACACTTATGATAGTTTTACTTGGGGTAACAGGCTATTTAAACATTGTTTTAAATAACAGCATAACAGAACCTACAAATACTACAACCACAACTTCATATTTTGTTTCATATAGAAATGATAGAGAAACTTCTCGCGACCAACAAATTCTTTATTATGATGCTATAATTGATAATGAAAGTTCAACAGAAGATGCCGTTAAAAATGCAGAAAATGCTAAACTTGAACTTATTGCTCAAATGGAAAAAGAACTTGCAGTTGAGGGGCTTATCAAGGCTTTAGGTTTTTCTGACTGTGTTATTTCTATTAACGAAAAAATCAATGTTGTTGTAGATAGTAGCGAACTTACTGCAGGAGAAGTTGCACAAATAAAGACAACTGTTATGGAACAATTAGGTGTTGAACCAAGAAATATTGTGGTAATTCCTGTTGTTTAGTTTACAAAAAAAATTGTTTATGCTAAAATAGTGCTATAAAAGGAGATTTTATGGCAGTTAAAAGTGAAGATAATAGAAACAAAGGCAAAATCACGCTTGATAGAAATATTTTGGTTTCTATAATTAATCTTGCAGCAAAAGAAATTAATGGTGTGGAAAGTGTATGCAATCGTCATAGACCATGGTATAAGAAAATGGTTAATCGTTATGACGATGGCGTGGAAATTAAGTTTGAACAAAACGGGGCTCTCACTATTGACGTTTATATCAACATTTATATTGGTTTTAATGTGCCAGACATTGCATACCGCGTGCAAGAAAATATTCGCAACTCACTCGCAACAATGGTGGCACTTAAACCACTTAAAATAAACGTTCATATCATGGACGTTGAATGCGATAAAGAGGTGGCAGATGCGTAGAGAGGCAAGAGAAAGTGCCTTTAAACTCATTTTTGAAACTCTTTTTAAGGATGCGGAAGAGGAAACTTTGATTGAGGTGACAAGCCCTCTTAAAAAAGAAGAGGACAAAGAATTTTGCGAAAAACTTTTTTCTCTATACGAACAACATAGAGAGGAATTAGAGGAAATAATTAAGAAAAACCTTACAAATTTCGATATATCAAGAGTGTTTCGCATTGACCTTGCATTAGTTTATTTGGCACTTACTGAAATTTATTATGTAGGTACGCCAAAGGCTGTTGTCATCAATGAAGTTTTGGAAATTGCAAAAAAATATTCCACTTTTAAAAGCAGTAAATTTATAAACGGGCTACTTTCGGCAATAATGGAAAATAAAAGCGAATGATAACCACTATTAGCGTCACAAAATTTAATAGTATTGTTAGAGATATATTTAACAATGAAGAACTTCTTCACAGCGTAAATGTTGTTGGAGAAGTTTTTGGCGTGTCTAGAGCAAAAACTGCCATTTATTTTTCGATTAAAGATGAGGAGAGTTCTCTTCCTTGTGTTTGTTTTAATATTTCCGCTTTTGAGGGAATTGAAGAAGGCAATTTAGTCACACTCTATGGCGGGCCGAACTTTTATACAAAAAGTGGACGTTTTAACTATGTGACGTATAGAATTGAAAAAGCAGGACAAGGCCTTTTGTATCAAAGGTTTGTGGAACTTAAAAATAAACTTGAAAAAGAGGGGCTTTTTGACACTGCAAAAAAGAAAGCGCTTCCTAAAACGATAAAAAGAATAGGGGTTGTTACTTCAAAAGAAGGTGCTGTTATTCAAGATATAAAAAATGTCACTTGGCGAAGAAACCCAGCCGTGGAAATTGTCCTTTATAACACCAAAGTTCAAGGTAATGGTGCGGAAAAAGAAATTTGTGAAGGAATAGATTTCTTTTCTGAGTATGATAATGTAGACGTTATTATTGTGGCACGTGGTGGTGGCTCAATGGAAGATTTATCAGCATATAACACGGAGTGCGTGGCGAGGGCAACCTTCAACTGTCAAAAACCAATAATTTCGGCAGTAGGTCATGAAACAGATTTTACCATAATTGATTTTGTCAGTGACCTGAGAGCGCCCACACCGAGTGCTGCGGCTGAACTTGTCACTCAAGATACCTCAAAAGAAAAAGAAAGTCTAAAAATGCTCACAAGAAAATTATCACGAGAACTTATACTTTTTGTTGGAGATAAAACTGAAGAGTTTGAGGATACAATCTCTACCTTAACCACTCGAATGGAAGATTATGTTGAGGATAGGAGGATTGTTTTACAAGATAACGCAAGGATTATTTCTTTAACTATAGAAAGAATCATTGAAGAGGAAAATCATAGGTTAGAACTTAAAAACAGCATTCTAAAAAGAATTGACCCTCGCGAGGTTTTAAGAAGAGGTTATGCAAAAATTGAGCAGGGCGGAAAAAGTATAGATAAAGCCATAGAAGTGGAAATAGGCAAAAATCTTGAAATAAATTTCCTTGATGGAAAAATAATAGCAAAAAGTGAGGAAAGGTTATGAACTACGAAAATGCCATAAAAGAACTTGAAGAAATAACAAATAAACTTGAAAATGAAAAACTTTCTTTAAATGAAAGTGAGAAACTTTTTGATAGAGCGGTGGAACTTGCTAAATTCTGTCAAAAAGAACTTTCTGTAACTTCCAAAAAATTGTTTGAAATAAAAAAAGAATTTGATAAAATTGTCGAGGAGGAAATAGAATGAAATTAAGTAAACTCGTAGGCGAAAGGCTAAAAGAAGTCCCAAATGGAGCGACACTTAAAAGTCATATATTTTTACTTCGTGCTGGATACATAAAACAGGTAAGTTCAGGCATTTTTTCTCTTTTACCACCAGCACAGCGTGTAAGTCAAAAAATACAAGCAATTATTCGCGAAGAAATGAATAAAATTGGCGGACAAGAAGTTTTGTTCCCTGTTGTTATGCCAAGAGAACTTTGGGAACTATCTGGAAGGTATAATTCAATTCAAGAGGAACTTTTACGTTTTAAAGATAGGACAGGTCATGATATGCTTCTTGGCATGACGCATGAAGAGGCTGCAGTGCATATGGTTATGAACACCGTTAAATCTCATGAGCAATTGCCTTGTATGATTTATCAAATTCAAACCAAATATCGTGATGAGGCAAGACCACGGGGTGGACTTATTAGAGTGAGAGAATTTACAATGAAAGACGCGTATTCTTTCCATACCTCACAGGAAGATTTGGATGAATATTATAAAAAAGCATATGATGCTTACAATCGTATATATAAGAGAATTGGACTTAAAAACTTTATTTCTGTTCGCAGTGATAGTGGTATAATGGGTGGAAAAGTTGCTGATGAATTTATGCTAGTGACAGATGCTGGAGAAGATAGGCTTGTTCTTTGCGACCATTGTGGTTATAAAGCAAATATGGAAGTTGCTGAAGGCGTAAGGCAAAGTGTTGACGGTGAAGAAAAAGAACTTAAAGAAGTCTTTACAGGCAATGCTAAAACAATTGAAGAGGTTTGCCATTTTCTTGAAACCGAACCATCAAAAACGGTTAAGGCAGTTTGCTACGAAACAGATAAGGGAGAACTTGTTATTGCCTTTCTTCGTGGTGACTATGAAATAAATGAAAAGAAACTTGCAAAACTTGTTAGAAGTGAAATTAAGATTGCTGACACTGATAAATTCGGGCTTGTTGCAGGAAATATTGGCTGTTTAAATTTAACTGTGCCAGAAAATTCTTATGTTTTTTACGATTTGTCAATAAAAGGTTTAAAAAATTTTGTCACGGGTGCAAATAAAGGAGACTATCACTTTATTAATGCTTCTGCAGATCGTGACCTAAATGGTGTGGAATTTAATGATATTGCTCTTGTAAAAGAAGGTGATACTTGCGCTATTTGTGGTAAGAAATTAAGGTTGACACGCGGAATTGAGATAGGAAATATTTTCCAACTTGGCACAAAATATACAAAATCTATGGGGATGAAGGTTAGTATGCCAGATGGAACAACAATGGAACCTATAATGGGTTGCTATGGAATAGGAATTGGAAGAGCAATTGCTTCTGTTATTGAAGAAAAAGCAGATGATAAAGGTATTGTTTGGCCAATGACGATTGCTCCATGGCAGGTTCATTTCTGTCCTCTTCGTCTTGATGATGAAAATGTGGAAGTAATTTCAAATGAATTATACAAGAAAATGATTGATGCAGGGATTGAAGTTCTATTTGATGATAGGCATGTTTCTGCCGGCGTTAAACTAACAGACAGTGAACTTATGGGAATGCCTATTCGTGTTATTGTAAGTCCAAAATCAATTGCGAATGGAACTGCCGAGATTATGATGAGAGAAAGTGGGGAAACATATAATGTTTCTTTTGCTAACCTTATTAATGAACTTCTTGAACTTATTGCCGACCAAATTGAGCAAATTGAAGATTAAATCAGGCGTTTATAATAATACTATATAATTCTAATAAAATTGTTTTATTATTTATAAATTAGATTTTTGAAAACAAATTAGTATTTTTATACTAATTGTTTTTATTTAGTTGAAAATTTTTCGTTTAATGTTGTATAATTTCGATAGGAGATTAGAACTTGAAAGATAATTTGAATCATATTCGTAATTTTTGTATTATTGCACATATTGACCATGGCAAAAGCACTTTGGCGGACAGACTTATAGAACTTACCGGCACTGTTTCTAAACGTGAAATGCAAGACCAGATTTTGGATAGTATGGAACTTGAGAGAGAAAAAGGAATAACGATAAAACTTGCACCAACAAGGCTTATTTATGATTACAATGGCGAAGAATATACTTTAAACTTAATTGATACGCCAGGACATGTTGATTTTACCTATGAGGTTTCGCGTTCGCTCGCTGCATGTGAGGGGGCTATTCTTCTTGTCGATGCTTCGCAAGGAGTTGAGGCTCAAACTCTTGCTAACACATACCTTGCACTCGATAATAACTTGGAAACTGTGCCTGTTATCAATAAAATTGATTTACCGTCTGCAAGAGTGGAAGAAGTAAAGAAAGAAATTGAGGAAGTAATTGGGCTTGATGCAGAAAATTGTCCATGTATTTCTGCGAAAGAGGGAACAAATGTTGAGGACGTTTTAAAAGCAATAATTGAAAAAATACCTGCACCAAAAGGAGATATTAATGGCAGACTAAAATGCCTTATTTTTGACAGCCATTATGATAACTTTAAGGGAGCAATTTGTCTTATTCGTGTGTTTGACGGACAAGTAAAGAAAGGTGACAAGATTTTAATGATGCAAACGAACAAAGTTTTTGAAGTGACAGAGGTTGGTATTTTTGTTCCAAACACAAAAGAAACAGAAGTTCTTTCTGCTGGTGACGTTGGATACCTTGCAGGCTCAATCAAAACCATTCAAGACGTTAAAGTGGGTGACACAATAACTTCTTGGGAAAATCCAACCGATGAGGCACTTGCTGGCTATAAAGAAGTACAACCGGTTGTTTTTTGCGGTATATTTCCTGTTGATGGAGCAAGATATGGCGAACTAAAAGATGCTCTCGATAAACTGAAACTTAATGACGCAAGTTTGCAATTTTCTGCTGAAAATTCAATGGCACTTGGTTATGGTTTTCGCTGTGGTTTCTTAGGACTTCTGCATCTTGAAATTATAACAGAAAGATTGGAAAGAGAATTTAATTTAGACATAATAACAACTGCACCAAGTGTAAGTTATCATGTTTATAAAACTAGCGGTGATATGCTCGAAATTTCCAATCCGTCACTCTTACCTCCACAAGTAGAAATTGAAAGAATTGAAGAGCCAATGGTTAAGGTAAATATTTTTTCGCCACCTGAATATGTCGGAGCCATTATGGATTTATGTCAAGATAAGCGTGGAATATATAAGAATATGATATATCTTGATAAAAGAAGAGTGGAGTTGAATTATGATTTGCCTCTTGGCGAAATAATTTATGATTTCTTTGACAGTTTAAAATCAAGAACACACGGATACGCAAGTTTTGATTACGAACAAAAGGGATATGAGCCTGCCGAACTTGTTAGAGTGGATATACTTCTAAATGGTGAAAGGTGTGACGCACTCTCTATGATTGTTCACAAAGATAAGGCTTATACTCGCGGTAGAGAACTTGCTGAGCGTCTTAAAAAGATTATTCCACGTCAACTTTTCGAAGTACCAATTCAAGCATGTATTGGAAATAAAATTATTGCACGAGAAACAATTTCGGCACTTCGTAAAGACGTGCTTGCAAAATGTTATGGTGGTGATATAACTAGAAAAAGAAAACTACTTGAAAAACAAAAAGAGGGTAAGAAAAGAATGAGAAAAATAGGCTCAGTGGAAATTCCATCTGAGGCATTTATGAGTATTCTTAAGTTAAATGATGATGAATAAAGAACTTTCCATATACATTCATATACCTTTTTGCGAAAGAAAGTGCATTTATTGTGCTTTTGTATCTTTTTGTGCTGATAAGAATTCACAAGACAAATATGTAGACTTTTTAGTCAAAGAAATTAAAAGTTTTAAAACAAATTCAAGGGTTAAAACAATTTATATTGGCGGTGGTACTCCTTCGGTTTTAAGTGAAGAAAACCTAATTAAGATTTTTGAAGCGTTATCCTCTTCATTCAATATCAATTCTAACGCTGAAATTACTATTGAAGCAAATCCAAATTCACTTTCAGAAAATAAACTTGTTTTATATAAAAAATTGGGGATTAACAGACTTAGTATAGGAATTCAAAGTTTAAATGATGATACACTAAAAAAAATTGGCCGTCATCATAGTAGAGAAGATGGGATTAATAGTATAAAACTTGCAAATAGTTATTTTGATAATATTTCAATAGACTTAATTTTAGGACTTGAGGGAGAAAAAAACATTTATAAATATGCTGAAACTTTAATAGATTTAGGAGTAAAACATATTTCTGCTTATATGCTTGAAGTTCATGAAAATACACCTTTAAATAATCAAGTTGAATCTCATAAATTTATTCCTCTTAATGAAGATGAAGTTACAAGTGAATATGAAAAATTGGTAAAATTTTTGGATAAAAAAGGCTTTAATCAATATGAAATAAGTAATTTCGCACTTAAAGGATACGAAAGTAAACATAATATTAATTATTGGACTTTTGACGACTATGTAGGATTTGGAATAAGTGCACATTCATTTTTAAATGGCATAAGAATAGCGAATGCTAGCACTTTAGAAGATTATTATAATGGTGTTAAGTTAAAGGACGAAAACACTGACAAAACGGAAATTGAAGAGAGGTTATTCTTAGGACTTAGGTGTTTTAGTGGTGTAGATTTAAAAATTTTGCAAGCACTTGGATTTGATTTAAGAGAAAATGATTATTACAAAAAATTTCTTCATGATGGAATTTTAAAAGAGAAAGAAGGCAAGGTTTATTTCAATAAAAATTATTATCTTGTTAGTGATTATATCATTTCTCATTTATTGCCAGATTAATATATGGCGGGCGGATTTTAAATTTTTAACAAAGTTAAAAATTTTTTGAAAACGTAAGTTTTCAAAGCCCGCATTATATGCGGGCAAAAATCCGCCCAAACTCAAATTATTAAAAATTGGAAAAATTTTATAAAAACAGTTGATTTTATAAAAAATATTTGATATAATACAAAAGTGTAAAGCAATTCAACTTTACAAAAAGGTGTAGAAATGGCAAAAATTGAACTTACAGATTTTGTTAGATATGGCGAACTTTTTGAAATTTATGGCAAACTTTTAAGTCAAGATAGACAAAAAATAATGAGACAATATTTTGATTTTAATATGACGCTTGCTGAGATTTCAAAAGAAAAACAAATTACAAGACAAGCAGTTTTAGATAGTATATCAAAGGCTTGCCAAAAACTTGATGAATATGAAAACACTTTACACCTATTAGAAAGAAAAAATAAACTAATAAAAATTTTAAGTGATTTAAAAAATAAAGATTCTTTAAAAGAGATAAAACAAAAAGTCGATGAAATTTTGGGAGATATTTAATGGCATTATTTTCAAATTTATCTGAAAGATTAAACCATATATTTTCAAAACTAACCAAACGTGGGAAACTGACAGAACTCGAAATCAAAGAAGCAATGCGTGAAGTTAGAATTGCTCTTCTTGAAGCCGACGTTAATTATATGGTGGCTAAAAACTTCATAAATAATGTTTCCGCTAAGGCTCTTGGCGAAGACGTGATGAAAAGTTTGACACCGGGGCAGATGGTTATTAAAATCGTTAAAGACGAACTTACTGCTCTAATGTCAAGTACCAATCAAAAATTACAACTTTCGTATAATCCATCAATAATAATGATGTGCGGACTTCAAGGTGCGGGTAAGACTACAATGTGTGGTAAACTCGGAGCATATTTAAAGAAAAGCGGAAAGAAACCACTACTTGTTGCTTGCGATATATATAGACCTGCCGCTATCAATCAACTTCAAGTTGTCGGTAAACAAGCAAATTGTGAAGTATTCGAACGAGGAACACAAAATCCTGTTAAAACTGCAAAACAAGCGATTGAGCATGCAAAAAAACAAGGCTTCGACGTAGTAATTATCGACACTGCAGGTAGACTTCATATAAATGAAGAATTAATGGATGAACTAAAAAATATAAAGAAAGAAGTAAGCCCTCAAGAAATTTTACTTGTTGTTGATGCCATGACCGGACAAGATGCCGTTACTATAAGCGAAAGTTTTAATAAAGACTTGGATATTACAGGTGTTATTTTGACAAAACTTGATGGTGATACTCGAGGTGGTGCTGCACTTTCTATTAAAGCAATTACAGGAAAACCAATCAAATTTTCTGGTGTTGGTGAAAAAATAGGAGACATAGAACCTTTTTATCCTGACCGCATCGCTAGCCGTATTTTAGGTATGGGGGACGTTTTATCACTCATTGAGAAAGCACAAGAAGCCGTATCTGAAGAAGAAGCCAAGAAATTAGAAGAAAAGTTTAGAGAAAATTCTTTTACATTTGAGGATTATCTTGTTCAAATGGAAAATTTAAAGAAAATGGGCGGGATAAATGATATACTAAAGATGATTCCAGGGGCCGCAAGTAAACTTAAAGGTGTGGTAATTGATGAAAAACAACTTGCTGTGAACAAAGCAATAATTCAAAGTATGACACGCGAAGAAAGACTGAATCCTGAAATAATCAAAGCAAGTAGGCGCAAAAGAATTGCAGATGGTAGTGGAACAAGTATACAACAAGTCAATCAACTATTAAAGCAATTTGAACAATCAAAAGAGATGATGAAACAACTTAAAAACAATAAGCGGGGTATGCGTGGAATGTTTGGAAGATAGTTTTAATATAAACATTTCGTAAAAGTTTAATATTAAAAAAATTATCAAAAATTAAATCATAAATTTAAAAATCAAATATTAAAGAATATCAAATTGTAAATTAGTATGTCCTAACGAAAGTTAGTATATATAACAAAAGAATTTAATTAAAAGGAGAAATGAAAATGGCTGTTAAAATTAGACTTACAAGAATGGGAGACAAGAAATCACCTTTCTACCGTGTTGTTGTTGCTGATTCAAAGAGTCCAAGAGATGGAAAATTTATTGATATCATTGGAACTTATAATCCTTTGACAGACCCAGCAGAGATTAAAATTGACAACGAAAAAGCAGTAAAATGGCTTAAAAATGGTGCTCTTCCAACAGAAACTGCTAAATCAATTTTGGTTAAAAGTGGCGTTATTTCAACTGAAAATAAATAAAATTGCAAATTAATTTTGCTAAACTAGGGGTTTCCCTTAAAGGAGATAAAAATGCAACAATTACTTGAACTATTAGTTAAAACACTTGTTAAAAATGAAAATGAAGTGGAAGTAACAAAAGAAGAAGATGATAAATCTATAACTTTTGTTGTTAAAGTTGCAAGCGAAGATATCGGTAAAGTTATCGGTAAAAATGGGAAAATGGCAAGTAGTATTAGAACCATTATTAAATCAATCGGTGCAAAAGAACATAAAAAGATTTTTGTTAAGTTTGGTGATTAATGGAATTACTTTGCGTTGGTAAAATTGTAAAACCGCAGGGAATAAAGGGGGAAGTAAAAATTTTCCCTCTTGTTGATATCCCTGCGATTTTTAATGGCAAACATGAATTTTTTATCAATAAAAAACCGGTTAAAACCAAGTCTTGCACATATCGACTAGGTTTTGCTTATGCGACATTTGATATTATTCCTGATAGAAATACTGCTGAAAAATTTAGAAATAGCCTTATTTATATTGACAAGGAAGAATTTTATAAAATTCCTTCCAATCAATTTTTAATTGATGATCTTGTAGGGCAAACTTTATATGATGAAAATGGTGAATATGTTGGACAAATTATGGGAGTTGAAAATTTTGGTTTTGATGACGTCATCATTGTCAAGGAAGGTGAGAGACTTTATCAGATACCATTTGTTAAAGATATTTTTAAAAAGAATAATAGCACTTCCATATTTGTAATTAGAAA
Organism: uncultured Clostridia bacterium; assembly: GCA_944360025.1. Classification (GTDB taxonomy): domain Bacteria; phylum Bacillota; class Clostridia; order Christensenellales; family UBA1242; genus Caccovivens. Next base: position 15,212 of record CALVTF010000006.1, read on the forward strand.
AGAATATGAAGGAGCAAGGACTGATTATGAAAATTGATATTTTGACTTTGTTTCCTGAAATGTTCTCACCAATTCAAAGCAGTATTTTAAAACGTGCGACAGATAATGGTATTTTGGAGTTTAATATCGTTAATATTCGTGACTTTTCTTTAGACAAGCATAAGAAATGCGACGATTATCCATTTGGTGGCGGTGCTGGTATGCTTATGAGTGTGCAACCGCTTTATGATGCAATTCAAAGTGTGAAAAAAGAAAATTCTAAATTAATATTTCCATCACCACGAGGAAAGGTTTTTAATCAAAAAATTGCTAAAGACTTATCTAAATTTGACCATTTAATTTTTGTTTGTGGACATTATGAAGGAGTGGACGAACGTATTTTTGAACTTTTTAAAATAGAAGAAATTTCTATAGGTGACTATATTCTTACAGGTGGAGAACTGCCAACAATGGTCATTATTGACACGCTTTCTAGATTTATAGATGGTGTTATAAGTAGTGAAAGTTTAGAAAATGAAAGTTTTTCAAATGGGCTGTTGGAATATCCTCAGTACACAAGACCTGCTGAATTTATGGGGCTGAAAGTGCCAGAAGTTTTACTTTCAGGAAATCACAAAGATATTGAAAATTGGCGTAGGGAAGAGAGTTTGAAAATCACGAAGAAAAATCGAGTTGATTTGTTATAAATTAAATAATACACAAAATATGGTGTAATATGTTTGCATAATACAACAAAATATGCTTATTTTATAAAAACATATAATTACTTATAAGGAGAATTTAAGTGAAGATAAATTGGTTTCCAGGTCATATGCATAAAGCTTTAAAAGATATTGAAAATCAACTAAAAAAAGTTGATATCATTATCTATGTCCTTGATGCTAGAATTCCACTTTCTTCACTTAATCCAAGCCTTACAAAGATTGCAGAAAATAAACCTATTTTGTTTTTAATCAATAAAATTGACCTTGCAGATGAAAAAAGAGTAAAAGAACTTTTAGGAAATTTTGTAGGCGAAGGGAAAGATTATCTTCTTTTCAATTCTACTTCTTTTAAAAATGATTTAGTTTTAAACAAGATTAAGAATTTAGCAAAGGGAAAGATTGAAAAATATAAGCAGAAGGGAATTAAGGCGACTATTCGTGTAATGGTGGTTGGTGTGCCGAACAGCGGGAAAAGTTCTCTTGTCAATAATCTTTGCAAGAAGGCTAAAACCGTGACAGGAAATAGAGCGGGAGTGACCAAATGTGGTCAATGGCTCAATGTCGGTGATGGTATTGAAATTTATGACACGCCTGGAACCTTATATCCAAACATTGAAAACCAAGATATTGCAAAGAAACTTGCTTTTGTAGGAAGTGTTAGAGATGAAGTTCTCGAATTTATTTCTCTTGCTGAAGAACTTTTTGCTATAATTAAAGAAAAATATCCTGCATTATTAGAAAAACGCTATCCAAATTGTGAAAGTATAGAGGATATTGCAAAACTAAGAAAGTATGTAACTAATGGTGGAGAAATTGATTTGGAACGCGCAAGTTATTCCTTTGTTGATGATTTTAGGAAAACGCGTATTGGGAAAATCACTTTGGATTAAAAATTAATTTTGGTTTGAATTAAAAGATAAATTTTTGATATATAGGTATATTTATGTGGATTCAAAAATATGAAAATAGAATGAAAAATAAGGTGGAAGGAAATATTGGTGAAGTTTTAAGTGTAAATTTCCTTAAAAAACAGGGGTATAAAATTTTATCTATTAATTTTAAAACAAAATTTGGAGAGATTGATATAATAGCACAAGACAAAGATACTTACGTTTTCGTGGAAGTAAAAAGGCGAGAAACTTTAAAATTTGGTAGACCTATTGAAGCAATAGATTATAGGAAAGAATTGAAAATTAAAAGAGTCGCTGAATATTATCTAAACAAAACAAAAAATTATGAGGCTAATGTGAGATTTGATGTTATTGAAATTTTAGGAAAAGAAATCTTGCATATTAAAAATGCCTTTATGTAAATTCATTAATAATTATGAAGAGGTAAGAATCTCTTTTTTTATTGTTTTTTGAATTCAAATATATTTGTTAAATTTTTTGAAAAAGTTTGTTAAAATACTTGAAATTTTATTAAACACTATGCTATAATCAAAAAGACTTCTGATGTTCCGCTGTTATTTTTATATTATGAGCATTATGTCGAAAATCTGAAAAAAGGAGATAAGTCATGGCTAATATAATCGACCAAATTGAAAGAGAAAACATGAAAGAATCTGTTCCAACTTTCTCAATCGGTGACACTGTTAGAGTTAATGTCAAGATTAAAGAAGGTGACAAGGAAAGAATTCAAGCCTTTGAAGGTGTGGTTATTGCTAGAAAAAATGGTGGCGTTAGAGAAACTTTCACAGTAAGAAAGATTTCTTATGGTGTTGGTGTTGAAAAAACATATCCTATTCATTCACCTAAAATTGCCAGCATTGAAGTGGTTAGAAGTGGTAAACCAAGAAGAGCAAAACTCTACTATGTTAGAAACCTTACAGGCAAGGCTGCTAAAGTTAAGTCAGCAGATAACAAATAAAATTTAAAAGTAAATTTTAAAAAGCCATAGTTTTTTACTATGACTTTTTTTATTTAATTTCAATTTGAATTATATATTTTGGTGGGGCAGTAAGCTTGCGAGCGAACGCTCGCGTTTTGCTTATAAGTAAAACAAATTTTGAAACATGTTTCAAAATTTAGCTTACTGCCCCCTTTATATTCTAAGCATCTTTAATTCTTCTTTTTGCTGCCTTGAAAGTCGGTAACTGTCATGACATTTTGATATTGTTTTATTTCTAATAAATTTATCACTAAATTTTTCTAAAGCATTTTTCCCAAATTCATAATCTTTACATATCAATGTACATAAAAGCCAAGAAATTGCCATTTGAACATAATAATTGTCATCCTTTATTTTTATTAAATTATCGATAATTTCTTCCTTTTTTTCTGAAATAAGGAAATAATCCATTAATCCAACAATTCCAACACGTTTTTTAAATGGTGAAGGTGAGGATAATTGTTCTATAAAAAATCTATAACCATTTTCTGTTCTAAGCCTTTTTAAACTTGAAATAATCATATCACAAGTCGCCCAATTATCAATATAATCAATAAACTTATTAAACTCATTGATAATTTCGTTGTCTTTCAATTTTAAGTTACTTAAAACTAATCCACGTATTAAAATTTCTTCATGTGAATTTGAAATAATTTCTTCAAGAGGACAATTTTCTTTTACAAGGTGTTTTGCAAACTTCCTTAAACTGTTTGTTCTTATTCCAAATATCTTAAATTTTGTATCTACAAGTTTTTTATGAAATTTTGCTAGTTTTTCTTCACTATTTTCTTGTAAAAAATTTTCAATTTCAGTTTTAAAATTCATTTTTATTCCCTCAAATATTATTCTCTCCGCAAGGCTTCAACAGGATCTAGATTTGCCGCACGAACAGCTGGATAAATTCCGCTAATAGTGCTTATTACAATGGATACTCCAAGCGCGATAGCAATATAATACCATTTAAACGAAAGTGGAGCAAGTCCAACAATGGAAACAAGGCATAGATAGGCGATTAATATAAGTAAACCGGCAAGTATCAGCCCCATAAACCCACTTAAAATTCCAACCAAAAGACTTTCGCAAGAAAATATTCGTCGAATATCGCTTTTTCTCGCTCCAATAGATTTTAAAACACCTATTTCTTTAGTTCGTTCAGTAACGCTCATATACATAACAACTAGAATCATTATAGCGGAAACTAGGAGGGCGACTATTGAAATAACTATTAAAGAAGTGCCTATAATATCACCCATTTCTGAAAGCATATCTGCAAGGCTGTTTTCTATAGAACCTGTGAATTTATTTCTGTAATTTTTTTGTAAATAGGAATTAATCGCATTTGTTATTTCTTCGTTAGGTGTTTGAATATATAACGAATTTGGCATTAAAGTTTCACCAAAAAGACGTTCAAAATGATATTGTAATAAATTAAAATCAATATACATGATTGGATAATTTGCAAGTATAGAAGTGTCAACTATTGCAGTAATATCTTCAAAAAAGAAGGTTTCTTGTGTTGTCAAAAGAGCATCATTCTGCGCAAGATAGGTATTTTCTTGAGTTGATAAAGAAGAATTGTCATAACTTATTGTAATTTTTACTCTTTTTCCTAATGCTGAGTCAGTGTCATTAAAAAGTCTGCTTATAGACGAATTAATCATTATTCCGTTTGAACTTGTTGACATTTCACCTTTTAATAAATTTTTTTCATTATAAAAAGGCGGGGTAGAATAAAGATAATATATCTTCATAACTTCATCATCTTGATACACACCATCCAGGTTGAAATCATATCCTATTGATGCAGAAAGTCCTCCGCCAAGTACGTCAGTGGCAAATGCTTCAAAACCATAAGTTACATTACCGCTTGCCTCTTGCTCATTATTTCTATTACTATCCTTAATTATAAAATTATAGCCTTCTTGTTTTAGATAATCATTTAATTCATAAATTAAAGAGGATATTTCTTCTTCAGTGAAAGTTTCGTAAGATTTCATATCACTAGTAGCAGATTTTTTTGAAATTGTCACTATTGTAGGGTCAGAAAATGATAATTTTATGTCGTTTATATAGTCAGATATACCGGAACTAAAACACAACATTAAAATTAAACTTCCAATTCCTATAGCAACACCGAAAGCCATTAAAAAGTTTTTAGTTTTATTTGCCCACATATTGAATATAGATAAACGTAAAGCCGAGAATATAGATAAATTTTGTTTAACAGTTTTATCTTTATTTTTCTTTATTTCTTTAGTCAGTAAATTATGGTCTATTACGTTTTCATTCTCGGAAATTTCATCTTCTGAAAGAGAGTTCTCATTTTCAGAAACTTCAACATTTGAGACTAAGATAGAAGAATCTTCATTTTCAATGTTTTCCTCTAAATCTTCTTTTTTAGGGGAACTTGTAATTTCTTCACGGACATAATTTGAATTAATTTTATCAGATATTATTCTGCCATCGGAAATTTCAATAACTCGCGAGGAAACTGATGCTACTTTTTCTGAATGTGTAACCATAATAACAAGTTTTCCACTGTCAGCAATTTCTTTTAGTATTTCCAAAATTTGCATAGATGTTGCAGTGTCAAGAGCACCTGTAGGTTCATCAGCAATGATAATATCTGGATTGTTTATAAGAGCACGTGCTATTGCTACTCTTTGTTTTTGTCCTCCAGATAGTTGATTTGGCATTTTCTTAAGTTGTCTTTCAAGGCCGACACTTTTCAAAAGTTTAGTTGCTCTTTCTAATTTTTCCTTTTCGCTTATATTTGATAAAGTTAGTGCCAATGTAACATTGTCAAGGATAGAGAGATGGGAAATTAAATTAAAAGATTGAAAAACAAAACCGACTTTATCTTTTCTATATTTGTCGAGTTGTTTGTCGGAAAGTTCTCTTAAATTTTCATTATCTACAATAATCTTACCACTATAGTCAGAGTCAAGCCCGCCAATCAAATTCATAAGAGTACTTTTACCACTTCCACTTTCTCCAACAATGGAAACAAGTTCACCGGCTTTAAAGTCAATATTTATATCAAAAAGCGCTTGATAAAATTGAGTTTTATTTAATTTATATCTCTTATTAACATTTTTAATAGAGAGAATAAAATCGTTTTTGCTATTCATTAATTACCTCTCTTAGTTTTGAAAAGGTTATAAAATATAGAAATTTTATTATGTAAAATTAACTTTCTTTAATTTGTTAAATTTTTAGATAAAATCTCATATTAAGAATAACATAAACTAAAACTTAAGTCAATTAAAGGGGATTTATTAATAAAATTTTTATAATTTATAAAAATTCAAATTAAAAATTTCTTTACAAATTGATTAAGCAAGTGTTATAATAGAGGTCGATATGTGGAAGGAATATTTTTATCATGCAATTTTGCATACTATAGAAGACGTTTTATTGATGTTGCCAATTTTGTTTTTGGCATATCTTCTTGTTTCATATCTTTCACATGACCATAATCATAAATTTTCTGGTTTTTTAAGCAAAAAAAAGAAAACAAGTGTTTTGTATGCCTCTTTTTTGGGATGCATACCTCAATGCGGATTTTCAACAGTTATTGCTGACTTATATTCCAAACAGAAGGTCACACTTGGAACGCTGGTTGCTGTTTTTGTCGCCACCTCTGATGAGGCAATTCCTATTATGATAACTTCTCCAAATACCATTTTAGATATGCTTCTTCTTATAGGAATTAAAATAGTGCTTGCTATTTTTTGGGGATATGGAATTGATTTTGTTGTAGGTCTTGTTTCAAGACTTTGGGCAAAACGAAACCAAGAAAAGCCTAAAAAAGAAAATGACAAAACTGAACTTGCAGATATGAACAAGATTGAGAAAACTATTATAGAAAAGCCTCGTCATCACCATCATGAGCATGAGTGTGGGCATATTCATACTGATGAATGTGATAGTGAATGCCATCACAAAAGTAAGTGCTGTGTTGATAACATATTCTTAGATGCATTCAAACATATGTTTGAAATTGCTATTTATATATTTGTAGCAACATTTATAATAAATCTTTTAGTTGAAATTTTTACTCTTGACGCAATTCAACAAGTTTTAACAAATAACATTAATATTTATCTTCAAATTTTGATTGCAAGCCTTGTAGGTTTGATTCCAAATTGTGCTTCAAGCGTTCTTTTGGTGGAACTGTATTCAGTTGGACTATCTTTTCCGGCACTCGTCGCAGGGCTTTCAACAGGGGCAGGAGTAGGACTTTTTATTCTTGTATCAAGAAACAAAAAGCATCCACTTCAAAGTTTGGGAATTGTCTTTTTGCAATTTGCTATAGGGGTAATTTCTGGTTTATTTTTAACTATATTTTTCTAAAAAATAGGCGAAGGCTCGTTGCCTTTGAAACTAGCATAAAAAAGATAGTGAGAATATAATTTCATCACTATTTTTTTGTTAGTTTAAAAAATGCTTTATCAATAACTCTTTTTTTAGAATAGCACAAATGTTTTTTATTCAAAAATTAAAAATTATTTTTGTCAAAATTATTTTTTTTGTCCTCATTATAGAAATCAAACGCTTTCATGATTTCTTCCAAGTCCTCTTTGGGATTTAATGCTTCTTGAAAACTAAAACCACTTTCGCTTACGTCATTTGGTATGATAGGTGTTTGTGCAAGATTAGTTTCCGGTTTTGATTGAAGAAATTGAAGATATGGAGGTATATCATCGTCATCGTTATGGTTTGTGGAAATTCTGACTTCTCTAGGGTAATCTTGACCTCGTTTATATTCTTGCATCTTATTTAAAAGTAAACGCATACTGTCGTTAGGAGAGTTAATAGGATTTGTTATATTTGCCTCTACAGTGAATTTATCTTTGTAATCATTAATAACTGAAGTGAGTTCTTTTAAAATATTTTCATATTCCTTATCATTTTTAAGATGAGGGAATTTTACCTCTAATTCTTGAACTAAAATTTGAAGTTTATCAAAGACAAGTGCATAAAAACTTTTTGCTCCTTCTTCTTCAAATTTCTTTGCTTTTTCAATTACGTCAATGGCATCTAATATGTTTTTTTCTTTATGTCTAAGCTCAAGGTGTTGATTTCTTAAATCAAGAAGTCGGCGTTCGGCTTCCAAGGTTTTTAGACGTTCTTCCATAAGTTTGGATTCATTACTTGCTTTTAGGCGTTCTATGTAAGCGTCCACTTCTTTTTTGTTATAACCATTGAATTCCTCTTGAAAATTCATTTTTCCCTCCGCTTAAAATTTAAGAGTATTATCAATATAAATAATAACAAAAATGAAAGCAAAAAAGCAATAAAAATAGGCAAAGTTATAAAAGAAAAAGTATAGAGAGTGGTAAAAATAAGCACGAATATTATCGAAAAATCAAATATTAGATGAAAATATTGTCCGCAAACAAGAAAAGTTAAAAATGAAGAAAGAAAAAAATCAAACATTAGATAGAGATACCAAAATTCATTTGTTTTGGTTAGAGTAAAAATAAAACCACTTATTCCTATAAATATTAAAAGTGAGCCAAGATAAAAACCACTATCAAGTTTAAAAAGGCGACTTTTTGACACTTCAAAAATACCTAATAAAAAACTAAATGCGAAAAACCAAAGGGTTGGGAAGGGTAAAACAAAGATATTTAGAAAGATAAATCCAATAAATAATAAAATTAATGCGACACTTAAAAACCGCAAGATATATGTTTTTTTTATTCCGTTAATACGTCCACGCATATATTTAATATTTCACAAAAGTAAAAGGTTATTCAAATGATATAATATTACTAAATAAAACGAGGAAAATATATTTTCATGTAATTTTAAAACTCTAAAAACTTGTAGAAATTATTAGGGAATATTAAAAAAGAGGCAATGCCTCTCTATTTCAAATCTTTCTTTAAAACGTCCATGATAATTTCATAAGATGACTTTTTCTTTTTATTCATAAAGTAGCAATATAAAATGTAAGCAATCCCGCAAAGGATGAAAACTATACTTAAAACCTGTGATATTCTAAACGGCCCAAGATATAAACTATCTGTTCGAAGTCCTTCAACGATGAACCTGCAAAAACCATACATAATTAGATAGCACGCACCAATTATCCCATCATTTTTAAATTTAACTTTATAAAGAAGGATGGTGAGAATAATAAATATTATCATATTATTCATAAATTCATAGAAAAATGTGGCGAGATGCCAGCCATATCCAGGGCAGGTACATTCTGCTTGATGGCAGTGGTCAATATATACGGCAAATGGGAACCATTGCATATTTTCGTTGTCAACGTAATATCCAAATGCCTCTTGATTTACATAATTTCCCCAACGTCCAATTCCTTGCCCAAAGACGAGACCTAGAACAACAATATCTGCAAGTTTGAGAAAATTTTTTTTGTGTATTACACAGTAAAGGATAACTCCAAGTGTTCCGCCAATAAGTCCACCATAAAAACCAAGTCCACCTTTCCAAATTTCAAAAACTTGCCAAAAACTTGTAAATCTATCAAGTGAGAACAAAACATAATAAATTCTTGCTCCAATAATAGCAAGGGGGATAACATAGCATGCGAGCAGAATTATATCATCAGTTGTAAAACCGCGTTTTTTAGCAACAAGGCAAACAATAACAACGCCCCAAAGATAACCAAGGGCACTTATAAGACCATAATAGTTTATTGTTAAACCAAAAATTTCAAAACTTGTAGCCAAATTCATAATTTTCACCTTATATGAGTATATGAAAAACATAAAAAAAAGTCAAATCATTTTAAGATTTAACTTATTTTAATAAAGATTATAATAATTTAGAATTAAATTTTAATGCATAAACCTTATAATTTGTTTGAAACTTTATTGACAAATGTTAGATAGAGAAGGTCATTGTTATCTAATTCATCATTTGTGATAAATAATGTGGTGCTGTTTTCATTTGTGCATTTTGCAAGCATAACAATTTCTTTTATTAAATTTGCGGTTTCTTCAGTATGATTAAAATATGTATTTTCAGAGTTTTTATTATAAGCGTCTAAAACATGAGAAATTGTAACTATGTCTTGTACAAAAATTGCTATATTAGTTCCAACTTCTTGCAAACGTTTAATATTACTGAGGAATATGTTTATTTTTTTGAAATAATCTGAAGGTTTATCATCAAATCTAAGAACAAAAATATTGTCAAAGCCTATATTGCAAAGATTTATATATTCATCATAAATTGTGTTTGCAACAAGGGCAACGCAAATCACATTGTTATTTTGAAGTGCGTTGATGTATTTTTGCATTTTAGTAATGTTGTCAGAAAATTTACTTTGGTTTAAAACATATCTAAGTCCTAAAGTTACTTCTTTATCATCCATATTGATTTTCTTGGAAGGAACTGCTCTTTCTTGAGACACAACGTGTGGAGAGTAGGAAGTAATATTTACAAAGTTAATAGTTTCAATGTTGTCCATAATATATTCATTGTTATCGTTCATAACAACGGCTGTACCTTCAACAAAATCAAATTGTTCTAACAACGGAAATGCTTTCTTTTCAATAAGAATAGGGAGAGAATTGTCTTCATTTACAATGTAATATTCATTAGTGCTTTTATTTAAAACAACTCCTTTTACTCTTATTGGAAACAATTTCTTCTTCACAACGTCAAGTTCTACTTGTCTAAAACCAATTGTTTTAATATTATCATTTTGTTTATTGCTTAAAGATTTTAATGTGTAATCTTTACCAATGATAGAGGATAACTCTTCCAATATACCTTCAATGTTTGAGAGTTCTTTGTATGGGCGACCTTGGCGAAGAGGAATAGGTTGCAAATCTTCACCCGAAATTATTTTATCCATAATAAATTTAATATGGTCATCTCTTTTTGAAGTTGTTGGTGAATTATCGCCAAAAACTCTTGCTATAGCACGAAGTTCATAAATACCTAATCCTTGGATTAAGTTAAAACTTCTTTCTTGTGCTCTTGTTAAATTTTCAAAACTTATTTGACTTTTAGCCATAAAACACCCCTTTTATTTTCGACCTTTTTAAGCCCAAAATCTATTACTTTCGACATTATAGCACAAATAAAAGTAAATAGCAAACGATTTTCGACAAAATATGTCTAATTTTTTACAAAAATAATAGGTGGATTAAAATATAAAAGATATTATTATTCTTATTATTTATGCATACTACACTACATTTTGTGGTATTATGCTATTTAATCTTCAATATATTCCCATAATATACTTTGCTCAAAATTTGCTAAGATTATAAGTTTTTAACATTTTATTGTAAAAATTTTTTTCATTTGTCGAATGATATAAATATTATGAGTAAACTTAGAATAAAACTCTGTTTTTGCAAGATACTAGTAAAATGAGAAAAAATTTCTGGGTCTTTTATAGTTTTTTATGTTGTCTTGTAATAGTGCTTGTGGTTATGCCTATTATTGACATTTATTCAATTGAAGATAATTTCCTTGTAAGTTATGAGGATATTGAAACTGCCAACAAAAATGGACTTTTTGGGGCTTACATAAATGGTGAATTGCAACAAAAAGAACAATCTGTTGGGACTGAAAAGGCTAAATGTGGCGAGGTTGTTTTTAAACTTTTTGGCTTTATTCCTATTCGTAAAGTGTCTGTTGTTATGGCTAATGATGATGATTATTATATAGGTGGTGTGCCTATTGGACTTTCTATTTACTCAGACGGAGTGATTGTCATAAGTGATAATGGGAATGAAAGCATTAAAGAGGGAGATATCATCACTAAAATTGATGGCATTGAATTTAATGAAATTGAAAACTTAGAGAGTTTGCTGAAAGATAATGAAGAAGTTGAAGTTACATATCTACATAAAAATAAGGAATTGAAAACTCTTTTAAAAGTTAAAAATGAAAACAAAAAATATAAACTAGGCTTTACTGTTAAAGATAATGTTACCGGGGTTGGGACTTTGACTTTTGTTAATACAAAAACAGGTGAATATGGTGCGCTCGGTCATGCTATTGTTGAAGAAGCCGGCGGGAATATTGTACCTGTAGAAAGCGGAAATGTTTATCCATGTAATCTTATTGGTATAACTAAAGGCGAAAAAAATAATCCCGGTCAACTTCGCTGTGTTTTTGTGCAAAGTTCTAAAAATAAAGGTACAATTGAAAGCAACAACAAATTTGGTATTAAAGGTGTTATGAATAATCTTGATGGGCTTGTAGACGAAAATCTTACTGCTAAGATTGGTGGGCGTTTTTCTGTAACGCCTGGTAAAGCAACTATTGTAAGTGATATTAGTGGAATTAAAGAAGAATATGAGATAGAAATTATTAAAGCAAATTATCAAAAGAAAGCAAACGATAAAAGTTTAGTCTTTAGAGTTAAAGACAAAAGGCTTCTTAATCTTACCGGTGGTATTGTTCAAGGCATGAGCGGTTCGCCTATCATGCAAAATGGTAAAATTGTAGGGGCTGTTACACATGTTTTCCTTTCTGACCCAACAAAGGGTTATGGAGTTTATACAGATTGGATGGTAGCATAGGAGCAAAATCACTTTTGCGGTGCAAATTCAAGTTTTTAAACATTTAAAAACTTGAAACGCTTTCAAATTCATTGGAAAGCGTGGTGATTTTGCCCATATCTTACAAAAATTTTCTTAACTATTCGCAAAAGGTTTGAAAAAATATAAAATTTTGCTATAATAAAAATATGAAAACCT
>CALVTF010000007.1 GCA_944360025.1 uncultured Clostridia bacterium
AAAGCAAAAGTTGAAATGAAGTGCACACACAATAAGGCACCCAAAAATACTTGCTATTATTGGGAAAAAGGAGCAAACAAACGAATGGTAAAACTTTTGACGAAAGGCAAAAGTCGAAATGAAGTGCAGAACTATCAGGGCTCCCGAAAATGCTTGTCATTTTTGGGAAAAGCGAAGAAACAAACGAATGGTAAGACTTTTGATGATAATCAAAAGTCGAAATGAAGTGCAGTTTCTGAGCAGGTGTGGCGGAATGGCAGACGCACAAGACTCAAAATCTTGCGAAGGTAGCTTCATGAGGGTTCGACCCCCTCCACCTGCACCAAACAAGAATAAAACGAACCTTGAAATTTCTCAAGGTTCGTTTTTATTATGCATAATTCCAAAATTTTTATATATAGTTGTAATTTTGAAATATTTTGTAAAATATTGCAAAGTTAAAGTGCTTACATAAACTTACTTATTCAACAGATTTAAGAAAAATTTTCTTTTTAAACGCACCACGTTTTTTCTGCTTTTCTTTTCTAATATTTTCAAATTCTTTATAAGAAACTTTTTTTGCAAATCAAATTAAATTATAATTTGCAAAAGATAATTTTATCTGTTATAATATTATTAGGAGAATTTATGGAAAAACCACAAAATATTTATGATAACACCAAGTTTTTTGAAGAATATCAAAAAATGAGAGAAACTAAAATTAATGCCAACGAACTAATTGAAATTCCAGAAATCAAATCAATGCTCCCAGACTTAAAAGATAAAAAAATTTTAGATTTAGGTTGTGGCGCTGGCGGAATGTCAAGATATTTTGCTGAAAATGGTGCAAAACGAGTTTTAGGTGTTGATATTTCAAAAAACATGATAAATTTAGCAAAAAAAGAAAACAATTATAAAAATGTTGAATTTAAAGTTTTAGAAATGGAAAGAATTTTAAAAATCAAAGAAAAATTTGACATGGTGTTCAGTTCCCTTGCTTTTCACTATGTTGAAGATTTTGAAAAACTTATGAAAGATATATCCAACCTATTAAATCCAAATGGAATATTGATTTTTTCACAAGAACACCCTGTTGCCACTGCAATAATTTACAATGGTAAAGAAATGGAAAAACATATTGATATAAATGGAAAAAGATATTATCTTTTAAGCGACTATAACAATAATTCAAAAAGAGTTCTAAATTGGAATATGCAAGACACCGTTAAGTATCACCGCAATTTTTCCACAATAATAAACTCTATAATCAAAAACAATATGCAAATTCTTGAAGTTAGGGAATCTCAACCAGAAAAAGAAGCAGTAAAACAAGTCCCAAAATATAAATATCAAATTGATAGACCATACTTTTTATATATTAAAGCAAAAAAGTTATAAAAAATGAAAAAATTGATTTTTTTGCACAAAAAATCTAAAAAACATTAAAAATATCTAATTTTTTAAAAAATGCATACAGATTTTGTATGCATTTTATTTTGAAATTCCTCTGTAACAAGCATTTTTAATTCTGTCTTTGTAGTTATCTCCCAATAATATATATGTCAAATTCAAAAATCTTACTAAAATAGTTCAAATTTTTAATTAAAATAAAAAATAACTCAAAAAATGAGTTATTTTTTAATTTTATTATATTTTAGATAGCCTCTTCCTCTTTTTCTACTTTAACAGGAACAACTGAACGATATTTCTTAAGTCCGGTTCCTGCAGGAATAAGTTTACCAATAATAACATTTTCCTTGATACCAACAAGATTATCAACCTTGCCTTTAAGTGCAGCATCGGTCAAAACTCTTGAGGTTTCTTGGAAGGATGATGATGATAAGAAAGATTCTGTCATAAGAGCGGCTCTTGTAATTCCAAGTAACATTCTTCTTGCAATTGCTGGTCTGCCACCTTCACGAAGAGTTTTCTCATTTTCTTCATCACATTTTGAAATATCTACAATTTCTCCTGTAAGAAGATCTGTATCTCCCGCATCTTCAATTTTAACTTTCTTAAGCATTTGTCGAATAATAATTTCAATATGTTTGTCATTAACTTTAACATCTTGTCCACGGTATACTTTAATAACTTCAGAAAGAAGATATTGTTCAAGTCCTTTAAGACCTTTTGTTCTTAAGAGGTCAGATGGATTAATAGCACCAGCAGTAAGTTGTGTTCCTGGCTCTACTTTTTCGCCGTCTTTAACTTTCAAAACAGCAGGTTTTCTAACTTCATAATCGACGTCACCTTCGCCTGTAATGATAGTAATAATATAATTCTTTGCATCTTCTTTAATCTTTACGCGACCGGCAACTTCAGAAAGTAAACATTCGCCTTTAGGTTTTCTTGCTTCAAAAATTTCCTCAACTCTAGGAAGACCTTGAGTAATGTCGGCAGCAACCGCAGAACCACCGGTGTGGAAAGTTCTCATGGTAAGCTGTGTACCAGGTTCACCAATTGACTGAGCGGCAATAATACCAACTGCCTCGCCAAGTGTAACCATATCTTTACCAGCCATATTTCTTCCATAGCACTTAGCGCAAACGCCATGTTTGCAACGGCAAGTGATAAGAGAGCGAATTTGAACTTCTTTAATTCCAGCATCAACAACTGCTTTAGACTGTTCTTTTGTTATCATTTCATTTGCTTTAACAATAACTTCACCCGTTTTTGGATTAACAATATCTTCAACAGCAACACGTCCATAAATTCTTTCATCAAGAGTTTCTTGAACAAAACCGTCAGATACAAGTTCTGAAACAGTAACACCTTTAACTTTTTCGCCATTATCTGCAAAACAATCTTCAGTTGTGATAACAACGTCTTGAGAAACATCGACAAGACGACGAGTAAGGTAACCAGAATCGGCTGTTTTAAGAGCGGTATCAGAAAGACCTTTTCTTGAACCACGAGAGTTAATGAAGTATTCAATTGGAGTTAAACCTTGTCTAAATGAAGATTTGATTGCAGTATCATTCTTTGTTGCAGATGCAGTGGCTTTAATACCAATCATACCGCAGTCACTGTTTAACTGCACTTTATTACCACGAGCGCCAGAGAGCACCATAAGACTGAATGGGTTGAAGTCGTCTATTGACTTAACAACAGCATCTTGTACTTTGTTTACCGCATGATTCCAAATTTCAATGTTGGCATCAAGTTTTTCATTTAGTGTAATAAGACCACGACGAAGAAGTTTTTCGTTTTCTAATACTTGGTCTTCTGCCTCTTTCAAAATTTCTGCCTTTTCTTTTGGCTCGTCAATATCATATATATTAACAGAAATTGAAGCAAGTGTGGAATATTTATAACCAATTTCCTTTAGTTTATCAACAAGAGTTGCTGTATCTGTTGTGCCATATTTATTATACACATCAGCAACAAGATTTTTTAGTTCTGCTTTCTTAACAGGTTTATTGATTTCAAGTTCGCAAATATTATCTTCAACAGTTCTATCAACATATCCCAAATCTTGTGGAATAATATTGTTAAATAATACACGACCTACAGTTGTGGTAACACGTTTTGTATAAGTTTTTCCGTTATATTCTTTTGTAAGTCTAACTTGACACTCTGCTTGAAGGTCAAGATTTTTAGTTTGATAAGCATAAATCATTTCATTCCTTGAAGCGAAAATACTTCCTTCTCCTTTAGCACCAGGTCTAACAAGAGTTAAGTAATAACAACCAAGTACAACGTCCTGAGAAGGAGTAACAATTGGTTCGCCGTCAGAAAGTTTCAAAATGTTGTTTGAAGCAAGCATTAAAGTTCTTGCTTCTGTTCTTGCATCAATTGAAAGAGGAATGTGAACAGGCATTTGGTCACCATCGAAGTCAGCGTTGAACGCAGCACATGCAGATGGATGAAGTTTGATAGCCTTTCCTTCAACAAGAACAGGCTCAAATGCTTGAACTGAAAGTCTGTGAAGTGTTGGAGCACGGTTTAAAAGAACAGGATGGTCTTTAATAACGTCAGCAAGTATATCCCAAACAACAGGCTTTTCTCTTTCAATCATACGCTTTGCAGTTTTAATGTTGTTTGTTAAATTCATTTCAACAAGTCTGTTCATAATGAATGGTTTGAAAAGTTCAAGAGCCATTTCTTTTGGAAGACCGCATTGATATATCTTAAGTTCTGGACCAACAACGATAACTGAACGACCAGAATAGTCAACACGTTTTCCAAGAAGATTTTGTCTGAAACGTCCTTGTTTACCACCAAGCATAGCAGAGAGTGACTTCAAATCTCTTTGCTTAGAACCTTGAACAGCTTTACCGCGTTTACCATTATCAATAAGGTTGTCAACTGCTTCTTGAAGCATTCTCTTTTCATTTCTAATAATAACATCAGGAGCACCAAGTTCCATAAGTTTCTTTAAACGATTATTTCTGTTGATAACACGACGATACAAATCGTTTAAATCACTTGTTGCATATCTACCACCGTCCAATGGCACCATAGGACGAAGATCAGGTGGAAGAACAGGGATAACATCAAGAACCATCCAAGTTGGATTGTTTCCACTCTTTCTAAATGATTCAACAATGTCAAGTTTCTTTGCTGCCTTAATTTTTCTTTGACCTTTAGAAGTTTTAAGTTCTTCTTTTAAATCTTTTGCTTCTTTTTCAAGGTCAACGTCGCCAAGAAGTTTTTTGATTGCTTCTGCGCCCATACCAGCATCAAAACTGCCATAGCCATATTTTTCAATAGCATCACGATATTCTTTATCAGTTAAAATTTGTTTATATTCTAAATCTGTATTTTTAGGGTTTGTTACAATGTAATTAATATAATAAACCACTTGCTCCAAAGTTTTTGGAGTAAGGTCTAAAAGCATACCAATACGAGAAGGAACGGTTCTGAAATACCAAAGGTGTGTGACAGGACAAGCAAGTTCAATGTGCCCCATTCTTTCACGACGCACCTTGCTTCTTGTGACTTCAACACCGCATTTATCGCAGATAACACCACGATAACGGATTTTCTTATATTTTCCGCAGTGACATTCCCAGTCCTTTTTAGGTCCAAAAATTCTTTCGCAGAAAAGACCATCTTTTTCTGGTTTTTGCGTTCTATAGTTGATAGTTTCTGGTTTTGTTACCTCACCATGAGACCATTCTCTAATTTTTTCAGGTGAAGCAATACCAATTTTAATTTTTTCAAAGTTATTAAGTTCAAACATAACAATCCCCTAAAATTAATTTCTATATATTCTCTTTTGTAAGCTACATTTTTTATTATCTCTTGCATTTTTAATATTATTACCTTTTGCCTTAGCATCTTAATCTTCGCAAGAGAGTAGCGACAGCGTCATAAACTACACTTCATTTCAACTTTTGCCATAAGTCAAAAGTCTTAACATTCGTTTGTTTATTCCTTTTCCCAAAAATGTCAAGCATTTTCGGGAGCCCTAAAAGTGCCGTCCTCGCCTATTCGTCAAAATCTCCAAAGTCATCAAATAGGTCAATATCATCAAGCCCGGTTGTAGAAGTTTGTTCTTCTATTGCCTCTTCAATATCACTCTTCTTTTCCTCTTCCTCACCATTTGAATTAATGATTTCGTCAAGGTCAAGAGTAACATTCTTAAGGTCATTTTCCACTTCATTTTCAAGACTTGGTTTATCGTGTTCATCTTGTGAAAGTTCTGGTAAGTCAATTTCTTCGTCATTTTCAGTCAAAATCTTAACATCAAGAGCAAGTGCTTGCAATTCTTTTACAAGAACCTTGAAGGATTCTGGAATTCCAGGTTCAGAAATAGGTTCGCCTTTAACAATAGCTTCAAATGTCTTAACACGTCCAACAACGTCATCAGATTTAACAGTAAGCATTTCTTGAAGAACGTGAGAAGCACCATATGCTTCAAGAGCCCAAACTTCCATTTCACCAAATCTTTGACCACCGAAGAGTGCTTTACCGCCGAGTGGTTGTTGAGTGATAAGTGAGTAAGGTCCGATTGAACGAGCGTGAATTTTGCTGTCAACCATGTGGTTAAGTTTAAGCATATATTTAATACCAATAGTTGTCTTATTTTCAAATGGTTCACCTGTTCTTCCATCATAGAGTTGAACTTTTCCATCTTCTGGGAAGTTGTTTTCTTTAAGGAGTTCTTGAATTTTACCAACGTCAGCACCGTCAAATGCTGGAGTTGCAACTTTCCAACCAAGAGAACCAGCAACGAGACCTAAGTGAACTTCAAGAACTTGTCCTAAGTTCATACGGGCAGGAACACCAAGTGGGTTTAAAATGATATCAAGTGGTTTACCATTTGCCATAAATGGCATATCCGCTTCAGGCATAACAATGGAAACAACACCTTTGTTACCATAACGACCTGACATTTTATCACCGACAGAAAGTTTTCTCTTTTGAGCAATAAAAACTTTGACAAGTTCATTAACACCTGGCTCAAGTTCATCTTTGTTCTTTCTTGAGAACACTTGAACATCAACAACGACACCACCTTTACCATGTTGAACGCGGAGTGAGGTGTCTCTAACTTCTCTTGCTTTTTCACCAAAGATAGCACGAAGAAGTCTTTCTTCAGGACTAAGTTCTGTTTCGCCCTTAGGAGAAACTTTACCAACTAAGATATCTCCCGGTCTAACCTCGGCACCAATTCTGATGATACCATTCTCGTCAAGATTTTTAAGAGCCTCTTCACCAAGGTTTGGAATATCACGAGTGATTTGTTCGTCGCCAAGTTTTGTCGTACGGCACTTAAGTTCTTCGACCTTAAGACAAATTGAAGTATAAACATCCTCTTTTACAAGTCTTTCATTGATAAGAATAGCATCCTCAAAGTTGTATCCTTCCCAGTTCATGTATCCGATAAGGACATTTTTACCAAGAGCGAGTTCACCATTTTCACAAGAGTAGCCATCAACAATAATTTCGCCTTTTTTAACTTTTTGACCTTTCTTTACACAAGGTTTTTGGTTAACGCAGGTTTCATCGTTTGTTTTTTCAAATTTTGTAAGTGGATAAATATCTTCATCGCCATCAGAATTTTTAACTCTAACTTCGTCAGCACTGACATAACTTACAATACCATCTTTTTGGCAAATTATACAATGTCCGCAGTCACGAGCCACAATTTCTTCCATACCTGTTCCAACAACAGGAGCTTCAGGTCTCAAAAGTGGAACTGCCTGACGTTGCATGTTTGCGCCCATAAGTGCACGGTTTGCTTCGTTTGAGTTAAGGAAAGGAATAAGTGAAGTTGCGACAGAGATAAATTGTCTTGGAGAAGCGTCAACAAGATCAACTTGCTTTGCTGGAACGTCAACAACATAATCTTTATGACGGCAAATAATTCTTTTATTTACAAATCTTCCTTGTTCATCAAGTGGTTCAGTCGCTTGTGCAATATATGCTGTATCTTCAATATCAGCCATATAATATTCACATTTGTTTGAAACAACACCTGTTTCCTTGTCAACTTTTCTATATGGAGTTTCAAGGAAACCATATTCATTTACTTTTGCGTAACTTGTTAAAGTGTTAACAAGACCAATTGCTTGACCTTCTGGAGTTTCAATAGGGCAAATACGTCCATAATTTGTGTAGTGAATATCACGGATTTCAGCATTTGCTCTTTCCTTTCTAATACCACCAGGACCAACAGCAGAAACACGACGTTTTTGAGTAATGCCTGAAAGAGGATTTACTTGGTCCATAAGTTGAGAAAGTTGGGAAGAAGCCACGAAGTCACGGAGTGCTCTATTTACTGCCTTTGGATTGACAATTTGTCTTGGAGTAACTTCGCTTAATTCTTTACCTTGAAGTGTTTCTCTAACATTAGAAACAAGTTTTGTAATTCCAGAACGGAAGTGATCATAGAAGAGTTCTCCAACAGTGGCAATTCTCTTGTTTGACAAGTGTTCAATCTTATCTGTTTTAGCAATTCCTTCCAAAACGTCAAGATACATACTAATAGAAGCCAAAATATCGTCCATTGTAAGAGTTGTTATCATTAAGTCTTTTGCTCTTTCCTTAATTGCTTGCAATCTCTTTTCTTTGGTTTTGTTTTCTTTCAAAATTTCTTTTAAAACAGGATAGTAAACTTCTTCCAAAATTCCAAGTTCTTTTTCATCACATGGAAAAACGTCGGATAGTCTAACTCTGTTATTTCCACGAACAAGGTATTTTTTGTCAGGAAGTTGAATCCAAACTTCATTGATACCGCTTGCTTTAATCTTGTTTGCAGTCTCAGCATCAATTTCCATACCCTTTCTAACCAAAATTTCGCCATCTTCAGTCACAATATCTTCAGCAGCCTGTTGTCCTGTTATACGCTTTGCGATGGAAAGTTTTTTATTTAAATTGTATCTACCAACACGAGAAAGGTTATAATATTGGTCAGAGAAGAACCAAAGATTTAAATAACTTCTTGTAGTTTCTGCAGAAGGAACGTCAGCAGGACGAGTCTTTCTTGCAAATTCTAAAAGTGCTTCTTCTTGTGTTTGTTGAGTTTCTTTCTCAAGAACGTGTTTAACAAGTCTATGGTCACCAAAAAGTTTAGAAATTTCGTCAGAGGTGTAACCAAAACATTTAAGGAAAAGTCCCAAAGTTATTCTGTTACGTCTATCTAACACAATATTAAGGACTTCGTTTGCACCCTGCTTTACTTCAATATACATACCACGTTTTGGAATTATTTGACCAACAAGAGTGGAATTGTCTTGATTGTTGTCACGAAGAAGATAGTAGTTTGGAGATTTAATAATTTGGTTTACAACAACTCTTTCAACGCCATTGAAAATGAAAGAACAATCCTCTGTCATATAAGGAATATCTCCAAGAAAAACAACGTCTTCTACAGCTTGACCTGTTTCTTCAACGACAAAACGTGCTTTAACATTCAAAGGAACAGAATATGTGGAACTTCTTCTTTTGCATTCCTTTTTAGAATATTTTGGCTCTTTGTCCATAACGATATCAAGAAGATAAAGTTTAGCCTTACCGCTATAATCAACGATAGGCGAAAACTCGTCTAAAACTTCTCTAATACCATTCTTCAAGAAATCCTGAAAAGAGTTTCTTTGAATTTCAAGAAGAGGTGGAATATCAATATAACTTTTAAGTTGAGAAAAAGTATATCTCTCAGTATTTCCAAATTTTTGTTTTTTAATTGCGACTGACATAAAACACCCCTAAAAAATTAGATTAAAAAAAGGAAACAAGATGGCTTAGACTCGCCAACTTATTTCCTATTTATTTAGTTAAAAATAGCGCTTATTTCCCACATTAGATTATTAACCACTTCATTATATCAATTTTAAAAGATATTTGTCAACACTTTTTTTAAAAATTTTTTACAAATTTTAAAATTTTTGTCAAAACACTATTTTATTTAAAATTGTCTATGTGGAAAATTATTTAAACTACATAATTACATTATCATATTTTTGAACAAAAAGGCAACTAAATTTCACAAATTTTCAAATTTTATTTAATTTCCACATATGAACATATAAAAATTGTTGACATTTTAATTTCTTTTAAACATAAAAGTTAATCTCGTTCCAAAAAGCATCCTCTTCATGTTTTGAATTAAAAAAGATGGAAAAATTCCACCTTTTATTGTGCATTGGTATAACCTATTAAGGCATTATCAACACATGCTCCTATATTATTTACATTTAAAATATAACTGTACCCTGTAGAGGAATTATTATTAGTATAATAAGCAAAAGTAATATTCTGACTATAAACAGGAACAACATAGTTTGTGCTACCACTACTTGATACCCATGCCACACTTTCTTTGCTATAACCGCTATAAGTCAAGGTGTTTTGGTTTAAGTTACTTCCTGCAATAATGTTGTTATAGCCATAGCCTGTTAAAGTTTCCCCACCTAAATTATATTCATATGAATAACTATCAATTTGAATAGGGAATGGCGGAGTAGAGGAAAGTACTGTTTGCTCTTCAACTATAGAGGTAACATTCATGTCATAAATACCAGAATTTAAAACCGAACGAGAAATAGTATTTTTAGCCGTTATTGTTCCAAGTCCTAATTGACCTACAAGTTCTCCATAATAGATTGAAGAGTTTGAATTATAAACATAGATAATGATTTCTGCATTAATATCAATCATATTTGCTGAGTTCCTGTATGATTCAATTAAAACACCATTCTCGTCGATTGGGAAATCGGAAGATAAAGCAGTATAATTGTCAATAGAAGAATTTGAATAATCAATACCTTCATTTTCATCATCATATCTAGTAGCGTAACCGCTTATTTCACTAATTGCCTCTTCACTCAAAGTTGCATCAACTGTTATTGTCGCTTGACCATTAACATAAGCAACAAGACCTCCCATGTAAACATTTGTCACAGAAGTTGCAAGAATACTAAGATTTCCACTGTAATTTACATTATTAAGTACTACGGTAACTCTTCCTTGAACAGTTCCTATAAGTCCACCAACAACAGTAAAGCCTGTTAAACTTGAGTTAATTTCTATATTACTAATTTCAGTGTTAGCAGTGACTAAGCCTGCTAAGCCACCAACATTAGCGATACCACTAGACGAAGTTGTATCACTTAAATCAAGGCTTTGTGAAACCCTTATGCCATTGTATGTTCCTCCACTAATGATACCAGCATATCCACCAACAGCGGTTGGAGTATAAGGAAGAGTGGAGAAAATTTGCATAAAGTTACCTGTACCAATCACTTCAACGTCACTAACATTACCAGCACTTTCTCCTACAACAAGTCCACCATAGTTAAAGGCATTGATAACAAAATCTTCTGTTACTGTAAGAGACAACCTATCTGCAAAAGCATTATCGTCAATAAGACCGAATAAACCACCTGCTTTAGCCCCAACAACAGCAATATCAGAATTTACTTCAATTTGATTAATTCTACCAGAACCACTTGCAACACCAACAACAGCGCCTGCAAAAGAATAATAATTATAAACGCTAGAATTTTCATCAAACTCATTAGTACTAGAAGCAATATATGTTGCTCTTGCAGAAAGTGAAGATTCAATATTTGAAATTGTGTAATTTCCAATAGCGAGTCCGACAAGACCACCAACAATATTCCTTCCTGTTATCATCATATTTTCATCGCTTATAACATTAACGTTTACTATTGTTCCGCTATCTAATCTTCCGGTTATTGCCCCAGCCACTTGCGTGTTTGTAAATACCATTTCTACCGGTTCAAAATTAAAGTTAAGAAGTGTTCCAACAGCATCAACTCTTGAAGAACTTCCAACTTCCGCAAATAATCCTGCCATTTGCATATTTTCACTTGAAACCATATGGACATTGTTTACTGTCAAGAAGTTTCCTTCAATGTATCCCATAAATCTTGTTGTATATAATTGGCTGTTGCTTGTCAATTCACTATAATCAATGTTATTTATAATTCTATAATAACCAAAATTGTAATTATTCCTATCATTCTCATTTAAAATATAACTTTCAAAAGTTTCCGCTCTATCAAGAAGAATAGGATTGTAAACACTACCAGTCTCTCCAGCAGACGGAGTATTGACATAATTATATTTTACAGTCGTGATTCCTGTTTCCTCATCCACAACCTCCTCAGTCGAATATAAATATCTTTGAGAAAAGGCAGTGATATTTGGAGCCACAAGTTCTAATCTATTGACATTAAAGACTTTACCGTTAAAGGTTGAAGAAGAATTTTGATAATTATAGAACCAAACTGAATTGTAATTTCTAGAGTTTGTATGAGTAAAGTTTTTGAAATTTTCTTCAAAATTACTACTATTACCTACTTCATCTTCACTTATCGTAAATTCTCGCAAACTTAAAGATCTCACATTATGTCTATTAGGATTTGCATCAAGTGTTGATATGGAAACATTTACACCTTCATCTATAGTCAAAGTCAAGTTTCTGCCATAGACTCCATTGATATTATTTAAAACGACATTTCCAGCACTTTGAGAAAGATAATAACAATCCCATATATAGCCGTTATTGGCTCGTGCGAAACCAAAACTTTGCGTGTTGTAACTAGATAAAACACTTGTTGAGAAAGATGACTGAATTTCACCCTCATCTATATTTTCGTAAACAAAACCTGCTGAAAGTGAACCCGCATGTTCCATATTGATATTTGTATAACAATCTTTAACAAATCCACCGTTTTGGTATACAAATCCAGCAATAGTGTTGTCTGATTGAATAAAATCATCAGCACCTGCATAGTAAACATAATTTGGATTTACCACGTCCTCTTCTTCGCCAGAAACATAAGAAGTATAAATTTGACCAGAGTTTTGAAGAACAAAACCAGAAGTATATTCGGTTGAAGTGTTTGTTTCATTTGACAAACTTCCACCTCTAAACGCTGAAGATGAGATTGTTCCTGTATTTGTTGCAACAAAGCCTGCAAGATTAACATTTGTCATTATATCAACCGAAACCATAGAATTTGTTATTATTCCATAATTTTCGCCGACAAGACCTGCAACATAAGAACTTGAAACAGGATTTAAATATGTGACAGACAACGCTGAATCATTTGTAGATATTGTTTGACAATTTGTAATAATTGCATTATTTGAAGTTGCTAAAAGTCCAATAGAGAAAGAACTTGCCTCCATAACAAAATTTGTGTTAGCAAAAATTTCAATTGTTATATTTTTAAATACAGCGTCATTTATTTGCGACGAATTACCAATTGTTGTAAACACACCAACGTTTCTTGTTGTTGAATCAAAATGATAATCTCCACCAATCATAATTGAATATCCATTTCCATCAAAGCCAGCAATTTGAGTGTCTATAGGCATAAATTGGTCATATTCTAAACTATCCTCATTTGGAAGAACAATATCTGTAAGCAAGATATAATATTCTCCCGCTTCCATATTTAAGAAATCTTCATAACTTTCAATAGGAAGAGGACTTTCATCAGTACTTTGTTGGTGAATAGAGAAAGTGAAAACCGTATGAATTGGATTTTGTTCATAACTTGTATTTTCATCACAAATATAAACACCATTATTCATTGAGTATTGCCCATCAACAGTGAAATAATATAAATCTAATGTTGGCTGATAAAGTCTAACTGCAGTAAAAGTTAAACCATTGATGATATAATAATCTGTCCTGATTTCTTTTCCTTCTTCAAGCACTTCTCTTGTGCCATTGACATTGTTAACAACTTCAAAAGTTACATTATTTGTAAGTCTGTTGATAAAGTTTTGGACACTATTTACAACTTGCTCATTTGATGAATCATATTCCATGAAATCCCAAATGTCAAATGTGAGCGTATACGCATTTCCAACAGCAGTAGAAATCACACCATCTTGCATGCCTCTCACTAAATCTTCATTAACACCTTCAACATATTGATAATTAAACACATATTCCATAACATAAACGACAATCTCTTGAGAATATTCAACCACAATATTGTCGACAACACGACTTGCATACACATTGATTACAAGTCTATATCCGACGTCGCCGGTATAAGGAATTTCATTTGAGGTAATATTCAATGTATATGCTCTATTGTTACCTGTAAGAGTGGCAATATTAGGATTAGAAACAGAAATTTGAATATCGTTGATTCCAAAGCCATAATAATCAAGAGTCATTCCATAACTAAGACCTCTTGCAACATAATAAACATCACTTTCATCTCTATTATCGAAAGAAAGATTAGCATAATTTGCAAGTTTAGTTGTTAAATCAATACTTGTTTCGTAAGCCACAAGTTCATCATCTACATAATCAATAGATATATCAAAGGTAATTGGCATTCCATCTTCAACCCCACTAGAAGGAAGCAGATAGCGAATATAAATTCTACCATTGTACTCAATTCTATTAGAATCAGTAAAACCTAATATTGAGTTTAATCTATCAAAATAATTAATCATTTCATCATATGTAAATGTGAAAGTTCCATTTCTATAAACACCAAACTCTATATCAGGAACAAAACTTATAAAACCATTATCTGAAGTCTGGTAAACAAATGTAAACGTAGCAACTCCAGCACCATCAGCATAATTCTTTTGATTATTCGAAATTGTAAAAGTCTCAAATTCTGCATCTACAGGGTCTACACTTATTTCCAAAATTCCATATTGTGATGGAACAATAATATTATCTGCAATAGATATATTGTTTATATTCGAATAATTATCAACAACAACATTGGAAATTTTTGCTTCACTTAAGTTAAAGATATATTCAGAGTAAACGCCGTCATATAGTTCGTTTGCATAGAAAATAATTTTGTAAGTACCATAAATATTATAGAAACTCTTGTTTTGATATCTTATACTATCACGATTTACTGAAAGATAAAAATCATAAACATTTTTCTCTTCTTCCCTTTCTTCAAATCTTAATCTAAACAATTCATTAAGTTGGTCATAATC
The DNA here is from genome assembly GCA_944360025.1 of uncultured Clostridia bacterium. Taxonomy (GTDB): domain Bacteria; phylum Bacillota; class Clostridia; order Christensenellales; family UBA1242; genus Caccovivens. The sequence goes on from CALVTF010000007.1 coordinate 14,386, forward strand.
GTTTACATACTGTTTCCATACTGTCAATCTATTTCCTTCAGCCTCATTTTCAATGCCACTAGAATCCATCCTTCCTTGAATAAATTCTATTGATTCACCCTCTTCATTGAGCATGTAAATTTCATAATATGCAAATTCAACATTATTAGAATCGATAAATAATGTATCTTCAAATGTTTCATTTGTTTCCATTGAAATCATGTTTGATGCAGTATGAATATTTGTCGCCGTATCCTTGTAATAAACATTCAAACCCAAACCACTATTATTATTTCCATTGTCACCTATAGTCTTTCTATAAGTTTTATTACCAACTTGTGCCTGCACAAAAGAATTTAGAGTGTATGTATCAAAAGCATTTTCATTGTCTTGAATTGTAGAACTTGATTTTCTTAAAAAGAGAATTTGTTGTCCATTAATTATACTTCTTGTGTAATCTCCACTTTCTGTACCATATTGACTTTCAACACTGACATTTAAAGAAGTGTTTTGAACTAATTGAAAACTAATATCCTTATATCTTAAAACACCATCTCGAGAAACAGACCATAAAACTTCTTCTCTTTCATTCTCTGTCCCCTCATCAATCATAACACCTGTTTTGTATTCATAATCATAGGTTGCAACAGCATAGATAGAGGTTTGTCTTGAGCCATAGACATTAATACCAGAGTTATCAATTATATTTTGTCCGTTGGAAGTATTACTTGTGTAGAATACAGATTCTTGTACGTCTTTATTAAAGAAATTAACAATTTGAAGATAAATATTAATAGATTGTTGAACATTTAAGATACTTTGCAGTCTAACAGAAGCAAGTCCTTCACTTAATGTGGTAATATTCCCATATGCATCAACATTTATATAACCTGAAGAGGTTGAGATTATTTCAGCATCACGTGTATTTACAGCAAAAGGATATAGATTAGAACTTGTTGAGAAAGTGTTTAGTTCGTCCACAATATCTTGAGGTATTAAATTGTCGTTTTGTGAACTTACAAGAGAATCTACATTAAAGTAGAAAGCCAAGTATACATAGTCAGTCGCCTCACTTTCTACGCCATTAAGTTTGAATTCGTCTTTAGTTAAACCAATATTAACTGCTCTTTTTTCAAAAAGTTCTTGGTCTATAATTTGATTGCTACCTGCATCAATCACAAGATAATCACCATAATATCGCGTTCTTGAAATCTCCAGTGTACTGTAAGTTGTAACATTTTCAATTTGCTCTCTTGTGATATAAGAAATAGCCTCAAAATCCATAGTGTTTGCAATCAAATCACTCTTAGCACTATCAACAGCATTTCCCACAGCAAAAATTGTGCTTACCGCATAATTTTCGCTTAATTTACTGTTTCCTGCACGAATAATAAACATTGAGGCGTCATAAGCCACTCTGCCATCATCCACCGCTTCAACATTGTTGTTGCTATAAGTTATGTTGGCATTTAATCCACGGTAACCTGAATTGTCGTTTTGGTAAGAGAAATTGTCAACGCCAATAATTCCACCAACATAATTTTGCCCACGTAAGAAAACACGAGATATATTATTATTTAAGTTTACACTTTGAGAAGTTTGATTTTGTCTTGAGCCTATTGTAGCAAAGCCTACAATTCCACCAATAGCAGTTTGATATCTTGTGTTATCCGTGTCTACATATTGACAATCGACTTCCCCGCCTACAATCAAATTCTCTAATTTAAGTGGATTATTTTCTTGGTTAACTGTTGGCATAGATTCAACATATCCCACAACACCGCCAGCATAAATCGTTGCATTATTTGTGCTTGAAGAAATTTCAATATTTACATATGCGGTATAAGCCGAATACCCATAAATACTTAAACTTGTGTCATCTTCACGAGAAATATTTCCACTTGTAGCACCTGCTACACCACCGATATAAATTGTTCCAGACGGCATATTCACATTAAGTTTACCATCATAATATGCCATATTTTTAACAGATTGATTATTAAAACCAAATTCTCCTGCCACATTTTCTATAGTGTAATAGAAATCTTGATTACTGTTCATAAGTTCAGCATATTTTTGTGTGTTATATGCTGGATAATATTGAATTAAGTCTCCGTAATTATAACCAACCATAGCACCTATATAAGCCAAAGAATTAGGGCTACTATCAATAATCATTTGTCCACCCGAAGTGTTAACCACATTGACGGAAACATTTGTGATAGTGCCATAGTTTATTCCTGTAAGGAGTCCAACATAATTTGTTCCAATTAATGAAATGCCAAAACTACCTGAAACATTAATGTTTTTAATGTATGCCCCTTCTTCAATCTGTGCAAATAATCCATAGTAACTATTATTGTTAAAGTTAAATGGTGAAATCCCTGTATTTGAAGAGGAACGATTTGTGATAAGATTAACTCCCGCAATACCTGCTTGCGAGGTTGTTCCCACAATACTTCCGCTAAATCCAATTAAAGTATTTACAGAAATACCTTCTTCATTAACAGTTGTTCCTTGTCTACCTATTGAAATTCCACTGAAATTACTTAAATCAATAAGATTTCTGATTTCATAGTGACTAGACAAAGTCTTTTCGTTTGTCCCTATAGCAAATACGTCAGCCGGTGTTTCCAAAATATATCTATTCCTCTCCGAGCCATTTCGATATGAAATATCAATTTCAATAGGATTATGGTTGTTAATAACTGAAGCACTTTCGCCCCATTCAATAGGATAAATATACAATTTACCAGAAAGAGAAACATTATCTATATCATCTATATTTTCTGTATTTTCATAGAATTCTTCAGCCGAAACTTCAATTAGATAAGTTCCTGTAACTTGAGAAACTACATTTGTCACAATAAGGCTTCCTGACTCCTCGTTATCTGGCACATACTCTGCTCTTAAAGTTGTGTTTGTCGCATTTTGAGGCGTCACGTAAACAACAAAACTTTCCACTAAATTGCTGTTTGTAAACACAAGTTCATCAATTATAGAGGCAGTAGAAACGTCTGTTACAGGCGTATAATTTACTGCTCTAATGTTAATATCATAACGCATTTGCGTATAATCTCTCTGACTAACATATGAGTGAATAGTAAATGTTGATGGTTGGCTTATTTCATGTACATATGTCAAAGTATTAAGGTCAAAATATCTGCCTTGTCCAATAGAAAATTGATTTGTAAATGAAATCGTAACATTTTGATAAATTTGATTGTTATATTCATATTCTGGAATAACAATATTACTTTCATTATAGAACATAAAACCATTTTCAAAACTTATAGTCACTTCACGTGGTTGTGCTCCCATCATCACTGTTACTGTGGTTGAAGTTGAAACTGCTTGTCCATTACTATTTTCTACATAATAATATACAAACTTATCATTATAATTTTCTTGCACAAGATTAGAAATCAAGTAATCATCAAAGTTGGTGTTATTAACAATATACGCAATCTCGCCATCGTCATCATCTTCTGTTGGATTCCAATGAGCCGTTACATAGTCCAAAAAATCACTAACAAATAAGTCTGTAAAAGAATATTGGAAGAAATTGAAAGAGTCGGCAAGTTCCGCCCTTATCGAGAAATTCACTTGTCTATCGTTTTCTGGGATATAACTACTATCACCATAATAAACAATGTTATCTACAGCATAACGCCCATTGTTTAAAAAGGCGAATTCGCTTAAAAGTGAATAAGAAATTATATTAACTTTATATAATAAGTCACTTGTTCTTCTTGTATATGTGTTTGGATCTACAACATAACCACTAACGGTAAATACAAGTGAAGTTTGACCATTACTTAATGTTTGTAACTGATATGTGTTTCCAAGTTTTGAAGGATTTGCAATTATTCCATCTACCCAGCCATTGTTAGCATTTGTAATTGCTGTTACATTTTGAATGTTTCCACTAAAAGTTATGTTTGAAGTTAAACCATAGGTGGTGGTATAACCATCGGAAGATGAGACGGTTGGATTTAAAAGTTCTAAATTTAATACTCCACTATAATCTGTTTCGTCCTCGGCTTTCGTTCTATCATAATATGCAATATTACCCATATTAGAAATTTCAATATATGTCGATTCTTCTTTCATTGTGCTAATTACAGAGAATGTAATTGTTGTAGACGTACCATTATCAAGTAAAACATTATAAACACCCGTTCCTGTTCTTCTTGATCTAACACCAAAATTGAGGTAAAATTCTGTTTCATTTATTGAAGGCAAGCAACAATCATCCTCAACAATAAAACTTACAACGTCCTGACCAGAAATATGTTCAAATGTAATTCCTTGGAAATACGCATCAGCATATAAATAGTTGTTTAGGACTGCACTCTCTCTAGAAGTATCTTGATAATCCAAATAAATTGTCGTACCATCACCAATATTAAAATTCCTATTAATATTGGTCACACCTTCAACAATCTCATAGTAAACAGGTACACTTAACCTATATGCTTCACCATTAGCATCTAAAATGTTTTCACAAACAACATAAATAGTAAAGAATTTTGTGGTTTCTGTACGATTTGCCCCTTCCAAACCTCTAAATTGGAAAGGAACAGAAAGATCCTCAATTTCTCTTCCGCTTGGAATATTTACAAGCCCATGTTGAAACTCAAGTTCTTGACTTTCATATTCAATATATGCATAAGAATAGACAGGTAAAGCATCTACACCTGCACTTGCTGAAACCAAAAGTTCATTCCAGCCAAATTCAGGATATCTATACCTATTGTATAAAGTAATTGGATTGTCTTGATTACTAAATTCACTTGCACTTCGCCCATTAATTAAAATTTCTTTTGGTGCAACTACAACATTTACTTTAAAATTCCTTATTAAATTAACGCTTTCATCTTTTATATCGTCATCTATCATGTTATATTTAACATTTATAATCAAATTTTCAGAAAGATTTTCAAATATAAGGTGAGAAATTTTAAGATAGTAAACTTGTCCTACAATACCATCTTCATTATAGTCAAATGTATCCACTTGAATTAAATTGTTTTGAGAAGTTGAAAAACTGAAGTCCAAAAGAGCACTATCATTAAGCACGTTAATTTTCAAAATATAAGAATCATAATCAGCATAGTTTGGCACAATTAAAATCTCATCACTATCTATTTCTTCAAAATCAACTTCGTTCTCATACAACACTCCTTCTCCGCCTTCAATTGGAGTAGAAACCAAATAACCACCTTCAAACCTAACATTTAAGTCTTGAAGAACATTAACTTCGTTAACACAGGCGAGTTGAGTTGTATAATTTGCAGAGTAATTATAAAATGCTAAGAAATTAAAACGACTCATGATGCTAGCAGTTTGAGTGATAGTCTCACCATTTAGAGAAAAGACAATGTTATTCTCTTCTTCATTTATATAGGCGGTATCAAACATAAAAGCATCCTGTCCAAGTTGAGGCCTAATATATGTAGAGTTTTCATTGTTTATAAAAACAAGTTCATTTTCTCCCACACTAACAAAAGTAGTATTACTTAAATCAGCGTCTACATAATAAAACGTCATATCTTTATCAGTCGTGTTACTGTCGAAATAATAATAACCATTATTTGCCAAAAACGGAGAAGAATTAGACATATAAAGTGATGAATTATCAAATGTCAAAGTATTAGAATGTTGAATTACATTAATTCTTATTGAAGTATACCTATATCCCTCTTCCGTAATAGCAGTTAAATTTACACTTCCACCAACTTTTGCTGTAATTGTTATAGTAACCTGATTTTCATTATATGTAGGCGCTGAAATATCTACAACCCCACTATTATCAACATTAAATCTTAGAGTCCTTGAAAAGCCATCTGGAGCATTATTTATTGTAAAAGTAACGTCTTGACTTTCATTCATACCCCCAAGTTCCAAAGTTATGGAAGAGGCGCTAGCAGTCACGCTTACATTTGATATATCATACCCACAACTAGTAAAAAAGAGTCCTGCAAGCAAAATTGCAACTGCAGAAAATGCACCAATAATAATTCTTTTTAAAGATTTGGTCATACAACTCCTTTTTCATCTTTATTATAATTAATAAGGTTTAGCCTAATTGTAATCCTATAAGTAACCAAAGTTTATCAGCCACCAAATAATTGTTTAACATAATCATGAGCCACAACCTGGACTGTCGTTCTTGACGTTGGCCCTGTGATTAAAAATGCTTGTCCAACACCAGCCGTAACAATTGAGTTTTGTTCCTCCTCATTGATACCACCCGACTTTTTATAAAGTTCGATAAGGTCATTTACGTCATTAGGAGCAAGTGAGAAAATAAGCGAATATTGGCACGCATTAATAACCGCTGTAGATTGACGTTTAATTTCGTCAGAACCAACGAAATCGGCAAGGTTTTGAGTGATTACAATTTGCATACCACCATACTTTCTAATACGTTTAGCCATTTGTGCCATGAAGTCCAAAGCGATAGGATATTTAGGATTGATGAAGATATGTGCTTCATCAACGGCAACAATAATTTTTCTGTTTTTGTGATATTTTTGGTTGAAATCTTTGTTGTTGATAATTTCATTATTCAAATATCTAAAAACCAAAAGCATTTGTGCGTTTGTAACAGTAGGGTTATTTCCAGCAACAAGAGATTGGAAGTTGAAGGTAACAAAATTTTCGTTTGTTTCAATGGAAGTTGGTCCATTCCAAAGAGAACTGTTTCTTCCACCTGTAGCGAATTTTTTAATATATGTTTCCACTGTCATAAGGTTTCTAAGAGAAAATTCGTCTTTCGCCGTTTTAAGTCTCTCTAAAATCAAGTTATATAAGTCATCAAAAATTGGATAATCTTCTGGTTTAAACTTGGAAAGATTGGTTTTATATGTAATTCCCTTTTTCTTATATACGTCAATGATAAGGGAGTTTAAAACTTCGAAAGCATCCGCATTAATACCTTCCAAAATGACACGGAAGAATTGTTCTAAGAATTGAAGGTGTTGAGTAAACGAATCATCCACGCTTTCTTGTTTAATAATAGGTTCACCATTTTCATTCACTTCCTCAAGTTCTTCTTCACTTGCGTCAAGTGAAGTAATAATATGGAAAGGATTAATAATACCTTGAAGAGAAGAACCAACGTCGATGAACTTGCCGCCCAAATTTCTAGTCAAATCTTTATACTCGTTTTCTGGGTCGAGAATGAAAATTTTACAGTTGTCGGCAGCAAGGTTTGTCAAAAGTGTTTTCGTTGCATAACTCTTTCCTGAACCAGATTTACCGATAATCATCATATTAGAATTAACTCTTTCTCTGTCACGCTTGAAGAAATCAACAAACACCGGATATTCATTGTAACCTAAATAAATACCATTTAGGTCTTGAAGAGAATTTGATATGAAAGGAAATGCTGCTGCAAGTGTTGAAGTCGGCATACCTCTCATTGTCGATTTCATAGAATCTCTTCTTGAAACGTTGGAAGAAATAAATCCATCAATTTGACGAGAAAACATTTCGCTATATTTAAAGCCCTGTTGCTTAAGCATAGCACGAACGTCCTTCTTTGCGGCATCTTCGGCAACAACATAAGTATTAACATTGTAAAGTTGTTGGTTGTTATTCTTTAAACCAACTAAAAGTTGTCTCAAAGTTTCAAGGTGTGTTTGAAGGTCGATCTGAGCCGAACTTCTACCAGCCTTAGAGAGTTTTGACTCCATTTCCATAATAGCCTTGTCAATTTGTTTTTCGGCATCCATTTTAGGAGTTGGACTAAATTTCATAACTACTCTGGTTCTATCTAATAGAAAAATTGAAGCCGCCCAAGCATTACCAACTTGAATAGGATAGTCAATAAGATTGAAACAACGGTAGCAATCTTTATTAACATAAAATTTAGCAATATTGAACTTGATTCTATCTGGAGTAACCCAATCCATATATTTGTTAAATGGAAGAATATCCAAATCTCTTTCATCGAATTCTTTACCTAAATTCTCTCTTAAGAAAACATAT
>CALVTF010000008.1 GCA_944360025.1 uncultured Clostridia bacterium
TCTACACTATTCGCCTACCTTTTGTCAACACTTTTTCAAAAATTTTTTAACTTTTTGCAACTTTTTTTGCTTTTTCCGCCCTTTTACCTAATTTTCTCTTTAACACTACCCCTTGTGTGTCTTAAATACCATTAAAAAAGACATAAAATGTTATGCCTTTTCATTATATATATGTTTCATTTAATTTTAATTACAACCAAACACTTGGACAAGTTCTGTTCTCCTTAAACCATTCGGTATCTTTTAAAATTAAATTATTATTACTGCATTCAATATCTATTTGCCCATTTGAACAAGTAAAGACAATACTTCCATTCATATCTTGATAAGTTTCTTTTGTCTCACCGTTTTCTACATAATAATCTACCATCGTTGGAATGTAAACCTTATCAGTGTATGGAGCAATGTTGTTAATAAATTCTTGAGATGGAAATTGATTTGCTGGTGTGTCTGAAAACTCGCTTGTTCCAGCACATGTACATACAACAATATATTCAGGTTTTATTGTTTCCATCAAAATTTGACTTGATGAAGTTGGTGAGCCATGATGCCCTGCTTTATAAAAAACACACTCAGGAAGGTCATTATATTCCACTAAGTATTCTTCTCCTTCTTTCTCCAAGTCGCCTGTGGTTATCTCCTTGATTAAACATAAGACAAACTGAATAGTTATTTTCATCACTTGCATTATAGTCATAGTAATAATTATATAAAATTTCCATTTCAACGCCTGGAGCAAGTTCATACACTCTTTGTGCTCCATTTTCATTGTTATAACACTCTAGTGCAGTATAACACTTTGCTCCGCTTTCAACTTCTACATCGCGCGCTTCATAATAATTGCCTAAAATTTGACTATCTTCTATAGTTTTGTTTGTTTTTGGAAATTCAATAATTGTCTCTACTTCATAATGCTCAAAAATTCCATCAACAGAACTCGTTCCAACAAAACCAGCTATGTGGTCTCGGTCGCTATGTGTCACAATAACATATTCAAGCACACCATCTTCAACATATTGGTCAACATAATTTATTATGGCTTCCGCTGACGACTGACGCGAGCCGGCATCTATTAAAATATCGTTATCTCCACATTGAATAAAAATGCTATCGCCTGAATAATGGTTGCCTAAACCATAAAAATGAATAGATAAATCTCCATTAACAAAAACATCACTTTCTTCTTGATTTAGGTATAGATAAACAAAACCACCTGCTAAAAAGCCGATTATTATTGCAAGTATACATAAAATTGCTGTCGTTATTTTCACACTTTTTGTGCTTTTTGCTTTTGCCATACTTTCTTTTTCTCCTATTGAGTTTTAAAAATTAGTGTTTATTCTTGAACAAAATCGTATGCTTGTTCGGCGAGAAAGTTAAATTTTTAACTCGTTAAAAATTTGCGAAAACTTCGTTTTCGGCAAAGTGACACTTTGCCACTTTCTCGCCCTTCCAAAAACTAAACATTTAATATTTCCGTATCACCATTTTCACTTTCTTCATCAACAAAAATAACATAGCGATATTTGACAACACCATTATATCTAAAGTTGTCAACAGTATATTTTACATAATAACGCCCAGCCACCGTGTTATTAATGTTATTCTCAATTTCAACACTATCGGAAATATCTTTACCAAAGGCTACAATATTGACACCTTCATCGACAAATTCTTCTCCGACATTCAAGGTGATAGTCTGTTCGCCCAAAACTTCAAAAACATCATCTTTTGTTAAATATCTTAAAGTGAAATAGCCACCCAGTGCTCCAATAACAAGAAAAATAACAACTAATAAAAATGCCACAGGATGACTTTTCTTTTGTTTATCAATCGCTTTTTCAACTTTACTTTTTTTAGCCATAAAAACTCCTATAAACATTTTAACACAATAGGAAAATGTCCACAAAATAATTTATGAAAATAAATAGAAAAATTTTAAATCATTTGAAATCAAAAATAATCTTTAAGTTTTGTATTATTTTTGCAATATAAATATAAAAAAGACATATCAATTTCGATATGTCCTAATTTATAAATAATTATTAAATTATAACTAAATCACTCGTCAACCCATTAAAAAACCTTTAATAATGGTGTTTTCTGCTTCTTCTTGACTAAGTCCAAGCGTCATAAGTTTAATAAGTTCATCTCCTGCAATTTTACCTATCGCCGCTTCATGAACTAAAGATGAATTATTGTCTAAAGCATCGATCATAGGAATAGAAACAATGCGAGCATTATCAAGCAATATTCCATCACATTCCACGTGACCAAAACATTCATTTTCGCCAATAAGATTAGACTTAAATTCTTGATAAGATTTTCCCCTTGCCACGCTATGACTGACAACTTCCACACTTGATTTTTTACCTTTCAAATTGACTTTAAAAAGTGTGGTTGCAGTCTGTTCGTCTGTGGTCAAAATGTTTTCTTGAATTTCAAGTTTAGCATTTTCACCCAAACGTGCAAAAGTTTTTCTAACAGAAGAAGTCACCCCACCAATTTGCAATGTTTCAATGTCAAGATGAGAATTTTCTTTTTGATATATTTTGGTTACAGGATTTAAAATTTTTCCACCTGTTCCATTTCCCATACCAATATGTCTTTCCACATATTTTGCATAAGAATTTTTTGCTAAATGGAAAGAGTGAATGCCATTGTGAACAGAATTTTCACTTGTGTTATTATGAATACCACAACCAGCCACAATTGTGACTGAAGAATTTTCGCCAATATAGAAATCGTTATAAACAAGGTCGTTAAGTCCACCCATTGTGATAATAACTGGAATATGAAGAGCCTTGTTCTTCACATTCGGTTTAATGTAAACATCAATTCCACTTTTGTCTTTTTTAGGAACAATTTCAATTTCTTTAGTGTTTTTTCTGTCTATCGCTTGTCCATTCTTCCTAATATTAAAAGCCCCAAGTTCAATCTTGTGCAGGTCTGTAATTTTCTCCAAGAGTTCTCTATCAATTTTGTCCATCTTTACCTCTCAATCTTCCACAAGTGGTATTTTCAATATATGGTTTAACTTCATTGTAACTTCCTATCTTCTCCACTTTGCCATTTTTAAGCAATATCACATAGTCTGCGATTTCCAAAATTTTTGTTTGGTGGCTGACAATAATGTTTGTTGTGTTCTTCATATTCTTAAATATACTTGTCAAATTATCAAAACTCCATAGGTCAATACCGGCCTCTGGTTCGTCAAAAATATTGATTTCCCTTCCCCTTGCAAGAACTAAAGCAAGTTCAATTCTTTTAAGTTCACCACCAGAAAGTTTATCATCAAGTGGACGATTTATATATTCTTTCGCACATAAACCCACTTCTGATAAATAATCACATAAAGCATTAAAGTCGTTTTTTTTATTAGATGCAATATCAAGTAAATCTCTCACTTTTAGACCTTTAAAAGTGACTGGTTGTTGAAAAGCATAAGAAATACCTAAATTTGCCCTTTCATTAATAGGCAAATTTGTTATTTCCTTATCGTCCAAAAATATCTTTCCACTTGTCGCATTATTAATGCCCATAATAACTTTGACAAGAGTAGATTTACCACTGCCGTTTGGTCCAGTGATAACATAAATTTTTCCCTTTTGAAATTCAAGAGAAATATCATTCAAAATTTCTTTATCTTTATTGTCCACAGGGGCAAAACTAATATTTTCTAATCGTAACATAGCAAAATTATAGCACCTATAAAAACATTTTGTCAATAAAATATTATAGTAAACATATTACTAACTTTTAAATGTAAAATTATAAGACTTCTAAATATTTTCTGCATTTGGGTGTTTTGGAAGTCCTGGCATCAACATAATTTTACCACAAATCGCAAGAACAAAACCTGCTCCATTTTTTAATTCAATATCTTCGATATCTAAAACAAAATCTTTAGGAGCACCCTTTAAGTTATCATCACAAGAAAGTGAATATTGCGTTTTTGCAATGATAACAGGATAGTTTTTAGCGATTTTTTCAATTTTTTTCATATTTTTAAGTGATTTTTCAGAAAATTTTACACTTTTTGCTCCATAAACATTTTTTGCTATGTCTTCAATTTTCTTTTCAATGCTATCTTCAAGGTTGTATGCAAAAGTCAATTTTTTGTCGTTAAAATTTTCTAAAACTTTTTTTGCAAGTTTTTTGCACCCTTCCCCACCTTCAAGATATGGACTGCAAACTTCAAAATTAACTCCAAGATTTTCCACAAATTTTCTAACTTTTTCAATATCTTTTTGACTATCATTTTCAAAGAAATTTAAAGCCACAACGCAAGATTTATTGAAAACATTTTTAATGTTTGAAATGTGTTTTTCTAAATTTTCTAGCCCTAAACTTAAATCTTCACTATGCTCTTTTAAGGCTTTAACTGTCACCACAATCACAACACATTTAGGATTAAGACTATTTTCTCGACATTTTAAATCAAAAAACTTCTCTGCTCCAAGGTCTGCTCCAAACCCTGCTTCAGTGACAACAAAATCAGCATAAGATAAGGCAGTTTTTGTGGCAACAACAGAATTACAGCCATGAGCAATGTTTGCAAATGGTCCGCCGTGAATAATCGCTGGTGTTCCTTCTCTTGTTTGTACTAGATTTGGATAAAATGCTTCTTTTAAAAGTAAAAACATCGCATTTTCTGCTTTTAAGTCTCTTGCAAAAATTGGTTTTTCTTTGCTGTTGTATCCAACAATAATTTTGCCTAGTTTTTCTTTCAAATCTTGCTCATTTTTAGCAAGACAAAAGATTGCCATAATTTCACTTGCTGGAGTAATCACAAAATGTTCTTTTCTTGATTTATTATTTTTAAGTTTTTCTTCATTAATGGTGATTTCTCGTAGTGCCCTATCATTCATATCAATACAACGATTAAAAACCACTTCCTTAAAATCCAATTCGTTCCCTTGGAAAATGTGGTTGTCAATCATAGCGCAAAGAAGATTATTCGCAGAAGTTATTGCATGGAAATTGCCTGTGAAATGAAGGTTGATTTCTTCACTTGGCTCAACCACTGCTTTTCCACCACCAGTTGCTCCACCTTTAAGCCCAAACACTGGACCAAGTGATGGTTCACGAAGGGTTAAACAAACTTTTTTCTTTAATAAAGATAATGCATCAGCAAGTCCAATTGAAACGGTGGTTTTTCCTTCACCACTCTTTGTAGGATTGATAGAAGTGACCAAAATCAAATTCCCTTTTTCTTTAAATTTAAGGTTTTTGATTTTAGCCTTATATTCGCCAAAACATTCTAAATCGCATTCTTTTATATTAAGTTTTTTCGCAATTTTTTTAATTTTTTCCAATTTTTACACCCTTTTATTTGATTTTTTATGAATTTTAATAAAAAGTTTTTAATTTTTAGTAAATTTGATTTTTAGTAAACCTGATAATGCCCCAAATTTTGAACGCATCATAGATGCCTTGATGAGTGACAGGTTAGGAAAATGATTTGATATTTTTTTGCTTCTTCCATAACAATTTCTTTTGCCACTTTCAAATTCTTATCATCTAAATTTATGAAAGGGTCATCTAAAATGATAAAAGGCTTTTCCTTTTTATAAAGCAAATCAATAAGGGCAAAACGCTTGCAAATATTAACCAAATCTAAAGTCCCTGCACTCAAATAGCCATCTTTTTGAAGTGATTGTTCAATCAAAGAATTTAAGTTTGTGTTGAAAACAATTTTATCATTGACAAAGAATTTTTTATAAAACTCATCAAATTTTTTCTGCACAGGTTCAACATATCTTTTTGACAAGTTTTCACTTGAAATTTGCAAAAATTCTTCAGTTTTTTCAATTATGTCCAAATTTTTCTTCAATTTATCATAATTTTCTGTATCTTCATTAAGTTTATCTTCAAGTTCTTGAACATAATTTTCAACTTTCTCAAATTCATTTTGATAATGTTTTAAATTTGTCTCAGAAGTAACTTTTTGACTTTCATATCTTTTTAATATGTTGTCATTATGTTCTAATCTTTCAACAAATTCCCTTTCCGTCAAACCAAATTCATTTTGAAATTGTCTGTTTAGATTTTGTAAATCTTGCTCTTTATCTTTTATTTCTCCAAGTTTTAAAACTTCGTCCTTTTTTAAGTTTTTTAACTGTTCTTCTTCCACAAAATTATCATTTTCTATAAATTCATTTATTCCATCTTTATTTCTTTTAACAAAATATAAGGTAAACAAAATTCCAAATGAAACAAGAAAAATTGCGAAAATAATCATTAAAATAATATTATTTACTGCAAAATAAACACTCATAGAAATAATTGATAAAATAAGCATAATAATTGAAATAATTAAAAAATAATTATTTTTTTTCTTATTTTTATTTATTTTTTCGTTATTTTCTTGAATTTTTTGTTTTTTATTGTTATTTTTTTGTTCGACAATTAATTTTTGATTTTCAATATTTTCTCTTAATTTTTCAAGTTCTTTACTTTTATCATCAATTAAAATTTTTAAAGCCTTTTTCTCACTTCGATAGTTCTCTAACTTATTTTGCAACTCTTTTAAATTTTCTTTATTTGCATTTATCTTTACGATATTTTCTTCGCAAACTTTTATATCTTCATTTGAAAAATTTATTTTCTCTTTTAGGTTTTCTTCTCTTAACTTATTTTCTCTCAAGAGGCGTTGGTCATATTCTAAATTGATAGTTTTTAATTCTCTATTAAGTTCTAATTTTTTCTCTTTTAATTTTCTTATAGCAACTGAATAAGCCCCCATATCATCTGAAGAAATATTCCCAACAAGCGATGCTTTAATTCCATCATTAACTTCGCTTGCAAGGTCATTTTGTGCAAAGAAAATTGTAGCATCGAAAGTTTCTTTCCCCACACCAAAAATTTCTTCACCTAAATTTTCAGAATAAATTTTAGTTGGCAAATTTGTTTCCGCATTAAAAATTTCAAAAGTGTCTTTTGTCAAAGTACTCTTAAAACTTCTAATAATCTTAAACTTACCTTTCTCAGTTTCAAACGTAAGAGTTCCACCATAGTTCCCTTGAGATAGTGGTTGATATTGAACTCTATCATTCATTTTTTTGCGAGAATTATCAAAACCAAAAAACATCGCCTTAATAAACATTGCAAGCGTGGTTTTTCCAAAGCCATTCTCTTGACAAACAGAATTTAAACTTTCATTAAATTTAACATCAACATTATTAAGTTTTCCAAAAGCATCAATATGGCAAGATATAATTTTCATAACGTTATATCCTCCCCTTTAAGCGCTTCGATTCCAATGAGGGAAATTTTGTCTTTTTCACTTTGTGGCAATTCACTATCTCTAACTGTTCTTAAAAACTCGCCCTTGAGTGAAAAAGTTTCAAGACTATACTTCTCAAAATTAAACTCAGTTTCCGTATTGTCCACGATTTCAAAATTGAAAAAATTATTGTTAAATTTTTGATACATTAAATCAAGTTGAAAAACATTTTCTTCCTTATGTTTTCCTTTCAAAATCACTCTCACAATATCGGTTTTACCAAGATACTTCAAAACATTTTCCATTTTTTCCATCACTTTAAAATGGTCGTCTTGTAAATTGGCTGAAATCTCCACAATTCGATAATCATACAAACTAAATGGCACAAATTGAAAATCAAGTTTTCCATTTTCAATGTTTAAAAGGAAAAATCCTTTCTTACTTCCAATAGGCACAGCATCATTAAAAGATTTTCCTTCCAAAGCCCCACTATATTGCCAAACTCCCCTATCATCAATCTTTCCAGAAAGTGACTGATGAATATGACCAAGTGCCAAATAATCTATATATTTCCCAGCAAGATTATAAGTATAAACACCATTAAAATATTGGTCAGAAGTGTTTATCGGCTGATGCAACATTAAAATATTCACTCTATTTTTATCAAAATTTATTGTAGAGTAAAAATTATCTTTAACAAATCTATCAAGACTTGCTCCACCAATGGTAACATTTTCATCTAAATCTATAGCTAAAAAATCTTCCTTAAAAACATTGAAATTTTCTGGCATTTCGTCAGAAGAAAATGGCATAACTTTCTTGTCATGATTTCCCCAAATATAGAAAAATTTGATGTTTTTATGGTTTAAAATGGCATTTTTAAAAAGACTAAGCGTTTTTTTTGTTGGTTCTTGCGTATCAAATATATCTCCGCAAAGAAGCACAGAATCAACGCCATTTTTATCAACATAATCTAAATGATTATAAAAATTTTGCAAAAGTTGAGTTCTTTTTATCTTTCGCTTTTCGGCATCAAGCCCACTTAACATTTTTAAATCTAAGTGCAAATCCGCACAATGAATAATTTTCATAAAATATATTATAACAAATAAAATTATAAATTCAAAATAAAATAAGCCTTAATAAAAATCTTGATAATACAAAAAAACACTAGTTTTCCTAGTGTTTTTTATCATCTTAAAGTGAATGTAACATTTGAATTTGTGTAAATATTAATTACACTATCACTATTTCCAGAATTATCTTTCACTAAAAGAGGATTCTTTTCAATATTCCCAATATTAGTAGAAATTTTGTCGTTACTTAATAACTCTGGAACAATTCCTGTTTCAGGACGCCCATAATTTTCACCATCATTTACAAAAGAGTTTGCTGTAAATCCTGCATTATTAGTAAAATTAATATTGATATTTCCACTTCCTGTAATCATTCGTAAGTCGTTTTTGAAAGCCCCCTCAAAATTAACAGTAATTGAAGCATTTCCATTTGCTCTCAAATAATCTTCTTCATTGTGTTTAGAAGTTTGTGAAGCATAAGTAAGATTTAATTGACCATTTTGAATTTGAGCATAGACCCTACCACCACTAATACTATTTATATTTATACTCCCATTAACATTTAAAATATCAGCATTTCCTGTCAATTTACCAATAGTTAAATCTGGATTTGCATTGTTAGTGCTTGAAGAAATAACTAAATTCCCTGTCAACTCTTCAATTTGAATATTTGGTGAATGAACTCTATCTTCCGAAGGAGTAAATGAAAATTCATCACAAACAACTTTACCAATTAAGTAGTTACCTTCATAACTATTTATTGTAAAATTATCAACCTCAACATTATCAAGAACTACATTTCCACGATAATTTTCAACGTTTAACGTTCCTGAATTATTAATTTTTATTACGTCAAAATCTATAGTTCCATTGCTGGTTCTAAGATTAATTGAACCATTATTTAACACAATCCCGCTAGCCTGTTGATCATTGTAAATCACATTGTTGCCCGCTGTAATCATACCACCGTTATCTGTTGTAAAATTAATACTTTGGGTATTTAAAATATTTGCACTACTTCTTAACATAATATTACCTGAAGTTGTACGAGCAGTGATTGACCTAGGTGTTATGGTTTGATTAAGATAAGTATTACCTCCAATATCTATATTACCTGAAGTTGTGATTACATTAAAACCAATATTTGAGAAATCTCCACTTGCTGTACCATGATCCTCATTAAAAAATATGTTTATAGTTATGGTAATATCGTTTGAAAGATAAATAAACCCAACAGGCTCAACTACTGTTATAGAAAGAGTATTACCTTCCTTGATTATAACATTGTAAGAAAAATCAGTTGCTTGAGAAGACGTTGCAAAACCTTTAGCGTTATTTTCAATTACAATACAATCTTTACGAACTTCATTTGATTTTTGAATTCTAACGTCTGCATATGAACATTCCACTTCAATATTAGTAATATTAGAAGTACTTGAAAGGTCTATAGGTTGTTCTGCTTCGTCTGTCGTTGTGGTTATTTCATAAGTATTTCCTGCCGTAAAATATTTAAACCATAATATTGTTTTCCCAGGATTAAACATTAAAATTACAAGTATTATCAAAAATATTGCAACAACTAAAAGTACAAAAAGCCCAAAATAGAAGAAAAACCCTTTTTTTATTTTCCCTTGAGGCATCCTGTTCCTCCTTTTAAGTAAACTTATAAATTTATATAATAAATTATATCATTTAAATTATAGTTTGTCAAGAAGATTTATATTTAGTCCAAAATCGCCTTAATTCTTCTAATACCTGCTGAAGAACTTTCTTCTTTCGTTATTTTGAAATGATGAAGGTCAGCCGTATTTTTAGCATGTGGTCCACCACAAATCTCCTTGCTTATGTCGCCTATAGAATAAACCTTAACAACTTCTCCATATTTATTATCAAAAACACCGACAGCACCACTTTTTTTAGCATCGCTAACTGACATTTCTTCATATGTCACAGGAATTGCCTTTGAAATTGCATCGTTAACAAAATCTTCCAAATTTTTAATTTCCTCTGCAGTCAATTTATGATCCACATTAAAGTCTAGACGCATTCTCTCTGGAGTTATATTTGAACCCTTTTGTTGTACTTGAGGACCGAACATTTTGCGAAGTCCTGCCATTAAAAGGTGAGTTGCAGTGTGAAGATGCGCACTTGCCATTGAAGTATCAGCAAGTCCTCCTTTGAAAGTGCCAGCAGAAGCACTTCTGCTCTTTTCTTGGTGTTCTTCGAATGCCT
This sequence comes from uncultured Clostridia bacterium, assembly GCA_944360025.1. Taxonomy (GTDB): domain Bacteria; phylum Bacillota; class Clostridia; order Christensenellales; family UBA1242; genus Caccovivens. The sequence continues at coordinate 10,537 of CALVTF010000008.1, forward strand.
TTTTATATCCTTCTGCATCCACTTCATAGCCACGCTCCAATGCAAGTTCTTTAGTAAGTTCAAAAGGAAAACCAAAAGTATCATAAAGTCTAAAGCAAGCCTTTCCGGAAATTATATTAGGCACAACTTCCCCCTTAAGAGACGCAAATTCTTTGTGTTTTTCAATTCCAAGAATTACTTTTTCAAACTCTTTATGCCCTTCTTCCAATGCTTTTGAAAATTTTTCTACTTCTTTATTTAATTCGTCCTTAATAAACTCACGGTTTCTCTTTATGTCACTATAGTCTTCACCATGTCTGTCAACAAATAAATCTATAATATTTTCAAAATATTTTGTATCAAAACCAATATTTCTTGCACAATTTACTGCTCTACGGATAAATCTTCTTAAAATGTAACCCTGTCCAACATTAGAAGGTGTAACACCGCGCTCATCACCTAAAATAAACATTGACGAACGTAAGTGGTCGGCAATAATGCGATATGAACGAGTGGATTTTTCGCTTTCATCATATGCTTTTTCAGCCTTAGAAGAAATAAAGTCAATTACGTCTTTTAAAATTCCACACTCATAAATGGATTTTAAGCCATTGAGAACCATTACAGTACGCTCTAAACCCATGCCGGTGTCAATATTTGGCTTTGAAAGTGGTTTTACTTTTTCCCCTTCTTTTTCAACTACATATTGCATAAATACGTCATTCCAAATTTCTACATATTTTCCACAATCGCAAGCAGGAGAACAATTTTCCGAGCATTTATGCTTTCCTGTGTCAAAAAACATTTCAGTGTCTGGTCCACAAGGTCCAACACCTCCACCAAGTGCCCACCAATTATTTTCTTTCCCCAGATAAAAAACTTCTTTGATTCCACATTTTTTCCAAGCGTTATACGCTACTTCATCTTTAGGTGCAACTTCATCACCAGCAAAAACAGTGGTTGCGAGTCTTTCTTTTGGTAGATTTAAATATTTTGGGCTTGTCAAAAATTCATATGAATATTCTATCATCTTTTCTTTGTCACAATCGCCCAAAAACCAATTTCCAAGCATTTCAAAAGAAGTAAGGTGTGAATTATCACCTACTTCATCAATATCGGTCGTTCTTATACATCTTTGAATATCACAAATTTTATTTCCTTCTGGGTGTGGCTCGCCAAGAAGATATGGAACAAGCGGATGCATTCCAGCAGTCGTGAAAAGAACAGTAGGGTCGTTTTCAGGAATTATTGAATAACCTGCAATTCTTTTAAATCCTTTACTTTCAAAAAATTCAAACCACTTATTTTTTAATTCTATGTCAGTAATCATAAAAACCTCACTAAAAATTTACCTTAATATTTTACCAAACAGACAATAAAAATGCAAGTGTTTAAAGCATAAAAGGTGTTAATTTATTCTTTCTTTAAATAAAACATTTTTAATTATTTTATAACTTTTTTCATATTCCTTATCAAAATGCTTTTTTCTCATAATTCCAACATAAAAACTAACAATAGATATTGAAATTACAATAACTTCAATAAAGTCTAACACTGCTGAAGTATAAACCCCATTCAAAATACCATAAAAAACCAGCATTAAATTAGGTATTATCATAAAATAGCGTAAAAGTTCCATATTTTCCATCATCATTGCAAGAGTAAATAAAATTGGTGTTATCATCACAATAATGTCATAATAATTTTCAAAAAATACTATTCCTACCGCTATATATAAAAATGAAAAAATCGGCAAATAAAACCACGGGATTTTCTTTTCTTGCATATCATATATGTATATAATAATACATCTAATAATGCTGAAACAACTATTTATTCCCGCAACTAAAGCATTGATAAAAATATAAGAAAGTGCATAAAAAATATTTCCAATAATATAAAATATAAGAAAATGAATCTTATTATTTAAAAAATAGGAAATAAAAACTAAAATTAGAGCAATTCCGCCCATCACTTGTGAAATTATAAAATTCATAGCTTGATTATAACATAAAAATAAAAAAATAGGTAAAATTTTTACCTATTTTTGCATTTTACTCACAATTTCAGAAACAAATTCAGCAATTTCCGTTGCTCCATTTCTATGTTTATCAAATTTTTCTTCATTTTCAATATATTTGTCAAGAATATGTGGATTATCAATACAATCTTCCACAAACTTTCTCGCTTTTTTCTTGTCTTGAATCTCCACCCCGCACTCAAATCTATCAACAAACAATTCTTTTGTGCGTTTTTCAATGCTTGATGCATAATAATTAACCAAAACCGGCACTCTTAAAAACACACTATCTAAAATTGCATTAGGTCCAGCCTTTGTGATAAATAAATCACTCGCTTTAAACAGTTCATGAATATCTTTAACAAATTCAAAAGGACGTAAAGTTATATTTTCTGGGACTTTAAGACTTTTTAATTCCTCGTAAAGTTTTTTATTTTTACCAGCAATTGCGATAATGGTCATTTTTTTATCTGATTTAATAAGTTCTTTAACAAAATCCTCTAACTTTGCCTCAGCGTAAACACCATCTGCAATTTTAACAGTAAATTGATTCAAAGGTAAATCATATTTTTTTCGATAAAATTCCTTTGTATTATCATCATCAACAAGAGATTTCCTTGTGATAAAAAAGACTTGTTTAACCTTTTCTTTTGGAAATTTTAATTTGATTGCCTCTTCTGTCGCAAGCTCATTATTGGTAATGAAATAATCAACACTCCTATCCCACCATCCATGTACATTATTATCTGGATTGTAAGTAACTACTTTGCAACTCTTTTTAAAGTGGTCACGATAATAACAAGAGCAATACGATGCAAAATAGTGCGTATCAATGATAATATCTGGGTTGATTTTTTTTAACTCATTTACATATTCATTTCGTTGTTTTCTATAAACTGTCGAATGAACAAATTTTAAAGAGGCTTGAGGTCCGAAAAGTTTCATAAAGAAAAATTGAACACCGCTATGCCCCTTAACTTTACTTGCCATTTTTGTTTGTTCAACTAAAAATTTTTCATATTTTGCAAGTCGCGGTGTCCTTTGCAATATTTGAGATTTAATAACCTCAATTCTTCCATCATTTTTTACTCTTAAAGCATCAAGAATGGCCTCCGCTGTCACCATATGTCCCATTCCTGCTTCAATAAAAGTTACTAAAACTTTAATCTTATTTTCCATAATATGAATTATATCATATATAACCTAATTCTCAAACAAAAATAAGAAAATTTTATTAAATAATGTAATTTATTTGTCACAATCATCATCGTTTTCTGTGTTTTCTAATGTATTTTCTTTCGTATTTTCTTCTTCTATATTTTCCAAGTTTTCTTTTTTATTTTCTTGTTGCTCATCTTCGGTTGCAGTTTCTGTTTTATTACTTAAATCATTGTTGTTTTCTAATTTTTTATTCTTTTTATCATTCTTTTTTGATTTTTTGTTTATATGGAAAATGCTTATAAATTTTCCTAAAATAAGAATGATTTTTTCGCTATGAATTAAAGAATACCTTTTCATAAGTGCTTTACCAGAAATTAATAAGGCAGCAATCACTGCAGAAACCAAAGAAGATATGATAACTTCAACCATGGAAGAAGAATTGGAAGAAATAAGAGCAACTGCAATCGTGGTTCCTGCCGCACCACTTAAAATGCTACAAACATCACCCAATATATCCGCAACAATGCTTGATACCCTATCAGCATTCTTAACAAGCATAATAGCCTCTTTTGCTCCACGGATTTTTTTCGCTGCCATTGCTCTAAAAGGAGTTGTGTCACATGCTGCAATTGCCACTCCTATCATATCAGTTATGATTGCTATAACCAAAAAGACCAACACAACAACGATTGCAATAAATATGTTGGCATTTGTCATAGCAATTTCGCTAAGTACACCAAAAAATAAAGATAAGGAAAAAGATATAACCAACACAATTAATGGCCATTTAAACCATAGCGCAAATTTTGATTGTTTTTTCTTCTTTTTCTTTTTAACTTTTTCCATTTAAACTCCTATATATAAAATTTACTATATTTTACAACATTTTAATATAATAATGCAAATAAAAAATATAGAGCCATAAAGGCTCTATAAGAAGGCAACAAAATAAGTAAACCTTGTGTCATAGGTTCGGTCGGATTTCCCATTTCCGCACTCCGCGTCACCGCAATAAGAGCAGTTTCCTTTTAAGCAGAAAATAACACCGAATCGCCACTCAGAACACACTATAATCCTTACTTTGCTTGCAAAGCAACAGTCTAGAAGTTTTCCTTAACATTTTCCATAAATTATTCTTCCGTTTTGCAAGTATTGTTTCATAAGCAGGCATTTCCCATCTCGGCCAAGAAAAGAAATGCGTTTAAACTTAATTCCCAAATACCCACTCAGGATAGGCTACGCTGCACACGACTTTTACCGCAATGCAGGTTCTTGCTCAGAGAGTGATTTCTCACCCTGTTGAGTCTCCACGAAAATTGGGACGTGGGTTATATGCCGTTATAACTCGCCCAATAATCTTAACTTCCAGCACAAACCCCGGTTTGGGCAACCAAAGCAAGCACCAGAAACTTCACAGATATGCCTGTCGATGCCATTACTTCATCTTCCTAAAATATGGAAAATGACTAGAATACTGCACCTTCTAATATTATTATATCATATTTTTCCAAAAAATGCAACACACTGTGTGTGTCTTTAAAATCTAACATATATTAAAAAAATCTTAAAATATTTATAATCTTTTAAAAAAATTATATCATCTTAATAATATTCTACTATTATGATTTTAAAGCCTATTTTTCTTTCTTTCAAATACTTAAATTATTTGACCAAAAATATTATATGTGATAATATATTTAAAAGGAGAAAATTATGAATGCAATGTTTAATATTTCTTATGGACTTTACATTTTAACAGCAAAAACAGAAAAAACAAATGGTTGTGTTATAAATGCCTTATCACAAGTCACTTCCAATCCCAACCAAATAATGATTGCAATAAATAAAAATAATTACACAACAGAGCAAATTTTAAAATTTAAAAAATTCAATATTTCTATTTTAAATGAGGAAGCAAACTTTGATTTGATAAAAAGATTTGGTTTCGCAAGCGGAAAAGATACAGATAAATTTGATGACTTCACTGATTTCAAAATTGCTGAAAATGGCATTCCATACATTACACAAGGGACAAATTCTTACATATCAGCAGAAGTTGTGGAAGTTCGTGATTTAGGAACCCATTATGAATTTTTAGCAAAAGTGACAGATGAAGTTGTCTTAAATAATATTCCTTCAATTACATATGCATACTATCAATCAAATATAAAACCTAAATCCCCTACAGCGCAACAGAAAAAGGTAGTTTATATTTGTTCAGTATGTGGCTATGTCTATGAAGGTGATCCATTACCAGAAGATTTTGTTTGTCCACTATGCTTACACGATGCAAGGTATTTTGTTAAGAGTGAGATTTAAAAAAAAGCACACAATGTGTGCTTTTTTTAATGCAAGAATCATACTTAGTTTTCTTATTTACTGAAATCAACTTTAGGAGCCTTTCTTTCTTCAACTTCTGTAATTTCAAAAAGTTCACGTTTTTCAAACTTAAACCATTTTGCAATCATATTTGATGGAAAACTTTCGCGTTTAATATTATAAGTTTTTACACAACCATTGTAATATTTTCTTGAAGTTGCAATTTCTTCTTCCAAAGTTTTCAAAGAATTTTGAAGGTCAATAAAGTTTTGATCAGCCTTCAAATTTGGATAGTTTTCAGTTACAGCAAACAATGATTTAAGTGTACCTGTGAGCATATTTTCATATTTTGCTTTTTCTTCGATATTATTAGCAGACATACATGAATATCTTGCTTGCATAACGCCTTCCAATGTTTCTTCTTCATGTTTTGCATAACCTTTAACAGTTTCCACTAAATTTGGTATAAGGTCATAACGTTTTTTCATGTAAACGTCCATCGTAGAATAGCCTTCATCAACATTGTTTTTAAGTCTGACAAAAGCATTGTAAGTAGCCCAAATCCAAATAATAAGAATTACTGCTAAAAGGACTATAATACCAACAATAACAAGCACAGCAATAAGTCCCGGACTCATTTTTACCTCCTTTAATATATTATTGGAATTAATTTCCTACAAACATTATATCATATACATATTGAAAATTAAAAATGTTTAGAATAATTTTTTTTATATTTATACTTTTTATTTTTATTAATTTTTAAAATGATTTCTACACATGCCCAAATTAAGCCAATTCCTAAAATTGTGGCAAACAAAATGACAATTGTAAGTTCACTTTCGGAAAGTCCTGTTTGAATAGGTTTAAACGTAATCACTACACTCATGTCACTAGTTATGTTTTGAAGTTCTAAAGTGTTGTCAGAGATTTCAATTTCTTGACCATTAACAACTATAGATTCAATTTCGTATCCATCATCTGGCAAAATATTATAAACTTTGTTTTCGCCATAATTTGCAGTATCAAAATTGTTTGAAGAAGTAACCCCACCGTAACCATATGCAATATTAATATTAAAAGTCAAAATACTTTCATAAACTTCAATAGTCATATCTTGTAAAATGTATGACAGAGTAAACGAATTGGTTTGATTTAAGGATATTCTTTGACCATTCATAAGGACTTTGTCAATTTTGTAGCCGGTTTTTGGAACTACCGTAAATGTTAAATTTTGCTCTCTTTGAACATTGAGCACGCTATCTATAACCTCATCACTAACTAAAATGTCTATATTATCACTGTGACTAAATGTAAGATAAAACTCTTGTATTTCACTTACAACACAATTTATATTAACGTTTCCGTCAATAGTAGGAAGAGTGAATGTGACAATATTTTGATTGATATCATTTAACTCATCAATAGGAACATCTCTCATAACAACTTCATAATTTGAAAGAGTATAACTTGATTCGGCTTCCAAAGTTACTTCGTAGTCACTTATTCCTTTATATAAAATGAAACCATCTTGAGCGAGTTGACCATCAATATATACATTGTAATTGTTACCCTCAAGCACGAGATAATAAATTTCTGTTGACGCAGGCAGAACTAAAACCGTTAAAGATATTTCCTCTGTCATATTTCCAAAAATATCTATTGCTGTAAATCCAAAAGTATAGTTCCCAACACCTAAGTTATTAAAGGTATATGTTAATGTATTAGTGTAATTATCCTCAAAATCTGTAGTATCTTCATAAAGTGTAACATAGTTATTATACTCATTTCCAGAATCATCAGAAAGACTTGAAGAATATATATATGGATATTTTCCATAAACCTCAAAATCTATTGAAAAATTTGAACCTGTTTTTGAAATAATCCTTGATGCATTTGAAGGCAGTGTAGTTTTAAGATTAATCGAAATTAAATTGTTTGTATATTGAGATAACGTGGTGTCTATATCACTTCCCGTATAACATTCCAAATTTTGAACATGGAAATCATACATTTCACCAAAACTTGTAAGATTACTACCTAAAGAAAGTTTTTCTAATCTTAAAGAATTAAATGCACCATTACCAACTTCCTGAATATAAGGGAAAGTTAATTCAGTTAGCCCCCAACAATTAGCGAAAGAATAATCGCCAATATATCTAACATAATTTGCTGATACTGATTTTAAATTAAAAGCATAATAAAATGCATAATCTTCAATTGTTGTACAACTATTTGGTAAAATAATATTTTCGACATTGGAATTAGAAAAAGCATTCTCTCCTATTGAAGTGATTCTAACATTATTAATTACGTCCTGAATATTTAATGTAGTCAGATTCCCAGAATAACTTACTAGTGTTCCAAAAAGCCCATTGCCCTCTACAACAAAACTACTATCTAAATCAATATTATTTAAGTAATAAGTTATTGTTGAAATTTCACTTTTCATAACAGTTTCATCATTTTCGTCAGCAACCACATAAGCCACTGCTCTTATTTGAGTCGTTTTTGAAATTGTTATTGGTCCACTATAAACTTGAGAATTTATTCCTGGCATACTTTCATCCAAAGTATAATAAATGGTATAAGGTTTATCTACATTGTATGATAAAGTAACCTTAAATTCTTCAGTATGATTAAGTTCCGTTTCACTAAACTCTACCTCACCGCTTGTGTTAATACCTAACTTTGATATGTTAACACAACCATAACCATAAACTCTATCCCAATTTTCATCCCCTAAATCAATGGCATTTTGCTGAAGAATAGAGATAAGGTCGGCATTTGAATAATCACTATATTTAGGACTTGAGAGTAGTAAAGCAAAAGCGGCAGTAACATGAGGAGCAGCCATTGAAGTTCCGCTTAATTCTCTATAAAATGTCGAATCATTTATTAAAAGTTTATTAATGTACGAACTCTCAACACTTGTTCCTGGTGCACAAAAATCAACTGTATTACCATAATTTGAATAAGATGCAATCGTCATTGTAGGGTCAAGTGCCGCAACGACAATAGCCTCTTCTACATTTGCAGGTATGTTTGAAATAGTATCATTATGCAAATTTCCGGCTGAAACAACAGACATTATGTTGTTGTTTTTATATACACTTGTCACCAAATTTTCAAGGTCTCTATTATGAATTTCATACCCATTTTCATCCTCAAGCCCTAAACTCATATTCATGACACGAATATTTAAACCATCGCCTTCTTCTGTTGCTTCATTTAGACTTAAAATGTAATTGATGGCAAGTAAAATGTTTGAAACTGAGCCTTTACCATTCGCTTTTAAAACTTTTAAAGAAATGATTTTTACATTATCTTTAGTTTGATCAGCAATGATTCCAGCAGTATGAGAACCATGTCCGTTATCATCTTCTACCGCTTCTTTACCAGTAACCATAACTCCGGTTGTAAAATCGGCAGAAAGGTCAAAATCGACTCTATTTCTAAGAAGCACGTGGTCGGTATTTACGCCACTATCAAGAACAGCAACATAAACTGTTTCAAGTTCTTCGTCAGTGTATAGAAAATTTAAGTAAGCCATATAATCGTCTACACCGATAACTTCAGCGCCCCATGAATGAAAATCAGATTGTGACTCAACTGTTATTTCTTCATCAACACTTTCTGCAGTAACCACATTATCATAACTTACACTTTCCACATATGGAAGATTTAAATAATAATTGTAAGCATCTAAAGTATCCTCTTTAGTTTCATATTGATAAATATGATACCCTAAACCTTCAGCATAATATTCAGTGTTATAAGCCTCTAGTTCTCCGTCATAAGAAACAATTATTCTATTTGTAAAATCGCTTGTAGAAAGCGTATAGGACTCATCATTTTCAACAATATCATATTCATCTTCCAATGAACTTAAAGAAACTAAATTCTCTTCTTTTTCATTAATAGAAAAAGCAGAAATTTCCTTTTGAGAATTTAAAAGAGAAGATGAAATATATTCATCACCATTTTCTTCTAACACATTATCTTTACTTACAACAATTTCTTCTCCGTCTTGAGAAACACCATACTTCTCATAAATACGGCTTAACCCATTTTGAAGTTCTAAAAATTCTTCTTGATTAAATGAAGAAAGACTTAGAGTATTTACATTAACAGAAAAATCAAAGTACAAAAAAGAAACAAAGCAAAGCACTATTGCCATAAAACATGCTACAAATAAATACAAAAATTTATTGTTAAATATTTTACTCTTCATACTTTAATAGTATAACACTATATATTAAAAAAAATCAAACAAATTGCCTTTCTTATAATAAAAATTTATAATTTTGATTTAAAATTGGTTTTATATTCATATAGTCAAAATTTATAATTTGGTTTTAAAAATAATAAAATTTTGAAAAAAACTGAAAAAATTGTTGACAAATAAAGTAAATTTAACTATAATAAAGAAGTCGTAAATAAATGCGAGCGTGGCGGAATGGCAGACGCGCATGTTTAAGGGGCATGTTCGAAAGAGTGTGGGTTCAAGTCCCACCGCTCGCACCAAGTGAGAGCAATCCGAACCGATGGGTTGCTCTTTTTCTATTTCTTCAAAATCTTCTGGATTGTCCAGTTTAATATTTTTGTTTTCATCATTCGAAGTGTTGAAGTATATATCAAAATAATCGTCATACAAAACAATCTTGTTCACAAACATATCAATCATTCGTTTGCAAGCGAGTTTGTCGGTTATGTCTATATTTTGAAAAGATAAAAACCAATTGTAAACTTTGTCGGCGTCAAGCGGAGTGACTGTCTTTGCTTTTTGTCTTGCAATTTTGATTTCTAAATCTTCTTTTTCTTGTTCAAGTTCGTTAAACTTTTGATTTGTTGTTTTTGAGAATATTCCATTTGCTACTGCATTTGCTAAATTATTAAGTTGTCTATCTATCTCTTTCATTTGTGCATTAAGAGAGTTTAACACCACATCTTTGCCGATATATTCGTTAAATATTTCAGCAACTGCTTGTGACAGTTCTTTCAGTTGTCTATTGTGTTTTAAAAACTCTTTCACGGCACAAACAACATAGTTTTCAATATAATCCTTTTCAACACTCTTTTTGTCGCAAGAGTGTTTTCTTTTTCTGTTCACGCATTTGTAATAATAGTGAATACCATTTCTTCCTGTTCCGCTGTCGCCAGTCATATTTGCTTTGCATTTTCCACAAACAAGTTTGCCTGACAAAATAAAAGGAATTGGCGCTTTCTTTTGTGCTGCTGTGCGTTTACCTGTTTGCAAACTTTTGTTAACCCTATCAAATAATTCTTCACTAATAATCGGTGGATAAATATTTGTATAAACTGTATTGTCAGCATAGACCTTTCCGCAATAATATGGACTTCGTAGCATTCTTGATATTTGATTTATTGTCCAGTCATTGCCGTTGTTTGTCTTTATACCTTGCTTTTTAAGTTTAATTGCAATATCTTTTAATCTCATTTCTGAAATATAGTCATTGTAAACTTGTCTAACAATATCTGCTTGCTTTTCGTTGATTTTAACAA
>CALVTF010000009.1 GCA_944360025.1 uncultured Clostridia bacterium
TTCAAATATTTACTTTATTTCATTTTTTATTAAGAATTGTAGAAATTCAATATATCATTATAGACTTCTTCTTTGTTTAATTCGTTAAGAAGTTCGTGACGGCATTCAGGGTAAATTTTTACGCGAGAGTCAATATTGTTGGAAAGATATCGTTTGTTTAATGCCACTACCTGTTTGCCACAAGAGCCTACAGGGTCCTTTTCGCCAGCAATTAAGAAAATCTTTTTGTTGCCAATTTTGTTAATCCCTGCGTTTATTTTTTTCATATTTGTAAGCATACTTTTATAGAACCCAAACGGAAAAGTTCCGCCACAAAATTCATCTTCTTGGTAAGCCTTGAAAACACTTTCGTCACGTGTCAGCCAATTCCCGTTTTCAAATTTTTTGCCATAATTTTTAATACACATATTTTCAACAACCCCAGCCTTTGCAGTATCGCCTTTAAAAAGTGAAAGAAATTTTGTGAAACTTCCACCCATTTTCATTATTCCGCTTGAGCCGTTGGCTGTCCCACAAAGCACGCATTTTTCCACAATGTCGGTGTTTTGAATTATAGCTTGGCTTATCATTGAACCATAAGAGTGTCCAAAAAGATAGACAGGAAGGTTATAGGCGTCCTTGATTTTTTCGAGCATGATGATTTCGTCTTGCACGGTTTCTTGAAAAATATCTTTTTCTCCCATGCCAAACTTTTTGTCCACCGCGGTATGTCCGTGTCCTCTAAGGTCATTAGCAATAACATAATAGCCATTATCATTTAAAAATCTTGCGAAGTTGTCATATCTTCCTGCGTGCTCCATCATTCCATGAACAATCAAAATGACTGCTTTAGGATTTTTTATTTTATCATATACGTAAGAATATAGTTTAAGATGATGATAGCCTTCAACGTCCAAAATGTCATAAGGCTCTTCTTTTACTTTTTCTTCTTTTTGAGTCTTTTCTTTTTTTGTCGTTTTCTTTCCTGCCGTTTTCTTGTCACTTTTTTCACTTTTAGTAGAAGTCTTTTTTGTTTTTTTAGCCTCTTTTTTTACTTTTTCTTTAACTTCTTCTTTCTTTGGTTTCGTAACTTTTTCTGTCTTTTCTACCTTCACTTCTTTTTCAACTTCATTTTTAGTTTCTTTTTTGGCTATAGTTTTTGACGCTTTTGCAGTTTTTGTCTCTTTTTCTTCTTTTACTGCACTTTTTTTCTTTGTTTTTGGTGTTTCCATAACTTCTTCTTCCATAATTTCTCCTTTATAATTTTTTAATGGCTTTTTGCCAACCATCATAATATTTTTCTCGGTCTTTCTCGCTCATGTTTGGACAAAATACTTCGGTGGAACTTGTCAGTTTTTTGATTTCATCTTTATTTATAAGGTTAAGTGAAAGCATCGCCACATAAATTGTGCCCATCACGGTTGCTTCTACATTTTTACTTTTGACAACGTCATGGTTTAGCATGTCCGCCATAAATTGCAAAAGAAAATCGTTGTTACTTCCTCCTCCGTCCACAGAAACAAGAGAAAATTTTAGTCCAGACGAACGCATTTCATCAAAAATGGCCTTTGAATTGTATGCCATACTCTCCAGCATCGCTCGGACAATATGTGCTTTTGTGGTGGCGTAAGTTATTCCACTTATTTCGCCTCTCGCATCGCTGTTCCAATATGGCGCACCCATGCCTGTGAAAGCCGGAACAAAATATACACCTTCGTTATCTTTTAAACTTTCTGCCATTTCGCTTGTCTTTCGAACGTCCTCATACATATTAAAGTTGTATTTTAAAAAGTTAAGTCCACTGCAAGCACTGTAGATACTGCCTTCAATAGCATATTCGGTTGTGTTTCCAAGAGTGGAGGCAACTGTAAGCAAAAGTTTTTCAGGGCATTTGTTGGCATTTTTTCCAGCATTAGTGAGGATAAATCCACCAGTGCCTAGAGTTATTTTCGCCGTTCCATAGTTTATTGCTCCTTGTCCGATCATGCTAGACTGTTGATCACCGATAATGGAACAAAGTGGGGCATCAAAAAATTTTTTTACATTCCCAAAATGATAGTCACATGGTAAAATTTTTGGTAAAGTCTCTCGTGGTATTTTAAAATAATCTAAAAGTTCGTCATCCCAGTCAAGAGTTTTTATATTCATAAGCATTGTTCGGCTGGCATTCGTCGTATCGGTCACAAAATTTCCTGTTAGTGCAGTGGCGATATAGGAATCTATCGTGCCGAAGCATAAATCTCCACTTCTAGATAGTTTTTTAGCGTCTTTTACATTATCTAAAATCCATTTCATTTTGGATGCACTAAAATATGGATCTGGAATAAGTCCGGTTTTTTCTCGAATCAAATCTTTAATTTTGAGTGGAAGAGATTTAATATAGTTGGAAGTTCTTCGGCATTGCCAACAAATCGCGTTACAAATTGGCTTCATAGTCTTTCTATCCCATGCCACCACTGTTTCACGCTGGTTTGTTATACCAATTCCCAAAAGTTCTTCTTTTTGCACCTTATTTCTTGTGAGCACTGTTTTAGAAGAAGAGATAACAATGTTCAAAATTTCATTTGCGTCTTGCTCAACATATCCACTTTGAGGATAAAACTGCTTAAACGCTTTCGACTGTTTATCTACAAGTCGATTTTCGTCAATATCGTATAAAACTGCTCGTGCACTTGTTGTGCCTTCGTCAATTCCTAGGATAAATCTTCTCATAATTTTTCCTTTTCAAGAATTATTTTAGCATAAATTGAAAAAATTAAAAAACATTTTACTATCTTTTTTGTTTTATTTGACAAAGATTTTTTGAAAAGATAAAATAATTATTGAATACTAGATTTTTAAACTTTAAGTTAAAATTTATTAGAAAAGGGGTATAGATGAATAAAATTTACGATGCAGTGGTAATAGGTGGCGGTGTCGTTGGTGTGTCCATTTTCAATAAACTTGTGCGAATTGGCAAAAAAGTAGCACTCATTGATTCGGCAAGTGACGTAGCGACCGGCGCAAGCAAAGCCAACAGCGGTCTTGTGCATGCGGGCTATGACCCAGAGCCTAACACCTTGAAGGCAAAACTGAATGTGGAAGGAGCAAATTTATATCCAAAAATTTGTCGCCGTCTTTCTATTCCACTAAGAAAATGTGGAGCACTTGTTGTAGGTGATGACTTAGAAAAAATTCAAAATCTCTATGAAAGAGGACAAAAGAACGGTGTAAAGGAACTTTATATTTTAAATAGACAAGAACTTCTTAAAATTGTTCCGGATTTAAGAGAGCATATAACGGTCGGCTTATATGCAAAAACTGCCGCACTTGTAAGTCCATATCTTTTTACAATAGCACTTTGTGAAGAAGGAATTATAAACGGCGGAGAACTGTATCTAGAAGAAGATTTAGTAGAGTGCAGAAAAGAAAAAGATATCTTTGAAATAGTCACAAAGAACAACACTTTTAAAACTAAAAGTATCATAAATTCCGCAGGTTTTGGCTATAACGAGGTGGCAAAAATTTTAGGGACGGAAGAATATCCGCTTGAGTATAGACGCGGAGAGTATTTCGTTTTTTCTAAAGAGACTACTTTGAATGTGCCTTGCACAATTTTTCCGCTTCCAACCGAAAAAGGGAAAGGCGTTTTAATCACTCCAACCATCGACGGCAACTATCTTGTGGGACCGACGAGCGAGAAAAGTGAATATGAAACGGTGACTACTGAAAGCGGACTTAAAGAAATTAAAGAAAAAGCAGGTTTAATTTTAAATAAAGTGGATTTTAAAAATGCCATTCGAGAGTTCTCCGGCGTGAGAGCCATTTGTGGCGACGATTTTGTTATTGAAAAAAGTAAAGTTAATGGAATCATCAACCTTGCAGGAATTTGTTCGCCGGGACTTTCAAGCGCGCCAGCAATCGCCAATATGGTGGTAAAACTTTTAGGCTTCAAGACGAGTGAACTAGAAAATCTAAAGAAGATAGAGCCATATAAAATGCTCAAAGATTATCCTATTAAAACACAAAACAAAATGGTGAAAGAAAACAAAGACTATGGCGAGGTGGTTTGTAAGTGTGAAAAAATAACCAAAGGCGATATTGTTGCTGTTTTAAAAAGACCGATAAAAATTCGTTCGGTTGATGCGGTAAAGAGAAGAACAAACGCCGGAATGGGACTTTGTCAAGGCGGATTTTGTTTCACAAAAGTGGTCAACATTATTGCTAAGACAAGAAAGATCAGATATGAGGACGTCTTAAAAGAAAATCGCGGAAGCGAGGTGTCGGTCGGCAATATTAGAGAGGTGAATTATGGAAACTGACGTTTTAATAATCGGTGGCGGGCCGGCAGGTATGAGCAGTGCGCTTGCCGCATCTCAAAATGGTAGCAAAGTCATATTGGTGGAAAGAGACAAAGTTTTAGGTGGCATATTAAATCAATGTATTCACAATGGTTTTGGGCTTCATTATTTTGATGAGGAGTTGACAGGACCAGAGTTTGCTCATCGTTTTCGAAAAATGGTCGAAAAAGATAAAAATATCACCGTTTTGACAGACACTCTTGTAACCGAAATTGGCGACAAAGAAGTTTCTGTTATGGGCAAAGGCGGTGTTTTTAAGATTAAATGCAAAGCCCTTATTCTTGCCATGGGTTGTCACGAAAGGACGGCGGGGAATATCTCTCTCAATGGAACGCGTCCAATGGGAATATTGACAGCAGGAACAGTGCAGAAAATGGTCAATATAGACGGAAAAATGGTAGGGAAAGATATTGTCATTTTAGGAAGCGGAGATATCGGACTTATCATGGCAAGGAGGCTGACACTTGAAGGTGCTAAAGTTCACGCAGTTTTAGAAATCAATTCCACGAGCAGTGGACTTAAGAGAAATATTTTGCAGTGTCTTGACGATTTTAATATACCTCTTTACTACAACACCACAATTTTTGAAGTTGTCGGAAAAGATAGAGTAGAAGGCGTTTACTACGGACAAGTGGACGAAAACTATAACCGCATCGAAAGTTCAAGAAAATTTTTAAAGTGCGATACAGTCGTCTTGTCTGTTGGACTTGTTCCGGAAATGCAAATGGTAAAGGGAGTGGAAATAAATCCGAAAACAAACGGGGCTTTTGTCAACGAACACTACCAAACAGAGAAAGAGTGGATTTTTTCTTGTGGAAATATTTTACATGTTCATGATTTAGTAGACAATGTGGCTTTGGAAGGGAAACAGGTCGGACTTTTTGCAAGTTTATATGCACAAAAGAAGTTAAATAGCGGCAATTTAATTAAAGTTTCGCACAGTGCCGACTTTTCGTATGTTTTACCTTACACTCTTTTTGAGGGCGAGGAAGAAGTGGAAGTTAAATTCCGCTTAAAGAAAAAAGTGGTAAAAAGTTGGATAGTTTGCTTGTCACAAGGAAATGTCATTGCCAAAAAATATGTTTTGGCAGGCGTGCCGGGCGAGATGATGACTTTCAAGTTTTCTAAAAAAGGTGTGAAAGACGAAATTATTTTCGAGGTGAGAGAAAATGGAAAAATATAATTTAACTTGTATAATGTGTCCGCTTGGTTGTAGTCTCGTGGCGACAAAAGACGGAGACGAAATCAAAGTTACAGGGAATAATTGTCAGCGCGGAGAAATTTTTGCTAAAGAAGAACTCACTTGCCCAATGCGAATTGTGACAAGTTCAGTTAAAACAGAAAAAGGCGTGAAAAGTTGCAAAACTTCAAAGCCTGTTCCAAAAGCAAAAATATTTGACGTAATGAAAGAAATTGAAAAACTCCGCCTAAAAGATGCCAAATACGGCGAAGTGGTCATTAAAAATGTTCTAGACACTGGCGCAGATATTATCATCACGGCAAATGAATAGTTAAATTTAAAAATAAATAAAATTAAAAGGTGGAGTGTCCACCTTTTATATTTCACTTTTAATTGTTTTCATAATAATTTCAAAACTTTTGTCTGCTTTTTTCTTCTTGACTTTGTCATAGATATAAAATGGCAGAATGCTGACAAGAGCAATAATGGTAACAAGAATGGCGTAATCAAGAAGATAGGAATACTGCCAATTCATAAACGCGAAAATGTCAAAAGGAAGTCCGTTTTCCATAAGATAAAGGAAATTTGCATCCTCTACCAAAAGATTTCCGATCATGGACCAGCAGGCAATTAAGAAAATTCCAAGAAAGGCTTGCCAAAAGTCTTTTACTCGCACTTTAAAATAACCAGAGGCGATGCAGGCAATAACCACTGTTGGCATAATGAAATGAAGTAGCAAACTTTCATAGTGAAGAAAGGAAAGTGTGGAAAGATAGTAATAATCGCCGAAAATGAAAGTTAAAATTCCGCCAAAGAAGGTGACAACCAAAACAGCGAGAAAACCTTTTTTGATTTTAAGTAAAAAGAAGAGCGGAAAAACAAAACTCATAAGGTGGCATAAGTGCCATGGCAAAATTTCCACAAAGGTTTGCTTGGCACTGAAATATAAAAGAGCCATTCTAAAAACTCTAAAGAAAATCATCACAAAACAAAGCACAGTGGTCAGTTTCAAGGCAAAATTTTTATATTTTTTTAACAAAAAGAAAGCACAAACAAGCCATAGAGCAAGTCCAACCATCAAACATATATGAAGAGGACACCAAAGTCCCGGGCCATCGCCCATAACGTCCTCATTTTCAATTAGCCAGTCATAAAAAGTCATCAAAACCTCATTTTTAATAGAATTATATATTCATAATATGCTTTTTCAATACATTATATAAAAAAGTTTTGATATTTGTAAAGAAAAAGAGAAAAACATTTTTATTTTTAAGAATTTAATGCTATAATCATTAAATAGGAAAATTCCTAAAACAAAATTAATTTTAAATATTACTTATTTGGTTATATATAAATTTGAGGTTAGAATAGTGGAAGTTGTCAAAAACTTGAAAAAAGAACTCAAAAACAAAAATGATAATTTTGAAGATATTGAAACAATAAATATAAAAGCGGAAAGTAAAGCCGCAATATTTTCTGATTATAATTATGATTCAAACGAAGTCTTAAATTCTAATTTAGAAGAATTTTTAGTAGAAAGGGTGAAGAACATACCGCCTAAAGTAAATTTACGAGTAAAGATATTTACCGATGATTGTGTTGATGAAAACGAAGTAAAAGTTGCATATAAAAATAAGTTCAAGGGAGATTTTGAAGAACTAGAACAAGAACTTAAAAGGAATATGTTGTTTGCTCTTACCATGCTTATTCTTGGTGTGCTTTTCATGGGCTTTCTTATTTTGGAAATGTATTTTCTTAATAATTATATTTTATCAACAATTCTCGAAATCGCTGTTTGGGTTTTTATTTGGGAAGCGGTGGACTCTTTCTTTTTAGAAAGGTCGTCTATTAGGCGTAAACGCTATCAAATGGCGAGGCTTTATTATGCCGATTTAGAGGTTGTTACGCTAGATTTCGACAAAATTGAGAAAAATTTGACAAAAATTGATTAAATGAAAGCATATAAATATATTAGTATTGTAAATGTGAAGTTAATTTTGTAGGAATTTTGATTTTGCAAAAATATTAACTTAAATTTCTAATGCAAATATTGTGCTTTCGATAGATGAAAAAAAATTAAATTAAATGGAGAAAATTATGAAATATCAAATTATAGTAGATAGTTGTTCTGACCTTGACAAAAACTATCTCGACGGAACAGGAATAGGTTTTAAAATTGTGCCACTCATCATAAATGTTGGTGATAAAGAGTATGTGGACGTGGAAGGTTGCAATATTGATGAAATGCTTGCCGGCATAAAGGTGCCAAAAACAAAAAGTTCAAGTGCTTGTCCTGCACCAGAAGCGTTCAAAAAAGAATTTGGAAGTGCCGAATATACTTTTGTTGTGACAATAACTTCTAAACTTTCAGGTTGCTATAATAGTGCACTTCTTGCCAAAAATGAATATGAAAACTCTTCTCATGTTCATGTTATCGACTCTAAGGCTGTTTCCGGCACAGAAATGCTTATTGTTGACAAACTTGTGGAACTTATTAATGCTGATTTAGATTTTGAAGTTATTGTTGACGAAATCGAAAAGTTTAGAGATAATTGCACTCTTTTCTTCGTTCTTCAAAGATTTGACAACCTTGTAAACAATGGAAGAATGAGTAAAATTGCTGGACTTATTGCTAGCACAATTTCTTTGAAACCTATCTGTAAAGCAGTGGACGGAGAAATTAAGACCATTAAAAAAATTATTGGCTCAAAACAACTTTTTCCTAAACTTTCGCTTATGATAAAGGAAGTTTTAAATGGCGATAAAAAACGCCACATTATTATAACTGAATGTAAAGCACAAGCCGAAGCAGAAGAATTAAAACGCGAAATTGAAAAGAATTGTGGAAACACTTATGTTGATATAATGCCTATGAAGGCTCTTACAAGTTACTACGCGCTTGAGAAAGGGGTTATAGTCTGTTTCTAGAGCGAAAACTGTGCTTTTGCTCGTTTTCAAACAAATATAGTTTTTCAAAAAATAGTTTGTTATTTTATTAAAAAAATAGAAACAGCCATGGGCTGTCGCCCTTAGCGACTAAACGCAACTCGCACTTTGTTGGCGAGTAGGTCGCTACTCTCTTGCGAAGAAAAATGTTCCAAGGGAAAGGCCTGAGAATTGCACTCTTGCTCATTTTAGAGCAAATAAAAAATATTTATAGATAAGAAATGAGACAGTCAACGACTGATAAATATTTTTTATAAAATTAAATACTTGTTTGACTTTGCTAGATGCTTTAGGTTAAAATAGAAGCAAGGAGGGAGATATGAAAGATAGTATGAAAAAAGCACTTTTGACATTAGCATCTATGATTTTTGCTGGACTCACACTTGTTTTCTTTGCTGTACCTAATATTTATATTGGTGACGGAGAAAATACTTTAGAGTGGACGGGTTTTGATTTCTATGAAAGCGGAACGGACTTCATGAAAGCAATGCTTATAATCACTTGTATATTTGTTGGACTCACAATACTTCTAGGAATAGTTAAGATTTTAACTGACAGCAAACTTGTTTCAAATAAAAAAGTTTCTAAAATTATAAATACACTTTTCATCATAAGTGCATTAGGAACACTCATTTTTGCAGTTTTATATTGCATTTCAGTAGGAGCAAGATGTGCAGACACAACAATTGACTCAGGTATTTTAGATGACTGGTTTGGAATTGGCGACGTGGAAACTTTCAAACCAACAATTTGGGCTTTAGTTTTAATGTCTATTTTCGGTGCACTTAGTTTCTTATCAGGACTTTTCTCACTTTCATCCAATGGCAAAAAGAAGAAAAAGTAAATTTAAAAACAAAAAAGGCTTAGTTTTCTAAGTCTTTTTTATTTTTATTTGACAATGGATGAAAGAATGTGTTATCTTAAGTTTGAATTTCAAAAGAGGTTTTTATGTTTGATTTATTTTGTTTAGAACATATTTTTTACATCTTGTTAAAATAAAAAAATGAGGTCAAAATTAATGAGTTTTGAAACTAGCAAAATAAAACATAAAGTAACTTAAAAAGTGGTAAGTTACTTTTATATTAATTTCAAAAATATAAATTCTTGTTTTAGACTAGTTTTAAAAATAATAGACTAAAAACTGTTCGACTTTTTATTACATTTCAAAATCTTTATCTCTTTTCCTTGCTTTCTTTTGTGCAAGTAATTTTTCTAACAATTCTATTTCTTCATCAGTTTCATAATCTTCTTCATCTTTATCTATTTCTCTATTAAGCGCCGGTATATCTTTTTTATTTTCTAATTCTTTATATTCTTTCATTTTATCACATTTTGTTTTTATTACTAAATAATTTTATTTAAATTATAAATTTGTTTTTATTTTTTATTTATTTATGTTAAAATTTATTAAAGGAGATTTTATATGCAAGTATTTGGAATTGAACATATAATCTATATGGTTGTAATGATTGTTGTTATGACAATAGCAATAATCGTTTTAAAAAAATTTGTGCCTAAAAATAAAATGGTATTGCCAATTAAAATTTTTGCGGGAATTGAATTAATTTTGATTATAATATATAGAATTGTGGTATCAAAATCTAGGTCTGGAACTTTTATAGATTTTATTCCAGACACTTTTTGCAGTATGATGGGATTTATTTTGCCTTTAACAATTTTGATTTTTAAACCTAGCACAAAAATATTTCAATATGCTATGTTTGCTGGAATGATTGGCGGATTATTAACTTTTATATATCCTGATTTCTTGGTTTATTTTGATAATATTTTTAATATTCATCCTTTTACTGGATTGCTTTATCATACACTAATGCTTTTTCAATTTTTGCTTTGTATAATCTCAGGCTATTTTGTTCCTACATTCAAAAACTGGTCATCTTTATTGATAGGGCTATCGTTTATGGTAGTTTTTGCCGTTTTTGGCAATTCTGTTTTAGGCCAATCAAATAATATGTATCTAAACGCACCTTTACTCTCAGGAACAAATTTAACTTGGTATGTTGTTGGAATTTTGTTTTTACTTCTTTATACGATTATTTTGCAAGTTTATGAGATGTGTACTCTTCCAAAAACCGATTGGTCGATTGTAAAATTGTTTAAATATTTAAAAGTTAAGTTGAAGAAAAAAGAGCAAGTAAAAATTGAAGAAAGAAATCAAAAAGAAACAAAAGAATAAAAATCCACGGGTAAGATTTTGATATAAATAATGAAATAAGAACAAAGTTTTTAAAATTTCTACCTCAATATATAATATCACATTATCACAATACAAAACTTTTAGCACTCTCAAATGAAAACAAGACAATTTCGGAAGAATTAAAAAATGGTTTAATAAAAATATTAAAAAAGTTATGTAACTATCATAAGACAAATGAATATTTGGAAATCATATATACTTATGAAAATATCAAGTAAACAATTAAACAATTTGGCAGTTAGACGTGTGCTTGTCTTGATACAAGTGCTGTCGCTTCGCTCCAGCAGACAAGCACACGCAAATAATCTAATTGTGTTGCAAAAAGAGCGGTTGCTGGCAGGGCGTAACGCAATCCGCTCTTTTGCTTTTTTGTTTTCTTCTCTCTATTTTCTAGTGTAAGCGAATATTCTTTGTTGTCAAGGTTAAAGTGCATGTCAAAAGATTTGTAGATGTTGTGTTTCTCACGACAACCTATGACAACGACAGAAGTATTCGTTTTTTTGCAATTAAGAGAGTTAGGTGTAAAAAGAGAAACATAGACAATTTTTTTGTCTATGTTTCTCTTTAATATTCTGCTAGTTTCAAAAGTAAGTGACTAACCTCATTTTTTTTGAAACTTTCCGTCTTTTTTATGGACAATTACTTTTAGATTTTGGCTTTCACAAAGTTCTTTAACTCTCTTTAATGCTTCATCTTTTGTTGCGAAAGAAGCAATGACTCTTTTTGCGCCATCTTTTTTGATAAGCCAGACTCTGTTTTCTCGGTCATAGACTACGCGATAAACAGATTTTCTTTCTTTTGTTTCCACTTTGGTTTCTTTCTCTTCATTTTCTTTCATATTTTTAGTTTCCTTTTTCTCTTCCGTATTTGTCACTTTATTATCTTTTTTCACTTTGTCTTGTGTTTCTTCGGTTTTTGTGGTGTTAGTTTTTTTAGTTTCTTTTTCTTCTTTCTTGTCTTTTTTCTTAAAAAACCACATAACAACCTCCTTTTGTATCTTATATATACATTATATACCAAAACAAATATTTTTTCAAGTGTTAATTTTCATAAAGCGAAGAATAAATTTCTTTTGCTGTGTTTATAGCCTTGAAAAGATTTTTTAAAGCAATGTTTTTAACAATGTCTTCGTTTGAGGACATAAAAGAGCCTAAATGCATACAAATCTCATTAAGACTTTTTATAAGTTCCATATTGTTTGGATAATCATAATCGTTTGTTTCGCCGTTGTTTTCTCCCAATTCCTCCTCCGCTTCTAAAAAAGTGTCAGATATCAAGGCTTTCGTCAATGCTTGACCTTTTTTTGTATCGCTTTGTGAGCCAGCGATATCTCCGTCATTAATTTTCATTTCCGCTTTAATAAAACAATTACATGCATTTGCAGTGGTTTCTAAAAGTTCAGCAATTAATTCTTGTTTTTCCATTTTTTTCTCCTATTTTTATTATACCAGCAACAAAAAAATTTTCAAAGCATTTTTAAATAATATAATCTGTTTGACTTTCCTTTTTAAAAAGATTAAAATTTTAAAAAGGAAAAATATGAGAGATATACTTCACTGTGATTTAAATAATTTTTATGCAAGTTGTGAATGTCTAATAAATCCTGAACTTAAAGGAAAACCTGTCGCTGTTGGTGGCAGAGAAGAAGATAGGCATGGCGTTGTGGTTGCTTCGAATTATGAAGCAAAGAAGTTTGGCGTTCGCTGCGGCGTTACCACTTATCAAGCAAAAAAATTGTGTCCAGAAATTGTTATCTGCGAGCCAAAGTTTGAGGTATATAACAAATATTCGCACCAAGTAAGAAAAATTTATGAAGAATATTCCGACCGCGTGGAGCCGTTTTCTATTGATGAATGTTTTATTGACGTCACTCATAGCAAGATTTTTGGGTCACCAGAAAAAATAGCGAATGAAATTCGTGAGAGAGTGAAAAAGGAAATAGGGCTCACTATTTCAGTGGGAGTCAGTTTTAATAAGACTTTTGCCAAAATTGGAAGTGACCTTAAAAAGCCAGACGCGACAACAGTTATAACTAAAGAAAATTTTAAAGACAAGGTTTGGTCTTTACCTATTGGAGACATGTTTGGTGTGGGTAGAAAAATGAAAGAGAAACTTTTACGTCTCGGTATAAATACCATAGGTGATTTGGCTAAATTTGATAAGCGGTATTTAGTTTCTGAATTTGGGAAAATAGGAGAAGAATTATACAACAAAGCAAACGGATTGGATGAAGAAGAGGTAAAATTGACGATAGAACAAACGTCTCCTAAAAGCATTGGGAACAGCACCACATTTTATAAAGATTTGACAGACAAAAAAGAGATTGAATTAGCATTTATTGTGATAGCAGAAAGTGTTGTCGAAAGAATGATAAGAAAAAATATTAAAACCTGTAAAACGGTGGCTATTGTTGTGAGAGATAGTGATTTGAAATTTTATCAAAAACAATGCCAGATAACCCCTTGCCGTAACAGTGAGGTTATTTCTAAGATTGCTAAAAAATTGTTTTTTGATAATTTTTCATATTTAAGAGGAATTCGCCTTTTGGGGATTTCAGTAAGTGGGTTTAATGAAGATGAACAACTGTCGTTTTTTACTCAAGAGGATAAAAAAGTAGATGAAGTTATGCTTCAAATTCGTGAAAAGTTTGGGCATAACAGTATAAGGAGAGGGAATACTTTAAACAACGAAAAAATTTCCTCGGCTTTGGATAGAGTACAATTAGATAAAAATGGCGACGATTAAAAAAAGTTAAAAATTATAAACTTTGGCAAAACAACCAAGAATTTCAATTTTTAACTTTTAATTTAATATTCAGTTTTGATTATTTGGTGGGACACTCCTTTTTGATAAAAGTGTCAAGTTCTTTTTTAGTTGGCATGCCGGCTTGAGCAGTTTCTTTTTGAATTTTAAGAGCAGAAGCATATGTTCCTCGTGTTAACGACTCATGCAAACTTTTTCCGCATAATAGGCTTGCCACAAAGTTTCCGCATAGTGTATCGCCAGCACCTGTTGTGTCTATGACTTTTTCGACTTTAACCGCAGGCACACGAACAATATTTTCTCCATTGAAGTAACAAATTCCACTTTCTCCTAAAGTTACAAATAATTTGTTAGGATATTTTATGATTGCCTCTTCAACAGAGTCTCCAAATATTTTTTTACATTCACTCGCATTGCAAGTTATGAAAGTTATTTTATCAATAAGGTCATTATCTTCTTTATTATTAATATTTAATTTATCAGGAGGGCAAGGAGTCAAAACTACTTTCACACCATTTTTATAGCAGTAGTCAACAAGTTCATAAGTAAAATTTTTTGGTGCTTTCATTTGAATTAAAACAAATTCGGCATTTTTTATAACTTCTTCATTATTTTTAATTAAAGAAGAAGAAAAACTGTTGATGGCATCGTTATGTCTTATAATATTATTATCTCCTTCAAGAGAAACATAGACTTCGCTTAGGTCATTACCTATCTCATTATCAATTTCAATTAAAGAAGTATCAACCTTGTTTTGTTTTAAATTGTCTAAAATGATTTTTGTATTGTTTTTGTCTTTTCCGCTCAAACGTGAAATCATTTTTACTTTAGCACCGGCTCTAGATGCGGCCACTGCTTGGTTTGCACCTTTACCTCCAGGAGTAATTCTATTGGGTTCAGACCAAAACCTACCATTTTCAAGTTCTTCAAAGGTTAAGTCAAGACTACAACCACCTACAACTAAAACATATTTTTCCATATTTTCATCCTTTATAAAAAGTTAGCATATTTTAATTTTTTTGTCAATATATTTTTATTTATTTGCTATTTCTATAAATAAAAAATCCTACTTGAAATTTTATTTTATTTATGATATAATTTAAAAAATGAAAAAAGAAGGAATAAAAAATACCCGCGAAGTTGATATTTATAGGATTTGTTTGCCAATAATGTTCATCGTGTTTGCAATTTTACTTGAAATGGTGAACTTCCTTTATCTTGGGTTTACTGACTCAAGTGGAAATGTTATGGCTTTCCCAACTTATTTTCTTTTTGACCTTGGAATAATTGCAATGATTGCCGGATTTATTTATCTTGTAACAAATAGAGTGGCAATGAATGTTTTTTTCTATTTCTTTATTGGCTTTCAAGCTTTTATGAATATTGTTAATGCAACAATGTACAAAATTTTTGGAGATATTCTTTCTTTTGATCTTTTAAAACTTGGAGCTGAGGCGACGACTGCTATCACTTGGGATTTTATTGATTGGATAGGTGTCCTTATAAACTTGGTGCTGCTTGGCATAATAATTGCAGTCACCGTTATTTTTCAAAAAAAGGGGAAAGGCACAGTTCAATATAAAAAATCCACAGTTCCTGTTCTTTTTCTTGTCGTTTTCACACTCTTTCAATGTGTAGGTTATGGTCTTTTTGGAATAGGAGTAGATACTTTACAAGTTGCAGCAACTTCAGAATCTACGATTGAAACAAGCGATGAATATTTATGGGATCACTTTCAATTTAAACTTGATGCCTTTAAAAAATTTGGGCACTATGGATTTTATACCAAAAGTGTTTTAAATTATATTTTCCCGACTCCGATAAAAGATTATGAGGTCTATGTAAATTTTATTGATAATGGATTCGTTAGTGGGGACGAAAATGCTCCGCTTTATGGAGATAATTTAATTGTTATTTTGTGTGAGAGTTTGGATTGGTATGCGATTGACCCATACAATACTCCAACATTATGGAAGATGGCAAACGGAGATAACACACTTGTTATGAAGGAATTTTATGAAAGAAATAGAACAAATGTTAGTGAGAACTTGACTTTACTCGGTTATATGTCTATGAATTATATGTTATACTCTTTTAAAGATAATGGTTACAACTTTCAATACTCACTTCCAAATTTGTTTGAATCGGTAAATGAAAATATTACGACTTCTTATTTTCATGCAAATGATGGAGATTTTTATAACAGAAGTTACACACATGGAGATGATGGTGTTGGTTTTGATAATTTATATTTTATAGATTCTTATACCGGGGAACAAGAATTTGGTGGATTTGACGAATGGATTTTGGACGAAGAATTTACTTCAAATTTGATGGATGAATTTTTGGTAGAAGATGGACAATTTTTAACGTATTTCACAACAGTTTCCACGCATGGACCTTATGATTATGATCAGCGTTATATGACGGAATATTATCAAACCTTTGACAACAATTTTGAAGAATTTTCAAAATGGTTTACTGAAAATACAGAATTTGTTTTGCCAACAAACGAGTATGATTTTGAACTTTTTAGACACTATAAATCTGCTATGATAGACCTTGACAAAACAATTGAGAACTTAATTCAAGAAATTGAAGAAAGAGGGCTTAGAGACAATACTTCTATAATTTTATTGGGAGACCACAATTCATATTATAGCAATTTATGCTATAAGATAAAGGGAGTGGAGAAGTCAGATTTTTCAAACACATATATCAACAATATCCCAATGATGATTTACAGTCCTAAACTTGCAAATTTGTGGGGAGGGGAATTTGAAGAAATAGGAAATACCTTTTGTTCAACTTTTGATTTACTTCCAACAATTTGTGATTTGTATGGATTACCTTCAAATGTAAATCTTTTTCAAGGTCATTCCATTTTTAGCGGAGAAATTGAAAACTCTATTTTTGTTTCTAATTTAAGCGGTATGTTTACAAAAGATATTTTTAGTTTTAATATCTCAGATATTTATCTTTTTGGTGAAAATGTAACACAAGAGGAAATTGAAAAATTTAAAGAGAATGCAAATGCTTTTTGGAAAAGGCAGGAATATTTGGAAGTGATATTATCTCATGGGATTAATGGAACTAAAGTTTTTTAAAGCAACAAATTTTGTTGCTTTATTTTTATTTTTAAATAATAATATTTTTTTACATATTTTTAATATTTTATTTGATTTTTGTAAGTTATTTATTTATATTTTTATTTATTTATATTTTTATTTTAAAATATCGTATTTTTGACATAATAAGAATAGGAGGATTTATGGCTTATTCTTATAAAGGAGCGATAACTTTCGGGCTTGTCTACATTCCTATTACTCTTGTTGCAAGCATAAAAAATAATGACGTAGGTTTTAATCTTTTAGACAAAAAGACAATGAGTAGAGTTAAATACAAAAAGACATGTGTTGATTGTGATAATCGTGAAGTCAAAAACGAAGATATAGTGAAAGGTTTTCAATACGAAAAAGATAAATATGTGGTTTTTACTGATAAAGATTTTGAAAAATTGAAAACCAAAAAAGACAAAAATATTACCATTTCGCAATTTGTTAATGTGAATGAAGTTGACCCAATATATTTCGACAAAGCCTATTATGTAAAACCGATAGGTGCAGAAAAAGCATTCGAAGTTCTTCTTGATGCAATGGAAAAGGAAAATAAAGCCGGAATTGCCAAAGCCGTTTTAGGAACAAAAGAAACTTTAATTATGATTAGGGCAAAAGACGGGAATATGCTTGTTAACACTTTGTTTTTTGCAAATGAAGTGTTGAAAGCCCCGCAAATTAAAAAATTAAAACCAATCAAGAAAGAAGTAGATCTTGCGGTTACTTTAATAAACCAAATGACAGGAAAATTTGAGCCGGAGAAGTTTAAAGATGAATATAATATAAAATTGAAGAAAGCAATTAAACAAAAAATTGCTGGTAACGACATAGTAGAGTATGTTGAAAAAGAGGAACCAAGTAAAATTATCAATCTTATGGAAGCACTAGAAAAAAGTTTGAAAGGAAAGACCAAAAATGCTTGAAAAATATCATGAAAAAAGAAATTTTGAGATAACAAAAGAACCTAATGGAAGGGTAAAAAAAACAAATAAAAAAAGATTTGTAGTGCAGTTTCATGAGGCTAGACGTGATCATTTTGATTTTCGCTTAGAACATAATGGAGTTTTAATTAGTTTTGCTATTCCAAAAGGCTTTTCCTTTGATAGTCATGATAAACGGCTTGCAGTTCATGTGGAGGACCATCCTGTTGATTATATCAATTTTGAGGGAGTTATTCCTAAAGGACAGTATGGGGCAGGTAGAGTCCAAGTATGGGATAAAGGGGAATATGAAGTTTTGGAAGATTTAGACGGAGGATTAAATAAGGGCAATTTTAAAGTCTTACTTATGGGAAACAAACTTAATGGCGTATGGGATTTTGTTCATTTCAAAGAAGATAATTGGCTGGTTTTATTTGACAAAAAAATAAGTAATTTTGAAAATATTAAAAAATATACACAAAAAATTAACAAAAATATAAAAAATATGCCTCAAAATATCAAAAATAATAAAAAATTGCCTTTTAAAATAGCCAAAGTACAACTTGCTACACTTGCAAAAAGAATTCCTATAGGCAAAGACTGGTGGTTTGAAATTAAATATGATGGATATAGGATCTTATCATACGTTGAGAGTGGAAATACAAAACTTCTTTCACGTAATGGCAGTGATTATACAAAAAAATTTCCACTAATATCTCAAGATTTAAAAAATTTAAAAGATTCACTTGTTTTGGACGGTGAAATTGTTGTGTTTGATGAAAATGGTAGAAGTGATTTTTCTTTACTACAAGAAAGTATAAAAAAACATAAAAATAATTTTCGATATGTTGTCTTTGACATTTTGGCAATTGACGGAGAAGATTTACGTGATAAAATGCTAAAAGAGAGGAGAATAATCTTAGAAAATCTATCTAAACTATTCACAGAGAATATAATTCTAAGCCAAGTTGTTGAGGGACGAGGAGAGGATTGTTTTAGGTTAGCGAAAAATTTAAAATTAGAAGGAATAGTTGCCAAAGACAAAAACTCCACCTATAACGGAAAAAGGGATGAAAATTGGCTGAAAATTAAATGTTATAATAGGCAAGAATTTGTCATTGGAGGCTACTTGTTGTCGCAAAAAGATAAAAACCTTTCCGCTTTACTACTTGGTTATTATGAAAAGGGAAAGTTCTTTTTTATTGGCAAAGTTGGAACAGGTTTTTCTGAGACGGCAAAGGAAAAACTTTTAAAAATTTTAAAAAAAATCAAAATAGAAAAGTCTCCGTTTGTGAATTTTTATGAAAATGCTTTTTTTGTGGAACCTAAACTTGTCGCAGAAATACAATTTGCGGGAATTACCTCGGCAAAGATTTTAAGGCAAGCAAGTTTTATCGGTTTAAGAAATGATAAAATCGCAAGTGAAGTTCGTTTGGAGGGAGAATGAAAGAAAAAATTTTAGGTATTGAAATAACAAATTCTTCAAAGATAATTTATCCAAACGAAAAGATAACCAAATTGGACGTGGTAAATTATTATAGTGAAGTTTCAACTTTAATGCTCCCTTATTTAAAAAACAGACTCTTGAGTGTTATAAGGTGTCATCAAGGAATTAAGGGAGAATGTTTTTTTAAGAAGCATCCAACGACGGAACGAAAATATTTAAACATTTTTAAAATTCAAAATGATGAATATTTTTATTTAAACGACAGTAAACAAATCGTATATCAGGCGCAAATGGGCACGGTGGAATTTCATACATGGGGAAGCAATATCAAGAATTTAGATAAACCTGATATAATGACATTTGATTTAGATCCGGATGAAAAACTATCACTTGAAAAATTAAGACAAGGTGTTTGGCATCTAAAAGAAGTTTTAGATTTATTAAAATTAAAATCATATCTTAAAACAAGTGGGGGTAAAGGCTATCATATTTTGATTCCATTTTCTTATTCAAATAGTTATGAAAAGTTCAATGAATTTTCTAAAAATGTGGCACTACTAATGGAACAAAAATGGCCCAAACTTTATACTTCAAATATACGAAAAGAGGATAGGAAAGGCAAAATATTTGTCGACTATTTGAGGAATAATTTTGGTGCAACTTGCGTCGCTCCGTTTTCATTAAGAGCACGCGAAGGCGCAAAAATTTCTTTTCCAATCGATTGGAAAGATTTAGAAAAAATATCTCCGAACGAGATTGATATTTTCAATTATAAAAAATATTTTGATAAAAATATTTGGAAAGATTTTTTTATTCAAAAACAAAAAATATATTAGAAAATGCTAAAAAATCAACTTTTTATCAACTTATTTGCATTTTTTAAGTTTTTTATTAAATTTTTGATATTTTTCGCTCACATAAAAGTTTACTGATATTTTTTACAGCGTCAGGACGTCTAATTTCTTCAATACTTTCAAGCATTCTTTTTTGTTTGTCTTTATCTTGGAAAAACTCATCAACAATTTTGTAAACATTTTTGTCTCTATCAATATATTCGCAAACATTTTTCTTTTTAAGGTATATCATATTATCAACTTCTTGAAAAGGCAATTTTTTGTTTATGATAAGAGGTAGGCGCTTTGCAAAAACTTCGCTTGAAGAAAGTCCGCCAACTTTTCCTATATACACATCTGAGGCGCTCATTATGACATCAACGTTATTTGCAAAACCATAAATAAATATATCTTTTTTAATTTTTCCTTTCTCTTTAAGTTTTTCAAGTTGTTTTTTCAAATTTTTGTTACTTCCACAAACACATACGATTTGAAAATCGCTTTTACACTTGTTGAGGTTTAAGATTGTTTTTGCGATATTTCCAAAACCAACACCTCCACTCATCATCATAACCGTGTTCTTGTTTTCGTCAATTCCAAGTTCCCTGCGCGCTTCTTTTTTATCGATTACTTTTGCAAATTTTTCTTGAATTGGTATACCGTAACTTATTCGTTTTTTTAGGTCGAATCCTTTTTTTAATAGGTCCTCGTCAAAATCATCGGTCGGCGTGATGATATAGTCCACTTTCGTCAAAAGTTCTGTGTATGGTGCAATATCAAAATCAGAAACAACTGTCACAATGTTTGCTTTTAGTGCATTCTGATTTCCTTCGTTTCTAAGGTCGGTCATCAGAATTCCCGCAAATGTATGAGCGCAAAAAACGGCATCTGGTTGAAAGGTGTTCATAACTTCTTCAATATATTTTCTTGCCGGCGTGATAAAATATCTTCTTAAAGTGGTCGCTTTTTTTGTGATATTACGCCTTTTTAGTCTTTCAAATTGGAAATTTGCAAACTTTGTAAAATATTTCACAAGAGTAAAATACCCATCGTTCACCATCCAATTTGCACGCTTTTTTCGATATGTCCTGTCGCCATCTTTAAATAAGTCAATTTGCTTTATCTCTGCGCCTTTATAATTTTCTTCAACATATTTATATATTGCTTTGCTCATCGAGTTGTGACCTTGCCCAGCAGTTACTGTTAATATCAATAATTTCATCTTTTTCTCCTTTCAACCATTATAAAGTTTAAAGGCGGTTGTTGTCAAAGATATTTAGATAATTTATAAATTTATTTTGCAAGTTAAAAATTTTTATAACTGCACAAGGTTGCGTTAGTTTTTTGATTATTACTTTTAAAAATAGAAAATAACTTTAAAAAGTGTTTAAAGGATAAAACTCTATATTTTAATGAAAGTGCAAAGAAATTTATATAGTTTTTGAAAAGTTTTCGAAATTTATTGCATAAAAAATTTTTTTGTGTTATAATAAATCCGTTTCAGATGAGGGGACTTTTTTATTGCTACAACATTTTTTCCGCTAATTCACAATTTAATATGCGCCATTAGCTCAGCTGGATAGAGCGTCTGTCTACGGAACAGAAGGTCGAGCGTTCGAATCGCCCATGG
>CALVTF010000010.1 GCA_944360025.1 uncultured Clostridia bacterium
ATAGTTTCTGTATGGAGAATAGAACCATGGTGAAAACGCTGTCTCTGTCGAAGAATCTTCTTCCGAAATAAACTCTCCAGAAATTGCATATCTCACAGCATTTCCTGAATTATATCCCACCGACATATTATTGACTATTCCTCGTTGGGCATTTATATTTCTTGTTAGAACTGAGGTTGTTAATGTGCCGTTATTATTTACAGTTGTCATTCCAATAAGTCCCGAATAATCACTGAAAAATACTCTTTCTCCAAGGCCTTGGAAATTTGTTATGTTATAAGCATTACCAAAACCATAATCTTCAACTTCCACTTGCATAACAGTATAAGAATCATAAATTCGTGTTCTTAACGTACTAGAAGTGTCAGTTGCTGTACTTAAAGAGTTAAAAGTATAGATATTTGCTGGAACATAACTCTTGACTTGTCCATTTGCAAAAGTATTATAAATTTCAACTAAACCGTCTACATTTGTGATTGCTGATATTGTTGAACTTGGTAAATATGCACCTTGAATAGTACTGTCATCTACACCGGCGTGATAGAAGATATCCAAATCGACATACGAATTTGAAAGCATACCTTTATACATATTTGTCACAATACCACCAAACTTTACACTACCTGTAGAACCAAATTCTGCACTACCAACAACACCGACAGCATAAATCATTATGGAAGGATTGTCTAGATGAATAACACTACCACTATTATCTTCAGCACCCACATCGGTTATAAGCCCAGCGACTTGTTGAATTTGATCTGTTGTTGAAGACGATTTAGATAGTTCATAACTAAAATCTACTTCAACAAGAAGTCCAGAGATTGCTGAATATGAATTATTTTCAGTTCCTAATGCTTTAAATGGAGCAACTTTACTATTTACAGGCAATTGTCCATTAGTTGTTTCAAAATTAATAGTTTTACCATTTCCGACAATAACAACGTTATTGAGACTTCCATTATTTGTATTATTTCCTTGTTCAACTGTTAAATCTTTTTCAAAATAATACCACTTGATATGCATTGAATCAATACCATCATCGTTTGATGAAATACCACTAAAGGTAACTTTACTGCCATCAGAAGCCCCTTCATTCGTAACCAAAATAGGATTTAATTTTAAACCATACTCATTACGTGGAAAAGTGGTAAACTCAGAAGTTTTGCTATAAATAATATCAATGATACCTCTTTCTGAATTTGCTTGATTTTGTGGAATTTGTCCGCTTAAATCACTATTCGTGGTTGCAGTGTTATCATTACTGCTATTTGAATTAGAGCCGTCAATTTCTTTTGAAGAATATCCGTAATAATTATCATCATTAAAACCATAAGAAACGTCTATAGCATTTTCAGCGTACTGATATGACATTGTCACGCCTGAAGAATAATAACTCATTCCTCCACTAAATGAAGCAAGTTCAGCGTTTCCTCCAACAAAGGCATTAACTCCATAATTTGCAGTGAGTCCTTCTTCAACTAACCTATCATTAAATGGGGTCATTAGAGAATAAGCATTTAGAATTTGAGCACTACCACTTGAAATATTTCCGATAATTCCACCAAAGAAGAATGTTGACAAATCTAAAACTTGGCTATTAGACTCATAATTTACAAAAACATTTCCATAAGTATAAATTCCATCCAATCTAAATGAAGAACTACCTGTTACGCTTAAATTGCCAAAAACACCGCCAACTGTGATACCCTTAATTTGAGGGAAAGTGTTTGTTGAAGTTGTGTCTGAAGTTGTAGAAGAAGATGGATCCTTAACAAAGTTTTTAAGTATTCCACCATAAACAGCGTTAGTAACGCGACCTGTTCCAGAAACTGTAACATTTCCAACAAGCCCTCCAAAATAAATCGTATTTGCAAAATTTATAACAGTTCCGTTATACATATAACTTTCTGCTTCAAAATTTGTTGCGGTTACTTTGCCAGCCAAACCACCAACATTTGCCGTTCCATTTGTTTCAACAAAATAGTTGACAGCGCTATATTTATTGTTTCCTCCGAGATTAATAGAACCAGCAGAAACATATCCAATTGTGCCTAAATTTGTCTGATTTAAATCTTCATTGCCTTCCGACTTATTGCTTATTTGAATGTCACAATAAGGACTTATATAAATTTCGCTAAAATTAATTGCGCCACCTTCTGACAAGCCAATGAATGAACCGATATTTAATTCGCCTAAAGCCACATATGCTTCCACTATATTCTTTTCTTCATTATTTGCTTGCCAAACACCATTAACTTTATCAAATGTGAAATCACTTGCAGAATAAATAGGATTAACCTCTTGAGAATCTGCCAATTTATCATAATTTTCAAAGCCTGTATCTTGTTCATTATTTCCGGTACCAGTTTTTAAAGGTTGATTCCCTTTCACGTCAAAATTAACATTAAGTCCACTTGAAAGAATGAAATTATAGTTTGAACTACCAACAAAACCTCCAATATTTACGCTATTGGTATCGTTTGAATTAGTTTTGGTTTCTCCTGTTGTAAAGCCGGCAAATTGATATAAGCCACCAGAAATATCAACACCAGAACTTTCTTGTCCAGAAGATTCTATATTCATTGCAAAAGTTCCAGCACCTTCGAGTTCACCAAATCCAAGTCCAAGAGACATATTTCCTGTTACACTTATTTTTTGATGAACAATAAAGTTTTTGATAAGAGAAGTTGGTGCGGCTCCGCCTATAACATTAATAGCCGATAAATTTGCTCTACCAAAATATCCACCA
The DNA here is from genome assembly GCA_944360025.1 of uncultured Clostridia bacterium. GTDB lineage: Bacteria > Bacillota > Clostridia > Christensenellales > UBA1242 > Caccovivens. Next base: position 2,753 of record CALVTF010000010.1, read on the forward strand.
AAATACAAATTATTTAACGAATCGTCCTTGGTTTCATCATTTTCATCATTTTCTTTTATTGTCAAGTTAATACCTTGGAATGTATCATTAATTAAGTTGTTGATTCCAAAATTAAGAGGTAACACGCCTTGAGTGGAATCTACCAACGCTTCACCAATTAAGAAACCAAAATAAAGAGAATTGTTTGCAATATTTGTACCTGTTGTACTATCGACAGTATTATTGTTAACTAAATTAACTTCAAGTTTAACATTTTCATCTCTATTATATGAGCCATCTACAGTTTTACGTTCCGACATTAAAACTACGTTAGAAATACTTGATGAATTATAAACCGATCTCTGAGTCAATGTTCCTGCAATAAGTCCAAATTTCCTTATTCCACTTGCATCACCTGAAGCGGCTTCTACATTAAGATTAATAACAGGATTATTCGGTGAAATTTCACCATCTTGGGTTCCAACACTATATCTGAAGATAAAGTTTATACTTTGGAAGTTTGTTGATAAAGCACTGTTTGCTATTAAACCAATATTGGTTTGGTTTGTATCAAAAGTCAAGTTGCTATTAATATAGATATTTAAATCTACAAGTGTCGCATCTTCCAAATTTCCATCAACAATAACTGAATTTGTAAATGTCATATCATAACTATTAGTGCTAGAAGTTCCTTCTCTGCTACCATCAGCATTCGCTAGATAAATGTTAATACCATCCATTGTAAACCCTTGTCCAGGATTTGTAAACATTGGACTATCTAAAATAATTCCGACATTATCTCCTTCTTTACCGCCAATATAATAATTGTCCGTACCTACACCTAAATTTTGCGTAACCTCTTGTCCTGCAGAGATAATACCCTCATCTTGTGAGCGCATATAATTTTCATAAGATATTATAGTGCCTGAGAATCCATTAATAGATCCTCCATCATTTGAGTCGAAAAGACCTCTTAAATCAACGTCGGCATAAGTGCCTGCTATGTCTTTATTAACTCTACCTCTAACAACAATTGTTCCGTTTAAATTTGCTTTTATTGCTGCAATATCGTTGGCAATTTCATTTGGATCAGCATCAAGGAAGATAACTTCGGATCTTGGATACAAAACTATGTCTGGGAAAAGATTATCTGCCGCATGTTCCCAACGAGTACTATCCCAATTGTTTTGTAAGAAATAGGACGCCATAGCAGAATGTGCTCTATCCATTGTACCGAAAGCGCTTGGTTGTTCGATTTCAAGAATTGGACGATAGGAATTATTTACTGTTTGTAAAACTTCTTCAGTTGTAAGTCCATTGATATATGTAGAAGTTTTTTCCATATCAACAAGATATTGATTAGCCACAGCCACACTCATTCTTGCTGTACCATCTGTTGCAGATTCACCAAAAATATTATGATAACTACCTCTTTCATCAATCATATATAAATTGTCTGGAGTTTCGCCATCTTCACCAGCAAAACCAGCGATAAGAGAGTAAACATTATTCACACTTACAGAAGAATCATAGTATGGAATACTATTTACTTTATCTAAAGCAATATCATTATCAACGCTCAATTCACCGATTATTCCACCAGCGTTTGCATTTGTTTGTGAATAAATAACTCCGCTAAAATAAACTTCATTTAAGTAGTAAGAAATGTTGACATTTCTATCAATAAAGTCCGAATTATAATTATAATTAGAATCAATATATCCTACAACCCCGCCAACTGCTTGAGTAGAATTATTGCTTTCAGTATTAGAAGTTACATTAAGTCTATTATACGCGATTGCAATATAGCCTGCACCTGCATAACCTACAATACCACCAAAATAATAAGGGCTATTATACCTATCATTGTGTAATGTGTCATTGCTTGAATAAGAGAAGATACTAAGTTGGCCCCTTTCTGTAGGATTAGAATTCAACATGTTTAAATCAATGATATCTTGTAAAGATTCGCTATATTTAGCATAAACAGCATAAAGTCCTGCATAACTTTCACCAACAATACCGCCAGCATACAAATTCTTTGAAGTGATATATGATGGATTATTTAAAGCCATATCAGCATTTACTTCTATCCCCAAATCGTAAGCCTTTGTAGATTTTCCAAGATATCCAAAAAGTCCCCCAGAAACTTCGCCATAAATATCCACCGATTCTAAAACTTTTATAGACGTTATCTCATAATCGGTTATGCTTGCTTGAGTAGAGTATTGAATATATCCATCACCCAAATTAGTGTAAATATCAACATAGCCAGCAACACCACCAGCATATGAAAGTTCTCTAACCATTCTATCTAAAGATGCCCCAACATTAACAAGTTGTCTTAAATTGTCTCCCGTATATGTATTGTTCCTTGTTATAGGTTTTCCTTCGCCATAATAATATGCAGAATGTACGTCAATATCTGTCACAGTTATGTCGTTCAATGCTGATTCACCCATAACAACACCAACAAGCCCACCGACAATGTTATAGCCAGCAATAGAAACGGCTTGAATGATTTCTTCCTCATCTCTTCTTTCATTTGGAGAAAGATTTATTGCAATTAATCGAGAATCTATTGCTGTACCTGCTAACGTTCCAACAATTTGAGCATTTCTGTCGTGAACAGAAACCACTTGAAGTCCTAAATTCATCACAACAGCCCCATCAAGTTCAGCAAAAAGTCCATAATTTTCTAGCGATTGCGAAGAACCTAAACTTATGTTAGAAATAGTGAAAGAATTTCCATCTAAGATACCCGAGAATGTTTTAGAAGTTGTCGTTAAACGAATATTATTTTCACCGGTTAAGTTTTGATCAATTTCTGAGAAATCAAGATTATTTACTAAACGGTAATTACCAAAAACTTCATAGTCATTGTAATATTGCTTATATGAAGAAATTTCAACGTCTTGTGCCTTACCTGTTGCTTTTGCAAAATCCGCCGCTGATCGAATTATAATAGGATTATTTAAAGAACCATATGACAAATCAATTTGTCTAAAGTTATTAATATCTGTCAAAGTACTATAAAGATAATAATAATCATCTTCTTCATTAGAATTATAAACAATATTTCTATTAGAATAAGCAATGTGGTTTGCACTTGTAAGTGTTAAGAAACCATCATTAATTGTCCAAATTCCATCCAAAGCATTTTCCACAGATGAGAAACTGAAACGATAGAAAGTTGCCTCTTCACTTACGTCAGTAACAGCATAAGCACCAACTTCGTAACTACCTTGTGGACTTGTGTCATTACGTTCAGCATAATAATAAGAGTAAGTGATTCCATTAGGATTATGGTTTAAATCTTCTCCTCTATCAGAAACACCAGAGAAACTCATTTCGTTAATATCAGTATTAGCCATTTTTGCTGCTGCATAACAAAGTGTAATTTCGCCTTCAACGTCATTTTCATAAACAAAGCCCGCAGATAAATAACTCTTAGAAATATCCACTTCAAATGCGATATTTACATAAGAATTTTTTACAAGTCCATAGTTTGAATAAACAAACCCAGACACTCTACCTGTTGAATTTATCGTCGAACCGTCATAATAATATTCTTCAGTATTCCCTGACGTTGTGCCTTGAACATAAGAAGTATGAATTTCGCCAGAATTCGAAATGACAAAACCAGCAGTAATAGAGGTAGTGGAGTTCATAAGGTTGTAAATTTGAACAGAATTTGCAAAGGAAGCGGAGATTGTTCCAAAATTGTAATTTACAAAACCTGTAACTGTTCCTTGCCCTTGAATGGTAAAGGTTGGAAGAGAAACTTCGCTATAATAATTTACATTTTCTGTTTCAATTATTGTTCCAACGGACTCACCGCCAACACGACTGTTTGTTATTATATTATTGTTTGTTCCAACAAAACCAGAAATATTAATGTTGCTTGCTTGGATATCTTGAGAGGTAAGAATAACATTATCCATACCTGAACCTCTTGAAAAGTTAACAACAAGACCGGTACTACCTGAAATCCTTGAAGTTGAATGATTTGCGTCATAGTACGCTACAACTTCACAGTTATAAATGATACCATTGTTTGTTAAAGCAAAACCCGCAATATTTACATTTCGATATTGATTAATATTGACTGTAATTTGTCCAGCATTATATAAATTCACCCTAACATTTTTGATTGTAGAATTTGCAGAAACCTCGTTAAATAATGCAAGATTCAACGTATTTGCTGTGCTGTCACTCGTCATATTAAAATTGTTAATATAAATTTGATAACCATTTCCATCTAAACTTCTAAAGTAAGTTGTGTCAACAGGCGTGTAATTTTCAAGAACAATATCATTCATTAAGATATAGTCAGCAACCACAGTGTTTCCTTGGTCATCTGGATTGCCTTGAGCATAAGTCAAGAATTCTTCTGCAGTGTAGATAGGCATTGGAACTTCTTCATCTGTCCATATGCTAATTTGAACAACAAAATCATAGTCATAAGAGAATGTTGTGTTACCAATAATAACAGTTGTTGTCAACCTCAAAAGAACACTTCCTATTCTAAGACCTTTTATTCTTAATGTATCATAACTTCCCATACTAAATTCGATAATTGAATTTTCTAGGAAAGTTCCTGTTTGGCTATTGTATATAGAAGTTGCAGAGCCATCATTATTAACATAATAGAGTCTATCTTCAATAGACAATCTTTCATAAGTTCCTGTGTTAGAATTGTAAACATAATTAATGTAATAACCTGAAACGTCATCACGATAACTACCATTTCTAACAAATTCTGTTCTCTTAGCCATTAAACCATTAGGTCCATAAACTGCATTATACTCATCAGTGTTTTCTGCATTAAAGTTGTATGATTCTGGTTCTATCACATAATCAAAGGCTAAAACTTGTTCAGCATTAATATAAGAATTAAATGCGTCATAAGTGTTGCCATTGTATGTTGCTTGTTGAGAAGAACCTACAACTTTGGTTTCCTCTGCGTTTATAGTAAAGTCAACAAGATATACTGTGGCATAACTTTCCACATAATCTAATATACCATTTACATATCTTGAAACCGAAGCATAGACATAGAAAGCACCTGTTGGGTTGCCGTCTGCAAGCGTAGACAGTACGCTCGTGTTAATTGTTGCAGTGTACAAACGATAAGAATTAGTTGTTTCTTCATTAAGAGAACTTAAGGTTATAGACGCTCCATTATTTTCCAACCTAATACTATTATTTGTAAGTGTTTGGTCAAGTTCCAAAGTGATAGAAACTTGTGCTGAGTCACCTTTAGCAAGCATAACGCTATGTGCACCATCAACTAAAACTTCTGCTGACGCTACATAGTCAATGACATAATTATAAGTGTAAGGTGAACCTATAATTTCATTTCCATCATAGAATGTGAAAGTCAAAGTAACATTACTATTTGAAGTAAAACTAGAAGAAATATAAATTCTAAAATAGTAAACTCCATTTTGCAAGTCAGAATCTGTCGGCGTTACTCTAATTCCAGAATTAATATTGTCAGTTGTTGAAGAGTCAATATAATATCCATAAGTAGGATTAAGTGTGAGTCTACTTATACCAACGGTACCAACACTTCCTGTTGAACTAGCCACATAAGTAACGTCAACTCGAGAGAAATGAGCAAAATTAGGGCTAACTTCCATCGTTAAAATACTATCAGAGCCTGGTACAAGTGTGGATGAAATTGTTGTACTTGGAGTATAATACCATCTCGAATTATTAATAACTCTTCTATCAATATTGTAAGCAGTTACATTTACCACATTAATATTTTGTTTTTGAACGACAAAATCAATGGTTTTAACATAATTATTGTTATTGACTTGACTTAATGCGTTTACGCTAATAACAAAATTGTAAGTTCTGTCTACTTTATGTCTAAAGTTTTTGTTAACATTGATAATAACATTATATTCTTTTGTTGTTCCATCCGTTGACTTTGGAGTTACCGAAACGTCCAAAACAAGATTATCATTAACAACAACTTGATTATCGCTATTTACTGTATAGTCGATATTGTTATAAGTGAAAGTCAAGGCAAGATTTTCATCCGGTCTGTCGGAATTAATAACAACATTAAAATCTACTGATTCTTGAGGTGTAATATTTAATGTTTTTGTATCAACAATGACAGAATTTGCACCTAAATAAGAAGAAATATAGAAATTGGTTTGTCTATAAGATTTAAGAGCGGTGTTAAAATCATTGAAATTATTTTCAAGTTTAGTTAAACCTAAATCAACTGTTGTTCCAACATAAGTATTTATTGTTTCGGCACTAGCCGTAAATGTAATGTTATTTCCGGATATGTATCTTGAAATATAATTCTTGGTTTCACCTTCTGAAATATAAGAATTGTTTTCATCAAAATTTACACTATAACCAAAACTCTCATTGTTTACAAGAGTATATTCTTCTCCATTTAAATAAATCGAATAATCTAATACAATTTGTACTTGTCTAGAATTAGTATTTCCGGTTTGAATATTTAAAATTTGTCCCTCACCTAAGGTATTATCCCCGACCGTCAAAGTCAAATTTGGTATATAGTCAAGGACCATAAACTCAAATGTTTGAGATTCGCTAAAATCAACTCTACTATAGAGAGTAAGTTTAATTGTCTGACCTAAATTTATGTTTGTTCTTTTTGCTGTCAAACTATTAGTTGTAAAATTGATATAATCTGCCCTATCTACACTGACAAGCAAACTTTGTGCTTCACTTTCTGTCACTCCAAACAAATCTATAATTGAAATTGTGTTAAGACGATTAAGTTCACTTAATGCAGCATCATTTACCACATTTTCTTGTGTTCTATAAAGGAAAAGTATACCCGCTTTAACTGTTTGTCCACCACTTAAATAGTCGGCATTAATAGTTTTTCCATCGACATTTTGAACTGTTTGGTCAACAGAAACAGCAATGTTTTGATTTACTCCTTTAAGATAAGCAAAGCCAAAATTATATGCAGAATCTATATCTTCAATTTGCCAAATAGAAGAATTAAATCCTAAATTTTGATAATCAATGGATTCAATATTACTATAACTCAAAGTTTGAACATTTGTTAAGGCACCACTTGTTTGTGCCGATAAAATATAGTCCATTTGAAGTCTATACACATTCTTAAGTTCGCCATTTATTGTCTCTTCATTTGATACAATATAAGTAATATATGAGTTACGATAAATTTTATTTCCAGCACCATCAATGTGACCAATACCAAAATAATCAGAATCTTTATAGTCACCTAAAAAGGCAAAAGAATTTTCAAGTCTAAAGACATTCGTGTTGTTTGCATTAAGATAGCCAACAAACGCACCAACATAACCATCTTGACCATTTAAAACTTTCTTATAGTCACATAAACTTGAGTCCTCAATTTGTGTTCCATCATCAAATACTAAATTGAACGCGTAAACATAAGAATTATAAATTTCCGAATAAATTGTTGTTCCGCTTTGGTTTCTAAATTCACCTCGTCCAACTAAACCACCAACAATGTTTGCAGTGAAACTATTGTTATAAGTTATTTCCTCAACAATTTCATCTTGAACTTCTGTTTCTACAAACTTATAGAATTCAACTCCAGAATTTCTTATAGTTCCATAGTTAAGACCAACGATACCTCCAGCAACATTACCCGAATTTTGTGATAAAATAATGTTAAGACCGAAAACATATGAATTAGATATTGTTCCTAAATTTTCACCAGCAATACCACCAATATAATTCGCATTATTAATAGAAACTCCGCCTGTAATAGTACTTGGACAATAATTATTATTTGAATAGTTTACATCAACAGTAACATTATCCACTAAACCACCATAAGCAATATGATTTGCAACAAAACCACCGCCTACAACATTTCCAGCCATAGTCAAATTTTTGATTGTTCCACTTAGTGTATCAACCAAAGCACTACTATTACCTGTAAAAGTCAATGTTATATCGTCATTATCACCAAAAATCATACCTGATAAAGTATTTAAAGAAGACCAATTATTTAATTCGATATCATTCATAACACGATAGTAAAGTCCACTTTGAATATTTTCTAAATCTTCTTGCGAATAAACACGAATTGCCGTTTCTTCACTAAGTCCATCCGCAACCGTTACTCTTATTTTTAATATTATATCTCTATAATAAACTTTTTCACCATAATTATTAAGAAAATAGTTAGACATTGAACCATCCGTAGTTCCATTAACCAAATTTTCATAATAAACATCAATTTGGCTAAGTGGCAAATATTGAGCCTCTTTAGCAATTTCTCCACTTTCGTCAAGCCCATAATATATTATTTGACTGATACCAGCGACAGTTTTAACCATATCCTCAGGCAAAATATAGAGATAGCCGTATCCACCACGACTAGTGTTTCCTATTGTTAAGTTGAAAGATTGACTTACAGCAACAGTATCTATTTCCAAAACACTATCATTACTGTCATATGCACGGTAATAATATGTTAAATTTCGATTATCCGCATTTTCAGGATAAACTGAAGTGGATATAGTAAAGGTTTGTTCTGAAGGGTTGTTTGTTGCTAAATTTAAATATATTTCACCGTTTTCAGTTTTGTTTATCCAAGTAACTTTTTCAATACGATCTGCTTGAATAATTTCCACATTAATATTTGTCCCTAATGTTGAAATTATTTGACCTTCGTAAGATAATTCATAAACCAAATTAACAATCTCACTCCAATTAGAATTAAACTGAGTTGATTTGGCTGTTATTCTAAACATAAGAGCATTCGGTCCAAGACTTGTTTGGTCCGCTTGCCTAATTTCAAATCCTGATAATATAACATATTCATTTTCAATCGTACTACTATTTACAAATGCCCTTGTTATTTCTCCATTTCCATCAACTTCATATGTTTGCCCCTCTTCTTCATTCGCCACAACATTTGTTATGCCATTACGAAGAGAAATAGAAAAGTTTGATAAATCCTTATAGGTTGGTTCATTTTTATCAAGACGCAAATTAACATAAACGTCAACATAAGACAAATCTTCATCGGTAGAACTTAAACTTTCGCGTGCATAAAGGCTAGTGTCTGTAACACTGCTTCTTAAAGAATTTACAGGATAAAAACTTTCAAGTTTAAAAATTCTTACAATATTTAATTCCTCATGATTTTCATCGTATCCATTAAACACAACGGCAACATAAACAACGAATTCTCCTTGTTCACTAGCCACCCTCAAATAGCCATTAGTATATGTAAAATAATTATTGTTTTCTGTCGTAAAATTGTAAACATAACTATCATCTAAAAATGGTGTTAAATTATTAAAGATTGCTCTTATTTCCGCTTCACTTTGACCATTAAAATTGTCTGCGTTTGAAGTTGCAAAAGTGTTGAAATCTAAATAAGCAAAATAGTATCCTAAAGTGTTTTCGGTAGCATTCAATGTAGCATTTCCATAGTTCAACTCAAGATTAACATTTGAACCTGCAGAAATAAGGAGAGAAGAGAGGGTGTTGTTTGTCATATATTCTGGATGATTTGCCGTCACACCATCTTCTTCTGTCATAACAAAATCTTGACTGTTGGAGTCCTCATAATATATGTTTGTTGCGCCTTTATCATTATTTATGATTGAAACATTCTCTATTGGAGCAAAAGCATAAGTTGAAATTGCTTCACTTGATGCCCCTGTCCTATGAGTAAATGAGAAGTTGAACGCTCCTTCATAACCCTCATGTCTAACATTCACAGTCACAATTAAATCAACATATGAATTTTGTGGATTGTTAACGTCTTGCAAGCCACCATTCTCCACATAATTTATAGAAAAATTATTGTTTTGATTATAAACTAGTTCTAATCCGGTAGAAGTAGAATATCCTTTAAGTCTTATATAAAATTCTTTTTGCATAGAATTTTCACTAGATGAAATGTAATAAACTTGGTCAAAATTAAATTCTCCCACCTCAACCTTTTGACCGGTTTCTTCATCAATGGTGTATTCAAATAAGTTTAAGTTTGGATTGTCTGTAACACTATAAAGATTTGCGTATATTGATTCAGTTGCAGTACCATTACCAGATGCCACAAAATTAATTTGATAATTAGCAATGGTTCCAAAGTTTCCATCTCCGGCTTGAAGATAAACTTTTGTTCCATTGGCGATTTCTTCTGAAATCCATGTGGAAGAATTTGCATTTAATCGTTCAAAACTAATAGGATTAATTGTATCATTTTCTCGATATACTTTTAAATAATAGTTTGGATTAACGGTCATTTGTCCACCTATATCGTTGATGGTTATTTGATAGTTAGAGTTATTTAACACAACGTCATCAGGATAAACATTGACATACGCCCCATAGCCATGCCCGGAAAAATAATTTGAATATAGTTCAATTGTTTGTCCAGAAATTGAACTTGAAGTTTCATCACGAACTAAAAGCGTTTCTGGAATAAAATATGTAGATATGCAAACAAGATCATATGATGAAATAGTAGATATTTGATATGTATATTCACTATATTGAAGTTCAAACGCAACATATACGTCCCCACTTAATTTTCGTCTTTCAGGATCCACTTGTGCATCAATCGTAAAATTAATTACCATTTGTCCATTATCATATGTATATGTTATTTCCGAAACAGTAAAGTAATCTTGATAATTTTCAATCTGAGTAATATTTTCACCATTTCTTAAATACGCCACAAGGTTAGCAGTCATTTTGTCATCAAAAGTATCAACAACAATACTTCCATTAACTGTAGATTCGTTTGCATCATTCCTTATTAAGGTTCTATCTACATCGCTTTGCCCAATATTAAAAGAAGTTATGTTTGAATCATCAATAACCGCAAGCGTCAATGTTTCATGAACGCTCGGCATTTGCACAAAGGAAGCAACAAGATTAATTTCTTGCGGGATATATCCCTCATAAACATATAAAGTTTGATTATTTACAATTTCTGCAATAACTTGACCACTCTGAGATAAACTCGTTCCGCCTTCTCTAAAAGTCCATGTAATATCTCTTACATTGGCATCCAAAGGATAAATGTTAAAATAATTTTCAGGCGACAAATCTACTCCTTGTCCACCCTCTATAATATACAAGCCACTTCTTCCATTTTCATCACTTAAATCCAAACTTGAAAGTTCTTCAAGGTATGTATAAGAATTAACATTTATGTATTCATAAACTGATGGTTTTTCAATAGAATAAACTCTAATTAGTGCAGAGCCACTTCTCAAAGCATTAATGGTAAAATTATAGTTTCCATTTCTGTCTCGTTCAGGAGTTGTTACACTTACAACGTCATTTTGAGATTCTACTTGCACACCGATACCATCATCTGAGTCATTCAATGTGACAGTGATATTTTCAAATTCATCTTCTTGTAGGTTGTTGGTGTAAACTTCCACCTCATTACTTGAAACTGAAATAGAAATATTTCTCTCGCCACATGCCGAAAGAAATACACCTCCAAAAAGCATCATCAAAGTCAAAAAGCCAAATGCTATTTTTTTCATTAATGCCTCCTTAACTAATATTTGCAAAAGCAAATAAATTTAAACAAAAAAGAGCCCTAATATTCATAATTAATTATAAAATATTAAAGTATGTAAAGTCAAATAATTATAAATAAAAATAAATAAAATCAGTTTTCCTTAAATTTTTAATAATTTCCATAAAATTTAAAAAAATTAAAAAATAAAAATTAAGTCTAAATTCCATAGACTTTTATTGAAAAATAAACGAAAAAATTAAAAAAATCGCATTTTTTAATGTTTTTTTGCGATTTTTTTGCAAAATTTTAGAATTTTTTATTATTTTTTAAAATTTAATATTATTTTTTTTCACTAATATATTTTCTTCTTGTCGATTCTCCTCCTCTAATATGTTTTTCTTGAAAATTATTTTCTAAGATTTTTTTTACTTCACTATACAATCTTATATCTATCTTTCTAAGCCTTTTTGATAAATCATAATGAACCGTGCTTTTTGAAAGATTAAATATTTCCGCCGTTTTCCTTATCGTTTCATGAGTATCCAAGATATGATTGGCAACAAGTAGAGTTCTTTTTTCAATGTATGCTCTCATAAAAAAATCCTCCATAAGTAACCTTATGTGAGGACTTGTCGAAATATGACAAACTTTGTCAAAATTTGAAATAAAAACAAGACATTATTGAGATAAGCAAATCGCATAAGAAAAAACGCAAATTAAATATAACAAATTTTACACAAAAAATTTAGTCATCATATAGTTTATTTTTTGCATTCTTCAATTAATTCTGCTACTTCTTTGATTGTTTTAACCTGATTTATTTTATCATCTGGAATTGTAATACCATATTCATCTTCTAAAGTCATGAGCATTTCAATAATATCTAAAGAATCTGCTCCAAGATCTTCAAGAATGTTAGCGTCATCACTAATTGTTTTTGGATCAATTCCGAGTTGTTCCGCTAAAACTTGTTTAATTTTCTCTACCATTTTTCCCTCCATACTTAAATATAATAACATATATTCCCTTTTTAACGCAACTTTTTTGCACTAAATTCAATTAAATTCTTTAAAAGATTTTAAGTAAAAATCTAATTATTAAGATAAAAATTAATATGTAAAATAAAAACAGGACTTGCCTGTTATTTATTTTGTAAATCAATATAGAGATTAGGATCTACTTCTAAACCATCTTTTAAAAGACAAAAATGAAGCCCAGCCTCTTCAAATTCTGCAGTTGCCGTGTTTGAAGCCTCACCAATTTGTTGTCCTCCTTCCACGGTATCACCTTCTTTAACCAAAACATTTTCGCTTAAAGATGAATAAACACTAACAAATCCATCGGCATGTTCAATTTCGACAACGTAGCCTTCAAGAGAATTGTTGGTCACGCTCAGTATAGTCCCATCAAGCACAGAATATACCGCACTGTTTTCGCTTGCAAAGTCAATTCCAAGGTGTGTCTCCCATCTATTTAAAATAGGATTATATTGCAAATCCTGGTCAGAAAAATCCTTTGTGATTTGAGCGTCAGTCATTGGCACAGTAAAACTTAAATTTGGCGTAGAAACTTGTTGTGCTTTTGGCAAGGTCAAACCTATTGTGAGAGCAATAGCAACAACAAATACACCTGCAACAATCATGACACCATATCTTTTGAAAAAGTTTTTGATTTTGTTTTGTTTACTTAATTCCATATCTCCCTCCATACTGCTTTTATTGCCCTTATTCAAATTGTTTAAACATAAATTTTTTAAAATTTTCATTTTTTTCAAATTATTTTAAGTTTTTTTTCATTTTAAAGCGATTATTTTTACAATTTTTAATATCCTGTCAAAATTAACGGCATACCTGCAATCACTTCATTATCTTTTAAAACGACTTGTAAATTAACCTTTTTATTCTTTAAATAAACACAATCTTTTTCATATGGAGTATAACAATAATAAATTTCGTAACCTGAAACCTGTTGAGAAGAGATTATATTAGCCTTTAAAATTTTTAATATCTTTGAAAAGTCCATATCTTTTAAGTAAAATTGAACAGCATATGTTTGACATTTACCAATACTTTTAAAAGCATCTTCCTTACTTAAATAAACAAAATCTTTATTCCCACACTTTAAAACTTCCCCCACAAGTTTTCCGTTGTCAACAACCATGCACACTTGATAAACATTTTCACATTTAAAAAGAGGATTTTGTTTGTCTTTAACAAACATAGTTAAAGTTATTGAAACCAAAATAAATATAAAAACTATGATTTTTTTCATATAATTATTTTTGACAAAATAAAAAAATTCAACAATAATATTTGTTGAATTTATAAGATAAATGTTGAATTTGCGTTTCAAAAATTTTATTATTTAAAATTTCATATTTTTGCTTCAAAATAACATATAAATAAAAATTATAATGCAACTATACAAAAAATTATAACACCTACAAGTGCCACTCCAAGAACAATTCCTGACCACAAAACCGGTTTTCTATTCCAAAATTTCTCTTTTTTTTCTTTTTGTTTTTCTGTTTGTTTTTCATTTTGTGTCTCGGTTATATTTTCATTTTGCTTTTCAACCGCACTGTTTATACCTGCTCCATCGTTATTTTCAGCGGTAGACACTTTTCCCTCTTCTCTCACATTTTCTTGTATCTTTGGCGGACGTGGAGGAAGTGGCCTTTGATTTAATTCTTTTGGTGGAGTTGGTAAAACTTTCTTTTCTTCTTCCATTTAATACCTCTAGACATATTTTACCTTATAATATTAAAAAAGTCCAATGATTTTAGATATTTTCTTCATTAAATTGCCAAATATTATCCACGTCCAAACTTGTATCCAAATTTTCGACAACAATCGTCAAAACATATTTTTCGCCACTATCAAAAACAGCATCTTTAGGAACAACAATATATTTAGAAAATGTTATCTTATTTCCTGCTGAAAGTGCATTTGTTAAATAAAAATAATCGTCATTACCTTTTACAAAATCATCTGTCGTTACAAAATCAAATTTTATTGAAGAATCATTTGTAAAAACTTCCGCCTTTACTCTTATTCTTAAATCTTTTTCCAATTCGCTTGCTTTAATTTGTATAACTTGCTCTAATTTTTCGCCAGGCAAAATTGAACCATCAAACGTAAATGAAGCCACACTTGTTTCGTTAGGCACAACATTAATTAATATGCTATCTCCCAAAGTTAAGTCGGTATTTGATTTAAGATAAGACAAAGAGAAAAAATAACCTGTATAACCTAAAACAAAGATTATAACAAGTAATACAGCCAATACTACAACAGTAAAAAACCAAGGATATGACGATTTTTTCATATCCTTAGTTTGCTTTTTTAACTATTTATTTATTCAATAATTTTTTAGATTTCTCTTTTTTTCTACGTTTGTTTCTTTCCGCTCTAAAATTATCAATTTGTGTCTTCTTAAATATTTGACTTTCTTGTTGAAGTTCCATTTTCTTTTTTATCCACTCATATTTGCGGTTTCCATAAACTGTATCATATGCTATTATGCCAATACCTTGAAGTAGATAAATGTAATAAGTAGAAAAACGCCATAATAGTAATGCCCAAAAAGTTTGCCCATCCAAAAATTGTGAAAAGATAACCGAGAAGGAAATTTCACTCATACCTGAACCACCAGGAAGTGGAATAAAACTCGAGGATAATTCAATAAGTGCGGATGATATGAAGAAAACTCCATACAATTCTCCTGCATTAGCCACTGGAAAGCCTCTAAATATACAATAAACAAAGAATGGCATTGAATAACTTATAATGTATCTTCCGGCATGCAAAAATAGTTGAAGAATAACGTCCCAAATTGATTTACTATATTCTCGCATTATGTTTTGGTAATCTTCCACAAATGCCCAAACTTTTTCATATTGCTTTTCATAATCTTTTAAAATTTTCATTTTGCATAAAAGTTTTAGTACCCAAGAAACAACCTTTTTCCCAAACCCTTTAGAAAGCGAAAGAAACATAATGACAAATAAAGAGCCTGATGCTAGTACAAAACCTATAATACCTGTGATAGAAACATAATTATAGAAATCTGCAGTAAATTGAGAAAAGATAATACAAAAAAGGGATATTGTAATCCAAGAAAGTTGTTGAAAAATAAATTTTGCAACAGGTATAGAAAGTGCCGTTGAACCCGGGACGTCTCTTGACCTAAGATATTGAACTGTTAACGCCTCACCGCCAGAAAATGGTATAACTGAATCATAATATCTCAATATCCCCATTGATTTAAAAGAAAGAGGCCAACGAGAGCGTCTTGTTTTTTTATATAACATTCTCCAAGCACTGAACACGTCGAAGAAGATACATGTGAAAATTAGTACCAAGTATATTAAAAATGGCAATGGATAAATTGTTAATGAACTAAGCGGAGTAAACTCTCCATCTCCCAAAATATTCCATAGAAGCAACGCAACAACAAGAGCAATATTGAAAATTAAAAGTAAAATACTTATAATTTTTTGCTTTTTAGAATCTTTTCTCTTGGCTTTCGTTTCAACTTCGTATAATTTTTCATTAA
>CALVTF010000011.1 GCA_944360025.1 uncultured Clostridia bacterium
TGGCAAGAAGTGCTAGGCAGTCTAAAATTCTTGAACTAATCTCAATTAAAGAGATTGAAACTCAAGATGAACTTGCAAAAGAACTTAAAAATGCAAATTTTGATATTACTCAAGCAACCATTTCTCGTGATATTAAAGAGCTTGGACTTACCAAAATTCTATCTTCGTCTGGTAAATATAAATATGCTATTTTAGGTTCTGAACAGCAGGCAATCTCAAATCGTTATATTACGATTTTTAAAGAATCTGTTATTTCTGTTAAAAATGCTTTAAACCTTGCTGTGATTAAAACTATTAAAGGTATGGGTGGAAGTGTGGCTTCTTTTATTGACAAATTAAACCTTATCGACCTTATGGGAACAACTTATGGGGATGATACTGTTTTATTAGTTTTTCCATCAACAACTCTTTCAAGCGAGGCTGTAGCAACACTTTCAAATATGATGGCTTAAGATAAGGAGGGAAAATGCTTTCTTCTTTATATATATCAAATCTTGCGCTTATTAAAAATTGTGAGATAAATTTCAAGAAAGGATTTAATGTGATTTTAGGACAGTCGGGTGCAGGAAAGAGTATTCTTATTGATGCTCTTAATTTTGTGCTTGGTGCTAAAGCTGATAAGACACTTATTCGCTCTAACGAAAAATTAATGCGTGTTGAAGCGGTTTTTGAAAATTTAAATGAAAAAATAAAAGATACCTTAAACTCTCTTGAAATTGAGTGTGAGGACCAACTTATACTTTCCAGAACTTTAAATGTTGATGGTAAAAGTACAATTCGTGTGAATGACATTCCTGTTACTACTAAAACTTTAAAAGAGATAACTTCAAATTTAATGGATTTTTGTGGGCAATACGATAATGTAGGGCTTATAAATGAAAATAATCATCTTTCCATTCTTGACCATTTTATAGGTGATGAAGTTGATGCTATACTTGAAAAAATTTCTATTGAATGTGATAATTTGTCGGAAATTGACCGTGAAATCAAAGCTCTTGGCGGAAATGAAACGGAAAGAAACCGTTTGAAAGAAATTTTAGCATTTCAAATCCAAGAGATTGAAAATGCTAATCTTGTGGAGGGTGAAGAGGAAGAACTTTCTGAAAGGTTCAAATTCATTTCACAGGGTGAGAATATTTGTGAAAAGGTTGGAGGAGCTGTATCTAAACTTGATGAGGGTATGAACTCCGTCACAAGCGAACTTTTTGAAGCAAAAAATTTGCTTTTATCGTTTTCAGATTTTCAAGATATTGCAGATTGCCAAGAGCGATTAAATTCGGCTTATTATGAAATTAAAGACGTGGCGGAAATTTTGGATGGTATTGTTAAGAATACCGATTTTGATGAAAATGAATTAGAAAGAATTGATAAGAGGCTTGATTTAATTAAAGGTTTAAAGAAAAAATATGGTAAAGATATTACGGAAATTCTTTCATTTTTAAAAGAAACGAAAGAAAGATTAGATAATATTGAAAACAGCGAGTTTGCTTTAAATAAACTTAATGTCAAGAAAGAAAAAGCACTTAAAAATTTGAATGACTTGAGCGAGGAACTTTCTTCAATCAGAAAAAAATATGCTCTTATTTTAGAAGAAAAAATAAAGGCAGAACTAAATGACCTTCAAATGAAAGGTACTCTTTTTAAAGTCGATTTTTCTCGTTGTGAAATTGGAAGAAAAGGATTTGACGCTGTAAAATTTATTTTTTCAGCAAATTTGGGACAAGAAATGAAAGATTTGTCTAAGACCGCTTCCGGCGGGGAACTATCAAGACTTCTTTTGGCTTTTAAAGGCATTATGTTAGACAAAGAAAATGTGGCAACTGTTGTTTTTGACGAGATTGATTCTGGAATAAGTGGACAGACTGCAGGTAAGGTGGCAGAGAAACTCAACAAAATTGCCGAATTTGTGCAAGTCATTTGCATTACTCACACACCTGTTGTGGCAAGTAAAGGTGATGAATTTATTTTAGTAACTAAAAGAAGTGAGGACGGTGAAACTATTTCAAATGCTGAAATAATTAAAGGAGAGGAAATTGTCGAACAAATCGCCAGACTTATTGACGGCAATGAAAAAGTTTCTTCAACGGCACTTGAGCACGCAAGAAAACTTTTGGATTGATAAATAACTTCTTTAAGACAAAAAAGTTTTAAAGAAGTTTTTTTTATGGTTTTTTCGAAAAATAACTTAAATTGTTTGGTAGAAAAGAAAAAAATATTTATAATATATTTGTAATCTACTGAAAGTGAGTTGAATGACTTGTTTGATTAACTTTCAGTTTCGTTTTAAAATTTTTAAAAGATGAATGGAGGTTGCAAATGAAAAGTAAGATGAAGAAATGGATAATTACAATTTTTTCCTTTCTCTTCTTGATTTCTAGTTCTGTGACTGCTGGCATCCTGTTTTCATCTTTTAACACTTCAGTAACTGATAATGCGGGGGGGGGATTTGACCATAACGAAGTGACAGAAACGTCGACTGAGCCGACCAATAGTGGAAGTTGGACAGACAGCGGAAATTATGACACTTCATTTGCAGGGAGTGGAACGGAAGGTGACCCTTATCAAATTTCTACGCCACAAGAACTTGCTGGGCTGGCATATAATGTAAATTTTGGTGGAAATAACTATTCTGGAGCATATTTTAAGCAAACAGCAGACATTGACGTTTCAGCATATTGGTGGGATCCGATTGGTGGTGGAGAATATGATGCAGATGCCGAAAGTTATATAAGTTTAGACGGGTTTTGCGGAAATTATGACGGTAACAACAACACTATTTCTGGGATTTTTACGCTTGGCGAAGAGAACTTTCAAGGTCTTTTTGGATGTGTAACAGGTTCTTCAGCATCAAATCGTGTTGTGATTGAAAATATTGTGGTTTCGGATAGTATTATACATGGGGCAGCACTATCAAGTGCGATATGTGGTCTTGTGAAATATGGAGAACTTTTGAATCTTAAAACAGAGGCTAGTGTTAGGCTGGTTGAAGTGGAAGAGTTTTCAGGAATTATTGCTGGACAAATTGAAGAATCGATATTAAGAAATTCGGTTAATTATGGGGAAATCACTGCAACTCAAGGAACAACTGGTGCTGTTGTTGGAAGAAATTATAACTCATCGTTAGTTACTGACTGTGTGAATTATGGTACTGTGTTTGGAACGGCTAATTGCGGTGGAATTGCTGGTAGATGTGAAGAAAAGTCGATTACAAAAAATTCTATCAATTATGGAGATATCCAAGTTAACAATCTCACTCCTGGTGGAATTGTTGGTTCATCTATATATGATTCGTTAGTAACAAATTGCATAAATTATGGAAGCGTTACAGGTTATCATTATATAGGTGGTGTGGTCGGCGAGACTGAATATTCCACGATATCACATTGTAAAAACTTTGGTACAGTTACAGTTTTAGAAGCACACCGTGATGGGACAGGAGGAATTGTTGGTGGTACAGATGTTAACACTCCTAATGGCACTTCATATATTCTTTATTGCGAAAATTATGGTGAAGTCAAATCTGATACTGGAGATGCTGGTGGTATAGGTGGCATTCTTGGTGTAGTTTATAAAAATATCTATATTTCAAATTCAGCAAATTTTGGGAGTCTTTCAGGAGATGCTGTTATCTCAGGTATATTGGCAGATTTGTCTACTATTGCTAATGCTTATATAGAAAAGTGTTATAACATGGGAGATATCAATGGAAAGAATGATAATATTGGAGGAATTGGAGGTCATTTTGCTGGACACAGCATTATTAAAGATTGTTATAACACTGGAAACATTACAACCAGCACAAACAATGTTGGAGGAATTTTAGCAACCAATATAGGATCGTCTGAAATAACTAATTGTTATAATACCGGCAAAATTAGTGGCGTTTCTTCTGTTGGAGGAATTTTTGGCGTTGCCGGGTCGCAAAACACAAAATCTGAGGTTATAAATTGCTTTAATGTTGGTGAGGTTGTATATTCTGGTGACCGAGCGGGTGCGATTGTTGGGATAGTTCACAACAGTGCATATACGTTTTTGAATAATTATTATGGTGGGAATTGCACTTTAAATTATGGTGTAGGAACATCGGAGAGTGATGATGGCACTTCAAGAGATTCAAATCTTGTTTCAAATGCTAAGTCGGAAAGTTGGTACAAAAATTTAGTAAATTGGGATATGTTTTCTCCTTGGGATTTAAATTCTGTTTGGACATTAACTTCATCTCAAAATGATGGATATCCTATTCTTAAAAATAGGAACACTGTTACTATTGTTTATCATTTCTATGGTAACAACCAAGTTCCATTATTAGTCACTTCTGACAATGCGTTTGTTGAGAATGGAAAACTTGGAAATGGAGAGACCACGCTAGTTTATTCTTCTATGGTTTCTGGTGAAATTGAGTTAAATTTTAGTGTTCTTAAAAGTGAACAAAACTATCGAATTTCTGTTCAAGAAGAACCAACTCTTGAAAGTGACTTAAATTCTTGCACTTATCTATGGAATGTTCAAGATGATTTAATTTTAAATGTATATGTCTATGAGCAAAGAACAATTAAATATCATTCAAATAATGGAACAGATGAAATAGTAGAAGAGTTTGTTATTGGCACTCAGAATTATATTGTGTCAGAAAATCCATTTACTGCCATAGAAGGTTATCATTTTTCTCACTGGAATACTATAGAGAATGGGAAAGGACTAAATTATTCGGCAGGGCAAGAAGTAAATTTTGCTAATGATGTAGATTTGTATGCACAATGGAGTGGCAATGTATACAATATTTCGTTTATGGTTGATGGAGAGTTAAATTCGGTTTATTATTTTAAATATGGTGTTGGACTTTTTGCAAATAATCCTGGGGATACGCCAGCAAATCCACTTATTTCAATTTCAACTATAAATAGACAAGGTTACACTTTTTACGGCTATTTTACGGAACCTAATGGTCAAGGTGAAATGGTTGTAGATGAAAATGGTTGGATTGTATGTTCAAACACTCTCTTTTTAGAAGATTCTTCAGTTTATGCATATATAGTTCCAAATGTTTTGGCTCAGTTTGATGAAGAAGGGCAATATTGGTATATAGAAATGGGAAAAATGCCACAAACTAAAGTGACGGATAATTTGATTATTAATGCTCTTAATAATGACAGTCCATTAGATGATAATGATGGAGTTACTGCTTCGTCTAATGTCTATTATTTTGCTGGTAGTATGTATGCAGCAAAAGTTTATTTGAATGAGGAATATTGCAACATATTTGGTAATTGGTACCTTGTTGAACCTGTTAGGTGGAGAATAGACTCTTCAAACTCGGCTTCGCTAAGTGGCTATGTTTCAACGGATACTCTTGCAGTAACAGTCGATGTTGTTTATATTGGTAAATACTCAAATTCATCAATGGGAATTGGAGATGGATATATTTCTGCAAACTCCTCATCACAATTGTCGTTTGTGGAATATTTTTATAACAATTTTTCTGTCAATGAAAGAACATATCTACTAGATTTTTCTGCCGAATCAAATAGTTTTTCGGCACAAGGTCCAAAACAAGAATCATCAACAAATTCGATTTTTTTAGCATCAGACGAAGAAATTGAAAGTATTTTTGGAAATTATAGAGCGAATTTTTCAGATTTGGTTAGTGATTATTTAAGTATGATTAATCAAAATTATTTGTATTTTGTTAGAGATTTAGGCACAAATTTAAATAATATTGAATGTCATTCTGAAAGTGGTGCAACAGGTATAAATCAACGTCCTACTTATTTTCTAGGTATGCGTTTTACAATTAAAATTTCAGAATATGTTTATTGTTAAACTTATACCATGTAATTTTTTGAGTTATCTTTAATTATAGAATATAGATATCAAAAGTGTCATATATTTTTCTATGAAAAAAGTGTGGATAATTGTTTTTCTTATTTTTGGAACTATTGTAGGTTCTGGGTTTTCAAGTGGAAAAGAAATATTTGTCTTTTTCAGTCGTTTTGGCAATCTTTCTTACCTTTATATTTTTCTCGCTTGTATACTATTTTTTCTCCTTTTTTATCTTTTTCTTGCAAAGGGGCACAAGGTAACAGAAAAATTCGAAAACTTAAAGATTATAAATATTATAATGATTTTTATATCTATTGTTTTCACTTCCTCCATGTTTGCGGGTTTAAAGAGTTTATTTTCTTTTTCGAACAACGTATTATATATTATTTTGTGTGCAGGACTTCTACTTCTTACTCTTTTTATAACTTTGAAAGGTATGAAAACTCTTGAGAAATTCACCGCTATCATAATGCCTATCTGTACATTTATATTTTTAAGTGTTTTGGTATTTTTGTGTTTAAAAAAATCTGATTATATAATGGAAACTGAGAGCGGATTTGGTTTATTTTATGCACCGCTATATGTCGCATTAAATTTTTCAACAAGCACCTTCATTATTGCAAAAGCGGGAGCAGGTTTAACGAAAAAACAGACTCTTCTTGTGAGCCTGTTTTCCACTCTTCTTCTTTTTGCGTTTTTAACATTTGGCAATGTCGTCTTAAGAACTCATCCAGAAAGTTTTTATGCTGATATGCCTTTCCTATATTTATGTCAAGGCAACAAATTCTTTTTTTTCTTATGCTATATTGTCATTTTTATTGGATGCCTTACCACACTATTATCTCTTTGCCTGACATTAAAGGAAAGTTTATCTAATTTCTTTAAGAGTGAAGTTACTCTTCTTTCTATTTCAATATTTTTGCCGTTTTTAATAAGTGAATGTGGGTTTTCATATATAGTATCTTATCTTTATCCTATTTCTTCAGTTATGGCAATTTTTCTTCTTTTATTTTTTATATCTTCTTTCCAAAAGACTGACAAGAAAATACATGAGAAAGGCAAGTATGCAAAGGACAAAGGTGGCGGTCATAACTAAATCAATCTTGAAAATCTGTCCGCCGTATACAATGAGGTAGCCAAGCCCGGCTTTACTTGTAAGGTATTCGCCCATAATACTTCCAACCCAACTCATACCAACATTTATTTTAAGAACGGAGATAAAGTCAGGCATTGAGGCAGGAAGCACGCATTTCCAAAGTATTTGAAATTTATTGGCGTGCATACTTTTAAGTAACAGAATTTTCCCCTCATCACATGCAATAAAGGAAGAAAGCATTGTCATAGTGGTTATAACTATACAAATAAGCACACACATTAAAACGATGGCACTTGTACCAGCGCCAACCCAAAGAATAATGACGGGTCCAAGAGCAATTTTTGGCAGAGAATTTAAAACGATAATATATGGTTCAAAAATTTTTCTTACTTTTTCATTCCACCATAGTGCCACAGCAATTAAATAACCTAAAACCGTGGCGATAGCAAAACCGATAAGTGTTTCATATAAAGTTACCCATGCATGATGAAAAAGCGTGCCGGCACTTATAAGGTCACCAAGAGTCTTAATTATTCTTGAAGGGCTTGAGAAAAAGAAGGGGTCTAAAACACCTACATAAGTCAAAAGTTCCCAAAGACCAATAAAGGCTACTAAAATAAATATTCTAAAAAATATAACAATAAACTTATCTTTTTTAAGTTTTTTTACATATGCAATATGCGACTTTGAGAAACTAGTCGCTTTTATTTTTTTGTTCTTCATTTGTAAGTTCTCTCCATATTAAATCAAAATAACTGCCAAAGGTAGCATCTTCCCGTTTCTTTAATGGCGTGTCTCCACTAAGATTTAAATGTATTTCATCCTTCACTTTGGCAGGGCGAGATGATAAAACGATAATTTTATTAGACAGCGAAATTGCCTCAGAAATATCATGAGTGACAAGAAGGGCTGTCTTTTTTTCATTTTTTAGGATTTCAGCAACGTCATCGCAAAGAGTTAGTCTTGTTTGGTAATCAAGTGCTGAAAAAGGCTCATCAAGAAGCAATAATTTAGGTTCCATTACAAGAGTACGAATAAGGGCGACTCTTTGTCTCATACCACCGCTTAAAGAACGTGGTTTCCTTGACTTAAATGCTTCCAAGTTATATTTTTTCAACAATTCTTCTGCAAAAGCAAGTTTTCTGTCCATATCTTTTGGCTTTTGAAGTTCAAGACCTAGAGTGATATTTTTCCAAACTGTTCGCCACTCAAAAAGCATATCACGTTGAAACATATAGC
Organism: uncultured Clostridia bacterium; assembly: GCA_944360025.1. GTDB lineage: Bacteria > Bacillota > Clostridia > Christensenellales > UBA1242 > Caccovivens. The sequence continues at coordinate 8,156 of CALVTF010000011.1, forward strand.
CAATCTTTGTGGTGTCTATTTTCTTTTCACCATCAAGAATAACTTCGCCGGAACTTGGCTTAAGAAGTCCAGCGGCTAGAGATAGAATTGTTGTCTTACCGCATCCACTAGGACCTACTAAGGACACAAATTCTTCCTCTTTGACGTCAAAATTTATGTTATCTAACGCAAAAATTTCATCATTTTTTGTTTGATAGAAGTAGTTGACATTTTTAAATTCTAAAAGTTTTTCCATAATTACCTCTACAAATACATTTTATTTTTCATTTGGAAATTTGTTAATGATAAATTCTGTTTGATTTTAAGATAAATAAAAGTGACAAGAGGCACGGCCTCAAATTTTTGTCACACTTTCTTGAAATTGCAAAATTTACAAAATATAATACCACTCGAAAGTTGCAAGGAGGTATTGTGGAAGAAAGTGAAATAAAAAAAGCACTCTTGAAAAAGGCACTTGGTTTCACTTGTGACGAAATTGTGGAGGAATATTCGCTGGATGAAAACGGCTATCCTGTTCTTTCAAAGAAAAAGGTGACAAAAAAGTTTAATCCACCAGATATAAGTGCCATGAAAATGCTTTTGGAAAAGCAAGACATTTTAAATAATGACGAACTTTCACATATGACTGACAATGAATTAAAAAAGGAACGAAAGCGACTTTTAAAACTTTTGAAGGAGGAAGAAGAAGGTGAAAGTTGAAAAATGCGACCACAAAGTTAAATGTGACTTTGGAGGCTGTAGAAATATGGCGTCTTATTATGTTTCTACTCGTGGACTTTTCAAAAATGAATTTGCTTTTTGTGAAGAGTGTATGAAAAATTTATATACGGAATTATCAAAAATTTTTGTTCCAAAAGCAATTGAATCACATTTTAAACCAAACAGAACTTTAAGAAGGAGGAAAGATGAAAAAGATTAAGAATGAAATTGTTAAAGAAGTTTTAGACGATTTTGCAAGGCGTGTAGCCGAAAGAAAAAGTTTTGACATGAAATGGCGACTTAATATGAATTTTTATATGGGTAATCAATTTTGTTCAATCGGCTTTGGTGGACTTATGGAAGATACTGACAGAGAATATTTTTGGCAAGAAAGAGAAGTGTTTAACCATATAGCACCAAAAATTGATATAAGGCTATCAAAACTTTCAAGAATTAAGCCTAAAATGAGAGTTTTGCCATCTAGCAATGATGAAAGTGATATTTATACTGCCAAAATGTCGAAAAAAATTTTGGATTCTGTCGCAAACAAATATGCACTCTCTCAAAAAATTAATCAAGCAACGAAGTGGAGTGAAATTTGTGGAACAAGTTTTTACAAAGTGTATTGGAACAGCAATTTAGGTCAAGTGGTCGCTATTGAAGAGGATGGACGAAAGGTTAAAACAGGTGACGTGGATATTGCAGTTTGTTCACCGTTTGAAATTTATCCAGATAGTTCAGTAAATGAAAATCTTGAGGATTGTCAAAGTATTATTCATGCAAAGGTTTATTCAAAAGAAGAAATAAAAGAAATGTATGGAGTGGATATTGATGGAGAAAACATAAATATTTTCTCTCTGGACAACACGGCTTCAGTTGGCGGTCTTGGACTTAATGGTTTAGGCCAAAAAGTTATTGAGGTAACCAAACAGGATGCAGGAATTGTTATTGAAAAATATGTTAGACCTAGTGAAGAATATCCAAATGGTAGACTTATTATAGTTGCTGGTGAAGAACTTGTTTTTGATGGCGATTTGCCATATATAAATGGAACTGATGGTAAACGAGATTTTCCTTTTATAAAACAAGTTTGTTGCGATAATGTTGGAAGTTTTTGGGGTGTTAGTTTAATAGATAGAATGATACCAATTCAAAGAGCGTACAACGCAGTTAAAAACAGAAAGCATGAATATCTAAACCGTTTAACGTTAGGAGTGTTATCTGTTGAAGATGGAAGTGTTGATATTGACAATTTAGAAGAAGAAGGACTTGCTCCAGGAAAGATACTTGTCTATAGGCAAGGTGCAAATGCTCCAAAATATCTTGAAACAGAACAATTGCCGAGCGATTTTGAAAAGGAAGAGGAAAGACTATTAAATGAATTTAGCACAATAAGTGGAACAACGGAAATGGGAGCAATGGACACAATTTCCTCAACGATAAGCGGTGTGGCTCTTGAACTTTTAATAGATGAAAATGAAACTCGTTTGTCTTTTACGACTGATAGTATAAAATCTGCTATCAAACTTATTGGGAAACAAATATTAAGACTATATAAACAATTCGCTACTTTCCCACGTTTAACAAAAATTGTTGGTGATAATGGTGAGGTTGAAATTTTTTACTTTAAATCAAGTGACATATCCTCTGACGACGTAGAACTTGATACAGAAGTTGAAAGTAATGATACATTATCGCAAAGGCGAAACATGGTCTATACTCTTCTTGACCGAGGACTGCTTTCGGACGAAAATGGGAAAATCTCCGCCACAATGAAAAATAGAATTTTGGAGATGATAGGTTTTGGTACATGGGAAAATGCAAAGGACCTTGATGCTCTTCAGATTAAGCGTGCAGACCTAGAAAACATTGAAATGATGGATAATATGGACGTAAAAGTAAAAGAAATTGATGACCATAATCTACATGTAAATGAGCATATTGCCTATATGCTGTCTGGGAACTTTTTAAAGGACGCAGATGAGGAAACGGAAGAAAAATTTTTAAATCATATTCGTGAACATAAAAAATTGATAAAGGAAGGTTAAATTTATGGATAAAGATGAAAAGTTCTGGGAACAACCAGAGGATTTAGTTTTAGACGATAAAACTACTGAAGGCTCTCAGCAAGGTGAAATTGAGGAAAGTATGGCAGAAGAGGGCAAAGCGGATAAAGGCGAAACTATAGGTAAATTTAAAAATGTTGAGGCTCTACTAGATGCCTATAACAACCTTGAAAAAGAATTCACCAAAAAAAGCCAAAGACTAGCCGAATTTGAGAAAGATAAAATGGAAGAAGAGAAAGAATTAGATGCAAAAGTCGAAGAAAAACTCAAAACATTCCTTTCATCAAACGGTGAGGCAAATTCATTTTCTGATGAACTTAAAAAAAGAGTGTTAGAGAATGAAAGTCTAAAAAAAATGGACGACCCTTTCAGTTTCGTTTGGGCAGAAATGGTTTTTGAAAAACTTAAAGGTACAAATCAGGCTGATAGGGGAGTCGCAGACTATGTTTTTAATAATGAAAATCTTAAAAATATGGTTTTAGAAAAGTATGTAAATCAATTAACGGAAAACAAAGCACCAATAAAAATATCTTCTTCGGGGAAGCGGGTGGCAAGCAATATTGCCACCAATGCTCCTCATTCTTTAAAAGAAGCAAAAGATTATTTAAAGAATTTGTTTTCCTAAGTAAAAGGAGAGAAAAATGGTTACTTTAACAAGTGCGGAAAATGCGCTTAAAGAAGTTTATTTGGGCATTGTAGCAAATCAATTAAATGTGGCAGCAAATCCACTTCTTGCTCAAATTAAACGTTCTACAAATCACATTTATGGGAAAGAAGTAAGAAAAGCCGCACCTATCGGTATTAATGGCGGTATCGGTGCAGGAGATGAAGCAGGAGCATTGCCAACTCCTTCAGAGACAAATTATGCAAGTTTTATTGCTGAACTTAAAAACCTTTATGGCAAGATTGAAATTTCGGACAAAGCATTAAGAGCAACTTCAAACAATGTCAACAGTTTTATTAATCTTCTTAATGATGAAATGGAAAAACTTATAGAGTCATCAAACTTTAATCTTGGAAGAATGCTTTTTGGAGATGGTTCAGGAACACTTGTAACTGTTCAATCTGTTTCTACAATTAATAAACAAATCAAAGTTACAGGAAATATTAATAATGTTGTTGAAGGTATGGTAGTTCAAAATCCTGCAAACAGCCAATTATTCCATATAACTTATGTTGACAAGGTGAATAATAGTATATATGTAAGTGAAGAAGCTTCACAAATAACAGGTGCTGGTATCCAAATGGGTATTAAACTTGTTGTTCAAGGTTCAAAAGACAAAGAAATAACAGGTATTGAAGGTTTGTTTTCAAATACTACTCTTTATGGACTTACAAAAACAGATAATAGGTGGTTAAATCCTTATTCAGATTCAACTTTAACTTACCTTTCTGACGCTGCAATTCAAACAGTAATAGATAATCTTGAAGACAATACTAACTCTAACATTAACTATATTGCTACGACAAAGGCTATTCGTCGTTTGTATCAAGAATATCTAGGAGCATATAGAAGAAATATTGACGTAACGGAACTTGCTGGTGGATTTAAAACAATTACTTATAACGGTATTCCTGTTGTTGGTGATAAATTTGTAAATCCTAACACAATGTATTTCTTAAATACTGATGATTTCACAATGTATGAAATGTGTGATTGGAAATGGCTTGAAGATGAAAGTGGAAGAATTTTGAAACAAAATCCTAACTATCCAACTTATTCTGCTACTTTAGTTAAATATGCTGAACTTGTATGTGAAAAGCCAGCAGGGCAAGGAAAACTTTCAAATATTGCCACAACTTTAACTGAACCGGTAGAAGATGATTCTACAGGTTCATAATAAGAAATAAAGGAAAAATATGAATAGATCATTTGAAATATACAGCGATTGTCAAGATATCATTAAACGTCTAAAAGAAATTGATAAAGACTACTTTGTGGTATATAACTTAAATCGAAAGACGTTTGAACTTCACAATCGTGCTCAAGAGGAAGGGACTTTTTGTTTAACCCTTCCTTTTGATACACTTGATGAAAGAACAATTGATTTGACACTTAGAACACAAAGTTTTAAACGAGATGAATTAATTAAGGAATTGGACGCGGAAAATGAAAGGCTTGAGAAAACAAGGAAGCGGAATATTTTAAATGAAATGGAGGCAAGGCTTTATGAAAGTTAAAGAAATTATAGCTTATGCATGTGGTTTTATTGGGGAAAAGGAAATAGCAGAAAAGTTGAACTCTTCGTCAAGTGTAACATACTCAGACAAAGAGCAAGAAAAGGTGGATGCTCTTTTAAGGTGTTTTAATTTTGTCAATGAGGAAATTGCCAGCGATTATCTTCCATATCTTGTGACTGAAGATATATCTGTTGATAATTCCATTTTAAATTATTCTTCGCTTAGCAAAACTATCATTAATATATATTCGATAAAAGGCTGTTTTGGAAGAAATGTGAAATATAAAACTTATCCGGATTTTGTTGAAATTTTCGGAAAAGCGAATAAAATCACATATTCATACTTACCAGAAAATAAGGCTTTAAATGATGAATTTGATTTTTATAATGGATTGTCTGCGAGAATTTTTGCTTATGGTATTGCCAGCGAATATTTTCTTTCAGACGGCTTAAGTGAGGATGCGGAAATTTGGGAAGAAAGATTTAAGGAAAGTTTGTTTGTTCTGTCAAGAAAGAGAAGTGAAACAAAACTTCCTAAAAGGAAATGGTTTTGATTTTCTATAAAAATCTTAAAAAACACAAAAAGACCACCGAAAAAAATATAACTTTTTCTATTTTCAAAGATGGGGTAATTTCAAATGAGGATGACCTCATCTCTAAACCTAATGAATGTAAAACTTTTTATAATTTTACTATTACTGATGGGGCATTAAAGACGGGTTTAGGCTTCAAAGATATTGAAGTGCCAGCAAGCGAGAGTAATTTACAAACAGTGCATACTTACAATATGTCTACAGTGGGAATAACCGAAATTACAGCCATTGACAGTTTTAGATATAAACATATTGAAGATGATAGATATTACTACCATATTAACATTGTTGACCAACGCGGATATTTATGGATTTGTGCTGTTATTGATGAAGTTGGTTATCCTATTGCCAAATCTAATTTAGGTTTTAGTGATTTAGTTTCCACTAGTCCTTATCGAATTAATGACTATGATTGTATTTTATATTTTGTGCCGTCAGGTATGATTTACTCTTCTGGTTATGAAACTGAAAAATATACAAATGTTCCACCTCTTCTTTCAGTTGCGGTGCATTATGATAAATTTTTCGGCATAACGGATACAAATAGAAATGAATTAATCTATCAAGACAATTTGGATTTGACAAATTATGATGGTGCCGACAATAAATTTATTGAATTTGTTGACCAAAGAGGAGCGTTTACTAAACTTGTAACTTTTAATGACTATATTTATCTATTTAGAGAATATGGAATAACTCGTATTTCTGAATATTCAACTTCAGGTGACTTTTCTTTTACTCATTTATATACATCCACTTCTAAAATTTATGAAAACTCAGTTTCTGTTTGTGGTGATTTAGTTTATTTCGCAACGCGTGATGGGTTATATTCTTTCAATGGTTCAAGTGTAAGAAGAATATGTGAAGATTTTGATAGTTATTTTAAAAATCTTGATAATACTCATTGTTCTGCATGTTCCATGGATGGAAAGTATTATTTGGCTACACGCTATGATTTTAATGATGAAATATCATTTGGTTGTGAAAGTGAAACGGGTTACATTAATAATGTATTGTTCGAAGTCGACATTGAAACCAACAGCGTGGATATTTTGCGTGGAGTTGACATTAAAAAGATTATTGCTCTTGACGTGCCATATTTTAGTAAAGTGATTGCGTGTTTTAATGGTGCTAATAAGGCTCATCTTGGAGAACTTACGCACAACGGAAAAATTTTTACCTCTTCTAATCAAAAATTTTGGACCTCTTTTAAAACTGACCTTGACTTTAAAGGCAAAATGAAAAGAATAAAAGAAATTATCTTAAACACAGAGGAAGATTGTGAGGTTATTATTAAAAGCGATTTAGAAACAAAGACTTATATTTTTGAAGGTAGTGAAAAAGAACAAAGACAACTTGCGAATGTTGTTGGAAGAAATTTTCAAATAAGTTTTAAATCATCAAGTGCTGAAAGCCATATTTCCAAACCAATGATAGTGTTTGATGTTATTTCGTAAATTGATTAATTTAAACTACGTCCATTTTTATAATCAAAAACTTTTTTACTTAAAAGGGGAAAATAAAATGGTAAATTATACTTTAAGTTTAAAAGAAAATAAAATTTTAGGAGATAATTTTGGAAATGTGGAATGAAGTGCTAAGCACAGTGGTTAGTAATGGCATATTTGCAGTACTTTTTGTTTGGCTTTTCTTCTACCAAATGCGTGATTCTTCTAAGCGGGAGGAAAAGTATCAACAAACCATTGAAACTTTGACAAAAAGTCTTTCAACTTTAGAGGACGTTAAGCAAGAACTTTTAGATATTAAAGAATATTTAAAAGATGAGGATGACTATGAAGAAACTGCTTGAAAGAATGAAGTCGTATAGTTTTTGGATTTCGCTGTCAGGTGCTCTTATAATCTTTTTAAATTGTTTAGGTAATATTTTTGGTTTTAAGATAGAAAATGCTGTTGTGGAAAATGTTATTATGTCTTTTGCTGGAATCTTGGTTGTTTTTGGATTAGTTACAAAAGATACCAAAGGCGAGCAAAATGAAAATATTTCTGAGAATGATACAAGTGAAGATAACAAGGATGACGGAAGTGATACAGGGAGCAGTGACTTAACGAACGAAAGTGATGGAGAAGTCAATAAAGAAAACGACGAAATAAATGAGGAAAAATAGATAAGAAATAAAGGGGCTAAAGAAAAAGTCCCTTTTTTTCATTGAAAATTTTATAAATTTATCTTAATTATTGAAAATTTGGTTGTAAATTCAAGTTTTTTATGATAGAATAATTTTAGACTATAAATATTTATTATATCATGTTTGGAGGGATTATGAAAAAAGTGCTTTATACAATTTTGTCGATACTTTCAGTTGTATATATTTGCTTTTTGATTGTAAATGTCATTGATGCACAAACTGCGTGGGAACCAGATATGGGAGCATTCCGCACTTGGTTTGACTTGATTGTTAATTTTGGTGGAGTTGCTATAATCTTTTGTTTTGCTCTTGTTAATTTTGCGGGAAATCCATTAAAAGTTGTCTTTTTCATAATTTTGATTGTTGCGATTGTAATTTATATTATTGTGATGGCATGTCCTGACGTGATTTACAGTTGGTTTAGTTCAGTAAATCCACTTTCGCTACTATAACACAAAATATATGGTGGTATGCAATGCATAATACAACAAGATATAGCAATTAAATATTTTAAGTAAGGATAAAAAAATGAAGAAATTTCTTATTGTTGATGGAAATAGTTTAGCAAATAGGGCGTTCTATGCAATGCCTTATTTATCTAATATTAAAGCTCAGCCATCGGGGGCGATTTTTGGTTTTGCTAACATTTTAATTAAACTCATAACCGAGCAGAAGCCAGACTATATAGCAGTTGCTTTTGACCATGCAAGAAAAACTTTTCGTAATGAAATTTATGCTGGCTATAAAGGCACGAGAAAGGAAACTCCACCTGACTTAAAAAAACAATTTCCTTTCATTAAGGAAATGCTTTCAAAAATGGGCATAAAAGTTTTTGAACAAGAAGGAATTGAAGCCGATGACATAATTGGAACTTTGTCTAAACATTCACAAAACGAAAATATATTGCTTTCTGGAGATAGAGATTTACTTCAACTTGTGGACGAAAACACGACTGTTTGGCTAACTAAGAAAGGCATTACTGAGCTTGAAGTTATGGACACAAAGGCAATTAAAGAAAAATATGGCTTTTCGCCGTCAGGAATCATAGAATTAAAAGCTCTTATGGGAGATAGTTCGGACAATATTCCAGGGGTGAGTGGAGTTGGCGAAAAAACTGCATTAAATCTTCTACAAACTTATGGAGATTTAGACGGAGTTTATGAAAATTTAGATAAAATCACTGGCAAACTTAAAGAAAAACTTGAAAGTGGTAAGGAAAATGCTTATCTTTCTAAGAAACTTGCCACAATTAAAACTGATTGTGAAATTGAGTTTAATTTAAGTGACTGTGAATATAGTTTTCCATTTTCAAATGAGTTAAGAGAGTTTTTTGAATATTGGAATTTTAATTCTTTCACAAAACGTGAGGATATTTTTGGAGAAAGCAAGCCTAAAACTCGAGAAGTTGAACATATTGCAGTAGACAATATTTCTAAAATTGATGAAATGATTAAGGAAATCAAGGGAGAATTTGCATACAGTATTCAAGAACTTATGTTCTCTCCAAATGAAGATAAAGTGTATTATCTCGAAAAAAATCCAAATCTTTTTTCCTCTTTTATTGACTTAAATGAAGTTTTAGTAAAGTTGAAAAATGTGTTTGAAGATAAAAACATACAAAAAATTACACTTTCTTCAAAAGAAGATATGAAAATTTTGAAAAGACTTGGTGTGAAATTAAACAACTTTTTTGACCTTGAAATCGCAAGATATGTTTGTTTTACTCAAGTATCAAACAACCTATCTAAAAATCCTGCTGATTTTTTCAAACTTAAAAATGATTTTGTGGAACTTATAAAAGAAAAGTGTGTTGATTTTGTATATAACAATATTGAAATTCCACTTGTGGAAGTCCTTGCTGATATGGAGGAAAAAGGTTTCAAAATTGACGAAAATATTTTGGATGAAATTGATGTTAAAATATCGGCAGAGATACAAGAACTTGAAAATAATATTTATGAAATGGCTGGCGAAAAATTTAATATAAATTCTCCAAAACAAGTGGCAAATATTTTATTTGATAAACTTCAAATTGTGCCGTATAACAACAAGAAACGTTCGACAAGTTTTGCCATTTTGGACGAACTTCGTTTCGACCATGAAATTGTGAACTTGATTATTCACTATCGTAAAGTTTACAAGCTTAAAAGCACATATATTAATGTATATAAAGAACTTTGCAAAACTCGTGGCAATGTTATTCACACAATTTTTAACCAAACTCTCACAAACACAGGTAGACTTTCAAGTTCGGAACCTAATATGCAAAATATTCCAACTCGTGACGAAGAAGGGAAGAACCTTAGAAAGATTTTTGTTTCTAAATTTGAAGATGGCTTAATTTTATCTGCAGACTACAACCAAATTGAACTTCGACTTCTCGCAAATATGGCAGAAGAAGAGTCTATGCTAAAAGCGTATCAAGAGGGCATTGATATCCACACTAAAACTGCCAGCGAAATCTTTAATGTGCCGGTTGATAAAGTTACACCGGGGATGAGACGAGATGCAAAGGCGGTTAATTTTGGAATTGTATATGGCATAAGTGACTATGGCTTATCGCAAAACATAAAGACCTCTCGAATGAAAGCAAAAATATATATTGACAGTTATTTTGAGCGATATCCAAAAATCAAGGAATTTATGGATAAAAATGTTGAGTTTGCAAAAGAAAATGGCTATGCGAAAACGGTT
>CALVTF010000012.1 GCA_944360025.1 uncultured Clostridia bacterium
TGTCAAAGCAATACGTGTATTATCTACTAATATTGCCACTCTACCTTCTAATAATTTTGCACATACAATGTCGGGCTTTTCAGTGTTACCAACCTGTTTAAATAGAGAATTAGGACGATTGGAAAGATATGGCACAAGATAATAACTGTCAACTATGCCATCAACGTCAATTTTTTTTAACTTTTTTTCCACTTCTTTGACTATTCTTTTATCTGCGATAGTGTCGATATATGCAATAACAATTTGAGTTTTTGTATGCCTACCTATAGACATATTTTTCAAAACTAAATCTTTAGAATAAAATCTTTTTCTAAGAAGCCCTAAATTCGTCTTTATATCTTCAGTAAACCCTTCTCTAGGACCTTGAATAACAGGTGTAGTTGGTGGTTCGGAAGGGGCGCGTGCATTAAATTTTTGAATATCAATAGCAAGAATTTTTGTGGATGAATTAAGAAAAACAACAACTGCACCTTTCAAAATATTGTCCAAAATTTCCTCTTTTTTTATTTCTTTAACGTCATTTGCTTGAACAATGTTTTTAACAATTTCAAAAGATACTTCTTCATTCAAGTCCGCAATAGGTTGATAAATTGCCGTTGAAAATATAAGATTATCTGTAAAACTTTTAAGATAAATAAAACCTATTGTGACATTATCTTTTTTTAAAATTCTGTCACTTACGTCAAACGAATAGTGGAGTTGCTCTTTTAGATTTTTTATCTCCTTTTCAACATTAAAAAAATTCATACTATTCATAAAAGTAGTATGAATTAAGTTTTTTAAAAATATGTGATAAAATTTAAATTATGAATTAATTTATTCAACCGTAAAACTGAAAATTAAAGACGTTGATGACAAGAAGAACTCATTTCCATTTGCTGTTACATAAACTTTATAATCACCATGAGCAAATTCAGAAAAATCATAACTCGTCGCCTGAATATTATCTATATCTTCAACTTCTCCATTTGGCGAAATAAGTTTTATAGAATATGAAGAAGCATTTAGAACACTGTTCCAACTTAATACGTTGTTTTCAAATTTTAAGATCGGCTCATCAAGCGTAATCACAACAATCCAAGTCACATAGTCAGAAAAATTGCCATTTCGTCCATTTTCTCCCACATATGCCGCTTTGAAACGAAAGTTATTTCCAGCATTTAACGAAATTTCTGTATTTTTGGAAAGATTTGTTAAATTATTCTCATCTAAAACTTTAGAAACTTGAACATATTCTCCTTCAATTTGTTGTTCAATAATAAATTGATAATCATAATTAGAGTTAGCCTCTGTCACTAAATAATATTCATTATCAATAACCTCTATTTTTAAGTTTTCTGGCACTTCTTTAATATCTGGTGAAACGAAATAAAAAATAAGTAGCCCAACTATTACTGCTAATATACAGAAAATTGCCACCGAAATTATCGTAACATATAACGATTTCTTACTTTTCATATTGTTATTATAATAAAAATAGTGAGAAATTTGCAAATAAAAAACAAAAAAATAATAAAAATGCAAAATGAATATTGACAATGAATAAAAAGTATGCTAAAATTATAACATAAATTGGAGGTATCATTATGTTAGATTTATCAAATTTGTCAACTGAAAGCTATGCTGCATTCATTCTTGCTATTGTTTTCACAATCATCACTCTTGCTGGAGCAATTATTCTTTTAAGAAGAAGTTTTAAAGCGTCCACTCTCATTAAGGTTTTAACAACTATTGTTTTCCCATTCATTGCAATTTTCTGCTGGCTCTATATGATATTAAATACATGTGCAAATTTTGACATTATAACAAGTTTATATTCATCTTTCTTAATTACTCTTGGGTTTTATGCTATTGTTATTGCTGTTTACTACATCGTGCTTGCTGCTATCAAAAAGAAAAAAGAAAATGACCTTGCATATGTAAAGAGTCTTGAAACAGAAGTTGAAGACCTTGAAAAAACTTTAAATGAGAAAGAACAAGAAAATGCACAAAACAATGAAAATGACGTTAACGAAATTGTAATTGCCAATGACGTAATTGAAAATAGCGAAGAAAACAACAAGGAAGAAACAGTAAATCCAACCAACGTAGAAAAACAAGAAGTAGAAAATCAAGAGGTTGAACAAGCCGAAGAAGTCGAAGAAAATAAGACAGAAGAAGCAAAAGAAAATGCTAAAGAACAAAACGAAACAAAAGAAGAATACATTGAAGTAAACGAACCAGAAAACGACGATATAATTGTTCCTAATGAAGAAGATTCTTCTATAGTACAAGATGAAAATAATGATGAATCTAAGACTGACGAAACAGCAAATAATGGTGAAAATAACTAATCAAAAATAAATTTAAAAAATCACAGCAAATGCTGTGATTTTTTTACTCTTAAATATTTTTATTATTTAACAATTAAATTGACAATTCTCTTTGGCACAACAATTTCTTTAACTATTGTTTTACCGTTTATTAAAGAAGCCACTTTTTCATTTTCTTTCACAACTTTCAAAACTTCCTCATTACTTAAATTTGAGTCAATGTCAATTCTTGCAATAATTTTACTATTAATTTGAACTGCAATTTCTACAGTGTCTAAAGCAATTTTACTTTCATCATACTTTGGATATCTTTGATTAAAAATAGAATATTTTTCACCTATTTGTTCCCAAAGTTCCTCAGTAAAATGTGGTGCCGATGGCGAAAGAATGATTAACAAATTTTTAATAGTCTTTTCCATAAGTTGTCCATTCTTTTCCTTAACAGTATCATATTTATACATAGCATTAACAAGTTCCATAATTCTTGCAACGGCAGAATTAAATGAAAATGTTTCAAAATTTTCCGCCACTTCTTTAATGGTTCTATTTAAAACAAAATCAAGTTCTTTTTCTTCTGCCTCATACTTTTTACTTGTCCCCTTGTCATTCTGCCATTTTAAGATAATGCGTTCCACTCTTTCCATAAAGGCTTTAATATGCTTCAAGCCTTCATCATTCCAAATACCACCATCAACATACTTAAGAGAAAACATCATATGAAGTCTTAAAGCATCACTACCATATTCTTTGATATAATCATCTGCCGTTCTTGAGGTATTTCTTTTGCTCATCTTTTTACCATCAGGACCAAGAACCATACCTTGATGAAAGAGTCGTTTGAATGGTTCATCAAAATCAAGTTTCCCAATATCACGCAAAAATTTTGTGATAAAACGAGAATATAATAAGTGACCTGTTGCATGTTCCACCCCTCCAACATAACAATCAACAGGCAACATTTTATTACAATAGTCACGATTAAAAATTTCATCGTTGTTATGAAGAGATTCAGGATAACGAAGCATATAGAAAGAAGAACAAACGAAAGTATCAAGCGTATCCGCTTCTCTTCTTGCTGGACGACCACAAATAGGACAAGTGGTATTCATGTATTCTTCACATTTACCGAGAGGACCACTTCCATCTGGTTTGTAATCAGTGATATGTGGCAACTTAACAGGCAAATCTTTCTCTGGAACAGGAACAGTTCCACAATGCTTACAATATATAATAGGGATAGGACAACCCCAATATCTTTGACGTGCAACTGACCAATCATGGAGTTTATAATTTATTTTAAATCTCCCCTCACCCATCTTCTCAAGTTTTTCTACAATTTTAGTTTTTGCTTCTTCACTTGAAAATCCATCAAATTCCGCGGAATTTACAAGTTTACCATATTCTGTGAAAGGTAATTCTGTCTCTCCTTCACATTTTTCTATTACCTGTTTAATAGGAAGATTATATTTCTTAGCAAAATCGTAATCGCGAGAATCATGTGCTGCAACTCCCATAACAATTCCTGTTGCATAAGTAGAAATAACATAATCTGCAACAAACAATGGAACTTTTTCTGAAGTTAGAGGATTAATAACATAGGTACCCGTGAAAACACCTGTTTTTGGTGAAGTCGAACTTGTTCTTGTTATCTCATCTTTTTTCGATGACTGCAAAATATAGTCCTCTACCTGCTTTTTATACTCAGGTTTAATTAATTTAGACAATAGTTTATGCTCAGGTGCTATAACAAGAAAAGTTACGCCGTAGAGAGTATCTGCACGTGAAGTAAAGACGGTTAATTTTTCATCTAAGCCGTCAACTTTAAAATCCACCTCAGCGCCTACGCTTTTTCCTATCCAATTTCTTTGAAGGGCTTTTGTTTTTTCCGGCCAATCAATAGTGTCGAGTCCAGACAAAAGTTCCTCTGCATATTTAGTTATTTTGAAGAACCATTGTTTCATATTTTTTCTTAAAATAGTCGAACCACAACGCTCACAAACACCATCAACCACTTGTTCATTAGCAATAATAGTGTTGCACGATGGACAATAATTTACAGGCGCTTCCTTTTGATAGGCAAGCCCATTTTTATAAAGTTGAATAAAAAGCCACTGTGTCCATTTGTAATAGTCAGGATTACAAGTGATAAGTTCATAATCCCAATTAAAAGTTGCTCCCATTGCTTTTAATTGCTCTTCCATAACTTTAATATTATGTCTTGTGCTGTCCTCAGGATGAATTCCTGTCTTTATCGCATAGTTTTCGGCTGGAAGTCCAAACGCATCAAAGCCCATAGGTTGAAAAACATTGTAACCTTGAAGTCTTTTAAATCTCCCAAAACTGTCAGAAAGCCCAAAATTCCACCAATGACCAAGATGCAAACTTGCGCCACTAGGATAGGAAAACATTTCAAGAAGATAAAATTTTTTGTCCAAATTTTTGTTATCAAATTTATAAATTTTCGTATCTTCCCAAATTTTATTCCATTTTTTTTCAATTTCTGTATAATTCATTTTAAGCCCCCAAATAAACTTTAATTCTAAACATTATTTTAACAAATACTAATTTAATTTGTCAACAAGATAAACAAAAAACAGCATGTTCGCTGTTTTATTATTGTTATTTAATTATAAATCTAAATTATTACATATTTTGGCTTGGCTTTGTGAGCATGTCACTTGCAAATGTTGCAGAGGCTGAGATGAGATATATTCCAAGTGCTGTGCAAAGAAAGGCAATATCAAAAGAATTTAAGAAATCAGCAAATCCACCATTTATACCAAAGAGTCCAAGTCCTCCAAACATGAACATATAGAAAATTGAACCCGCAAGGACTAAAAACAACCCACACCAAAGGAAATAATTAGTTTTAAAACGAAATGCTAAGGTAAACAAAGAAATAAGTCCATTAATTAAGTATATCACAAATATAGTATTGGTAATATCAAAATATTCTGGTAGATATTCTGGCAACAGAAAATACGCAAGCAAACTCAAAGCCACTCTAATAGCCAAATCCAAAATCTTAAGTCCTGTTCCTCTGTTAAGCCAAACTGTGTAAATTAAAATAATTGCTTGAAAAGCACATAAACAATACAAAATTGCTTCATTATTTTTATTTCCATCAAAAGGTTCAAAAGTGTTAAATGACGCACCGACAAAAAAAGCAATAAGAGCAAGAGTTAAAAGAATACTTTTTTTGTTGAATCTAAAAAATATTAAACTCATAAGAAGTGCTAAGCAAAACACCACATACGAAATCATATCATTGTTTAACCACTTCCCTACTTCTTCACTGACGTCAAAATTAATATCAGCAAGAACAATTGCAATTCCCGCTAAGATTAACACGGAAAAAATGATAAACATAATTTTTTTAAATAAACTTATATCTCTAAAATCTCTCATATTAATATAATAACAAATTAATTTTATTTTTACAACTAAATTTAGTCAGTTTAAATAAAAAAAGGTAAAAATTATTAATTTTCTACATTTTTTACTGTTTGCTCATCAAATTTTTCATCAATTTGATTTTCTTTATTAATTAAACTGTTAGCCTTATTAATTTTTTCTTCTGCACGATTAAAATATTTTTGATAAGACTTTTTGCAATATTTTTTATGCTTATCTTCTTCCTCTTTCTCAGGTTTTTGGAAAGTGTAAGGCCCATTTACTTTCCATTTTTCAAAAAGTCCGATTTTAATGGCGTTTTGTTTGCATAAGAAGGCACAACGCATACACATTATACAATTTTTACCAAAGTGAAATTCGCCATTTTCTACAGTTATATTATGAGTTGGACATATGTTTACACAAGCATTGCAATGCACGCAATTATCTCTAACTTTATATCTTTTTCCATTAAATCTTCCGCCCCAATGTTCAATTCTAAAAACAAAGGCAAGAGGTCGAGCAAAAGGGAATTTTTTGAGTTTAACTTCCTTCCTGTCTAAAATTTCCTGAGCATCAATAGGAATAAGTTTTTGAGCCGTTTCCCACATTTTGTAAGCCATAGAGTCAGTATGTCTAAAAATAATATTATATGGCATACAATAATGGTATTCATTTGTAAGTCTTAAGTTTTTCTTTTTTAAAATACTCATAGGCTTAATGGAAGAAATATTATTTAATCTCAAAGGTTCACCCGAAGTTTTGATGATAAATAAAGGTTTTTCTTCTTTTAGTTTAGGTAACTTTTTAATAAAATCAAAGATAATAGCCGGAGCATTAAAGGCATGAATCGGATAAGCAAGTCCAATTTTATCATAATCTTCTAAATTATAATTAAAATTTCGATTTTCCACTCTAAAGGTGTCAACTTCATGCCCATGACTTTTGAAAGCCTCGACATATTTATCTACCACACGTTTTGTATTACCCGTGCCAGAGAAATAACAAATTAAAATTTTCATATATGAAATTCATCCTTTTGAATTAGTAATTTTTAACATGGGCATTGAAATTTTCATCATAATAATACATATTATTTTCATTTTCGCCATGTGAGTCTAGCCATATTTCCTTGTAAACTTTATCTTTTTGAGTAAGTCTATCAAAATCCCACACATTTTTATAGTAGATTGGATTATACCAATGCCCTGCTTTTAAAACCGTGAACGGCGTTGCTGTAAATTTTTCTCCATCTTGAGTTTCCCACTCAAGTTTCTCATACAAGTCTCCATTATATTGTTTCGACAAAAGCCTGCCACCGTGTTCCTTTGCGTAATCTTGTAAATCTTTGAGTGTGAATTTTTCCTTATCTAAGTCACAATGATAATTAATAAGTTTAGCATTTTTCACTTTTCTCATATTTTCGTAGTCAATTTTTTCGCCGTTTTCATCTTTTCCTTCGACAAGTAAATTAAATTCTTCCCATTTTGAAGGAATCTTTTTATATTTTTCACTTCCACCAAAATATGCAAGCATTTTTGCCTCGTCATTATGTTTAAACCAATATGCTGGAGAATTATCATCTTTAAAAAGTCGTTTAATGGCAAAAGTGGAAATTAATCCTTTTGGCACAATCTTTCCCATTTTATAATAAGAATGATTTTTTAAAATTTCTTTCCAATAGTCATCTGTTGTTTGAGATTGATAGTGGAACATATCATCTAAAACCTTCCCATCATAGAACCACATACCATGAAAATTTCTTGTTGCATTATAAAAAGGTTTAAAGAAATCTTTTGCACTTCCACCAATAAGTTTAAAGCCATCGTTTAAAGTATCAAATCCCGTCAAACAATTAACCTCACCACCGCCGAGGTTGAATACCTTTTTCCAAAACTTTGAGCCTAAATCTTTTTCAATATCACTTCTTAAAATGTTCGCAATAAGCACACCGCTATCATGAGCAGTTGCCCATTCAAGTGGTGCATTAAAACAAGTGTGGAACATAAGTCCGTCATTTAAATTGTCGGCAAGCATATTGTTATGTAGCATCGCAGTTTGGCGAATAACCGCCCAATTTTTTATTCCGCTTTCAAGAACAGAAAACTCTCCCCTTAATTTTGTAGCAGAATAAATGTCAAAAGGACTCACAAGAAGTGGATCACCCACTCTTCCCCATGGGTGTTTATAGTTTCGATTACCATAAAGAGCAACTGTAGAAATATGTATGAATTTTGGTTCGTGTTTTTGTTCTTCAATTGCTTTTATCAAATTTTTCACACCAATTTCATTACATTCAATCGCTTTCAAAGGAAATTTGTCTGAATGTGGCGGAATGACTGCAGCAAGATTAACGACATAATCGCAATCTTTCACTAGTTTTTCACATGTTTCTTTATCTTTTAAATTCCCATAAATAATTTCAAATTTATTTTTATAATTTTTATATTCTCTTAAAAGTTTTTTGATCCTTTTATCATCTGGAAGAACTAAAAACTTGAATTTATCGATTTTTCCAATTTTAACAATTTGTTCTAATGTCGCCTGCCCCATATTCCCTGTAATACCGGTAACTGCAACAACCATTTTAACCTCCAATACGTTGAAAATCTCAACAAAATAAGTTTAACATAATAAAAAAATTATTCCAAACAAAATTGGAATAAAAATTAAAAATTTTTAAGTAATTGCTGTCTTTTATAAAATATTTTACTCTAACTACTAAAACAAAAATATAGTCAAACTTCATTATTAACTAACTACTTCTTCATAAGAAAAACCATTTTTACATTTATAATAATTCATTTTTAGATTTTTTGCTGGAATAATATCATGTTTATAACTATCACCAATAACCAAAACCTCATCTGGCTTTACATTATGCTTGTACATTAATTGCTTAAAGATTTCCTCTTTTGTTGAATCTGCTGTTTTAAAATCATTTGTGATGACGGCATCAAAAATTGAAAGGTCAAAGTTATGATATTCACAAAATTTTTTAATATCGCCTTGTGTGGAATTAGAAACAATATAAATTCCGCCATTCTTATCTCTTGCCTGTTTTACAAATTTTAATAATTCTTCTCTATCAATCAAAGTAACATTTTTCTCTTCCTCATCTAATGGCAGTGTCTGTCGATATTCACGCCAATTCTGACAAGTTCCATCAACATAAATAAGCATACGGCAAAGATCCTCATCACATTCAACATTATTTTTATGAATAACCTTTTGGCATAAACTCACTTTTTCTTTATCGGTAAGATAACTAAAGTGGTTATTGAAATAGTTTTGAAGAATTTTTGTCCAAAAATCCCAATTTAAACCATAATATAAAGTATCATCAAAATCAAAAATAAACACTTTGACTTTGTTGCTCAAAAGTTTAGGATCTTCATTGACATTTACCATCCACTTTTTAGATTTAAAAATACAAAAATAAACTGGTATTGGCACAATTTCATTTAATGAAATCATAACATAAATCAAAAAGACATTTTGTGGCAAAAATTGAATGAAGAAACAAAGAGCGATGAGATAAATCGTGCTTATAATTTCCATGATAAGTAATGCCGTTGTCTTTCCGCCAAGTTTAAGTATATAAGAAGCAAACGTCCAACTTATAAATCTAAATAAATGAATAAATACATAAGAAGGAAGAGCCGTGAACATCAATTGAAAATATGTATCATTAACACCAAGTGCAATTGGATAAATCAAAATCATTGAAGCAACTGCATAAAATGCCCAAATAATTAATGTACCATAAATAGAAAATTTGGCATGTTTATATGCCTCATTAAACCTATTATACCCCAATGCTCTTGTAATTCTTATGGAGGTTATTGTGACAAAGGTAAAAAGAAAACCATTAAAAATATCAAGTACGTTTTCAAGATATGAATACGTATTAAATATTCCTTCATCTGCACGCAGTAGTGCCACGCTTGTAGCATAATATCCCACTTCCCAAATTATTTCAATAAGAAAATTCGACATAAGCAGTTTCCACTGCCTTATGGTTAAGTTTAAACGAGTCGGTTTAAATATATTAATTTTAAATTTATTATTCCGCATAACGCAAAAGGTTGCAAAAATTGTTCCTGCTAGATATGCAACAACATACATAATTGCAATAAGATTTAAGTAAAATATTCCGCCTAAATACAAAATCAAAAATGAAACAATAATAAGAATTAAAGGTGTGTTTACAACAAAAATATTCATTTTAAAAAGTTCAAAGTTTTGAATAATATCACAAAGATACTCATAAATGCAACTAATAAAAAAGTAAACACACATTATATAATAAAAGGTGTAATCGTTTGGGACATAGCCCGTGATTGCTTCCATGAAAAATCTTGGGAAAGCCACAAGAAGTGCTGTAAAAATTGTCGATACAATAAGGTTTAGTTCAAAACCACTTCTTACATATCTTGAAACCCTTTCTTTCGATTCAATATTTTGATTAACAAAAACAAGTATACCACTAGAAATACCAAAAGAAATCATGGAAGAAAAATAAGCAAGTGACAAAAAGGCGTTAAGATATGTAAGTTCTTTCACCTGTAGAAGATTAGAAACAACTGAAATGATAATATATAAAATAGAAGATAAAAGATTCCTTAAAAGTAGATAATTCCCACTTTTAAAGGTTTTTTTAAAATATATCCAAAAATCTTTTTTCTCAACCCTTGTCATACTAATTTATTTTATAATCAAAAAATAAAATTGTCAAATAAATAATAAAATTGTTAAAAAAACAACAAATTAAACCTTATGAGCCTTTTACTTTAAAATCAAAAATCTATTAAAACCTGACATAAATTGCTGTGGCATCATCTCGTATTTTTGTGCGCGGAAAATTATTACAACCGGCATCCTCTTTTTGTGCTAGATATAACTTTTTATACAAATCATTTAAGGTTTGTCCACGATTTATTTCTTCAAAAATTTGCTTTTCATTATACATTTTAAATAAATTCCAAATCTCGCTAAATCCATCAGTATAAAGAAGAATCTCGTCGCCTTTTTCTATATCTAATTTACCTTGAAGAGCATAATCACAAGCCTTAAAATCATCACACAAAATCCAATATCCATCTTCCGAATTTTTTGACAATCTTTTCTTCATAATATCATTATCCACAAAATGTCTAGCGTCTATAACATTTATCTTCTTTTCTTTCGCAATTTTAACCATATCATCAATATTTTTTTTATCTAATTCAACAATACGAGTATCAGAAAAATCTCTAATAATATTATTATGTTTAAATAAGAAACCACTATCACCTAAAACAAAATATTCTAATCTTCCGTTATGTTTTCTCACAACAGTAACGCATGCACTTGGCATATCAATAATTTCACGACCATTTGCAAGGTTTTTATATAAAAAAGTTACATAATCAATTCCATCCTTAATTATTTCATTAATATTTTTCATATTATTGCTAAGTGCAGTTTCTAAATACTTTCCAAAGGTTTTAGTATACCATTCCGCATCTGTAGAAAAATTAGAATATTTAATTGGAACAAGAGACGTTGCACCATCAAGAACAAAAGCATAATCTTCACAAAAATATGCGTAATCCTCATTCCAATCGCGTCCTGCATAAGAAATTAAATCCATGTAAACTCCTCATAAGTAAGTTAATAATCAAATAAATCATATCAATATAAAATTATTTTGTCAAGGAAAACGATTTTTAATTGACAAAAATACTTAAAATCTTATATAATAAAGTAAAGAAAATGCAAACAAATTATTTTTGAGTAAAACTTTTGTATGCTAAATAAGATGATAAAGAAAAATAAAATTTAGGAAGGATTGTATGAAAAATTATGAAATTTTATCTGAAACTTGCAAAATTCGTTGGATTGAGGACTTTCAATTAAACGGCGAAAAATATACTCAAGTTAGCGCTTATGTTTTTAATGAAAACAATCAACTTTTAATTGTTAAAAACGGTTCGACTTGGACTATTCCAGGCGGTCACCCAGAAAAAGGCGAAACAAAACTAGAAACTTTGGAAAGAGAAATGATGGAAGAGGCTTGTATAACTTTAAAAGAAATCAATTATCTCGGTGCGGTTGAGGTTATTGAAAATGACGAAGTATATTATCAACTTCGCTACACTGCTTTTGTTAAAGACATATTACCTTTTAAAAAAGAATGGGAAATAGACGAGCGTAAGTTTATTAATATTGACGAATTGCCAAAATACATAAAGTGGAGCAAAGGTATAACCTTCGCCTCTCAAATTGAATCTGCAAAAAAATTCTGGAAAATATAAAAATATTAACCTATTTATACTCATATGAAAATGCTTGAAGAAATTTTACAATTTTTCTTTTAAACTATTTTCATAGTCTTGTATCATTTTAAATTTATCAAACAAGACCTCTTTCACAAGAGGATTTTCTATCTTTTTATAGGTTTCCAAAAATCTTTTAGAAAACATATCTCTCTTTTCTTGTTTCATATCTTCGTAAAATACAAGTTCAACAAGTCCTTCTTTATTTAGCTTTACGATCTCTTCATATATATCAGGTATAACCTCGACATTTTCAACTTCTATTGGTCTATCAAGCCCGTAAATATTATCCATCCCTTCCAATTTTTTTATACCATCTATATTTTTAAAATAGTAAATATATCCCGTTTGCCCTTTAAAAGTATCTTTCAAATAATTAGGCCATATATCAACTAAAACTAGTTTACCCTCTGGTGTAAAACTATACTGAGCTATACGATAATGAATATGTTTTGCTCCTTTCCCATATTTCTTATCAAGAACAACTTGACAAGGATTTGCTAGATATGGAAAAATGTTTAATTTGTTATCAGAAAAATAAACAAATTCACCTTGATTTGATTTTGATGGAGTCAAAATTTTTAATCCACTAACATTCGTTCCATGATAAAACATATTTATCTCCTTTTATATTCAATTTTTAACTTTTAAAGACCAAATATTAAACTATTTTAATTTAATAAGTAAAAATTCAGTTACACTCAAAGCATCTTCAATATTTTCATCAACTAAAAATAAATTATTGTTTAAGCCAGCTTTTTTATTACAAATTACAGCAGTATCACTTGAAATTTTGCCATTATTCAATTCTTTTGCACAAAATGCGGTGTCTATACCTTTAATAAGTTTTACATATTTATAATTTTTATTGAGATAATTTTTACATTGTTTTATTGCCTGTTCATGTGAAATAATTTTTGAAATATAATGAAAAGATTTTTCACTTTTGACAAATAAGCAATGATGAATAATCATTTCAAGTCTTGAAATAATTTCAATTATTGTTTTTTTTAATATTTCTTTTGTTTCACTAACAATTCCACCAATATTATTTTTATAAGCCACAACTCCATAATCAATTTCTTTTGATTTTAGTTCTTTTAAAACATTTTCTGACGTAACACAAGGTATAAGGTCCGCCCCTTCAACATTTATAATTTCTGAAAACTTTTTTGTTGCAAAATAACAATTACTATAAACTTCTCCTTGATAACCTATTTTCATACTACCTCTAAATTTTATATAATATTCATTAAAATAAAATGGTGCACCCAGAAGGACTCGAACCCTCCATAATGGTTCCGAAGACCATTGTGATATCCACTTCACTATGGGTGCAAATAAAAATATTAAGTTGTATTAAAATCTGAGGAGCAAATCAAGGAACCATTATGGACTTACGGGGTCCCCGAAAAATTACTTTTTTGGGGAGCGGAGCCGTCAACTGATAAGCGGAAAATGTTGCAAGACATTGGAGCGATTAAAGTTGACAAGGCGAAGCCGGTTCCGAAGACCATTGTGATATCCACTTCACTATGGGTGCAAAATTGGCGCAGAGAAAGGGATTCGAACCCTTGGTGCAATTTCTCGCACACAGCCTTTCCAGGGCTGCACCTTAAACCGCTCGGACATCTCTGCATAGGTTTAAGAACTTAAAAAATATTTAGTTTTTTAACTTAACCTTAAAAATTTAACATACCGAGCGGTTTAAGGTCAAGGGTTCCCTTGAAATGTGTAAACATTTTAGGGTTAAAGAGAAAAACAAACATAAATCGAACTTTCAACACATTGAAAGTGAGTTACAAGTGCAGTTTTTCTCATGCGCTCGGACATCTCTGCATAGGTTTAAGAACTTTTAAATTATAAATTTCACATTTGACCATTAACATTCTATCATACTAAGCGGATTAAGGTCAAGGGTTCATCTAAAATTTATAACCATTTTCTCATGTATTTAACTTTTTAAATAAAAAAATTTAATAAAAACCTTGCTATTTTATCAAAAAACACATAAAAAGAAATTAATTTTAATCATTATGGCAATTTACGCTCTAAAGATTTTTCTATATATTTTTCTTTTTCCTCATTGGTATAAAATTTACCTAATCTTTGCCTAGTGCTATATTTTTCAGGATGCTTTTTAGCATCTTCTACAATTCTTTTTCTATCATTTTCATCAAGTTCTGGCATTTTGGCAAAATCTTCAAATAAAATTTCTAATACTTTTTTATCCATATCTAACTCCTTAATTATAACATTTCAGTAAAACTTCAAGACCTTAAACTTTAAATTGATAGCAAGTGCTAACAGCACTAAAATTTTTTATCTATAATTCCACCGCCATAACAAACTCCGTCTTTATCATAAAGAACAACAAATTGACCTTCCGTTATTGCTCGCTGTTTTTCTTTAAAGTCGACCTTAATTTTTCTATCTTCAAGAACTGTCACCTTAACCGCTTGGTCAGGTTGACGATATCTAAATTTTGCAAAACACTCAATTTCTTTTTCTTTTGGCTTTTCTGGTATCCAGTTGAAGTCTGTAGCATATAACCCATTTGAGAAAAGTTCCTCGCACTCGCCTTGACTGACATACAGAACATTTTTTTCTAAATCTTTTTTAAGAACAAACCACCTCTCGCCATTTCCGTCATGCATTCCACCCAAGTTAAGCCCACGTCTTTGACCGATGGTGTAATACATAAGTCCGTCATGGTGCCCTACAACCTTTTCATCAAGCGTTCTTATCTCTCCACTTTGTGCTGGAAGATATTGCTTAAGAAATTTTTTAAAATTTCTTTCACCAATAAAACAAATTCCCGTCGAATCCTTCTTCTCCGCAGTTGAAAGCCCAAGCTCTTTGGCAATTTCCCTAACTTCCTTTTTAGTTATATCTGCAAGCGGGAAAATAACAGAAGAAAGTTGACTTTGAGAAAGTTGATTTAAAAAGTATGACTGGTCTTTTGTTAAATCACTTGCTTTTGCTAGATACGTCTTACCATCTTTTTGAAAAATTTTTGCATAATGACCTGTAGCAATCATATCTGCACCAAGTGCCTTTGCTTTTTCTAGGAAAGGTCCAAACTTAATTTCACGATTGCATAAAACGTCAGGATTTGGCGTTCTTCCCTTTTTATATTCATCAAGAAAATATGTGAAAACGCGGTCATAATATTCCTTTGCATAGTTGACACTAAAATATGGAATACCAATTTTTTCACAAACTCTTTTCACGTCCTCATAATCTTCCATGGCAGTACATTGCCCATCATCAGCATCCCAATTTATCATAAAAAGACCAATCACATCATGACCTTGTTTCTTCAAAAGATATGCTGCAACGCTGGAGTCAACACCACCACTTATTCCAACAACAACTCTCATAATAACCTCAAACTTTAAATCCACCTGTTTCTGTCATCTCAATTGACACAGGAATTTTAAATTTTTTACAAATTACATACATACAACTTACCATCCATGCCAGCACACCCACACCCAAAGGAATATACAAAATTGTCAAGTATTCCACAATTTGAGCATTAAAAATAACGCAAAAAATGGCATACGTAAACATTAAAGTCATTAACGCCCCTTTAACATATTTACCAACATAGTAATAATGTCCACCCATAAGCCCAAGAAAAAGAGTGTATAAAAGAAGTTTTAAGTAACTAACATCTTTAGGAATCGTTGTTACTTGTAAGATATAATCTCTGTCACCTCTTTTTAATTTTTCTTTTGCAGCTTTATTTGTTGCATAGTCAAGGCGCGAAAAAATCAGACCACACTCATCGCATTTAGTTGCAGTAACAAGCATTTTTTTATCACACCTTGGGCAACGCTTAAACGGTTTCTTTTTTCTCTCAATTTTCATTTTATTATTTTAAAATAAATATAAAAAAATGTCAAGAAGATATAAAAATAAACAAATTTTAATATAAATAAACTTTAAAAATTAAATCAGTTTAATTTTAAAAAATTCTAAATATGACTACTTAAAAATAAAAATTAATAAAAAAATGCTTAAAAATACGATTTTTTTGAATTTTTAAGCAATTTCTGTTAATTTTTCGTTTGCTTTATTAAAATAAACATATGACGGTCTGTCATCTTTAACATAATGTAAAACTAATTCAAAACACTCTTTTGCTTCTTTATATTTACCTTCATTATAGAATCTAACCCCATTTTCAAACTTATTTTTAAGTCTTAAAAGTTTTTCTTTTTTAGTCTTTTGATAATAATCCAAACTTTCAAAAAGTTGAAGTTTTTCCTTTTCAAGACTCAAGCAGCCTGTATATCTAAAATTAAAATCAAATTTTTGCGGCAAATCATCTAAAGATTCTTTTGAAATTAAAAATCTCGTTCCAATATAATCATTAATCTCTTGCATTTTTGACATAAGAGATAAGATATCCGTCATTATTGTCGGAGTTTTTCTCTCTTCATCACCCACAATACCAAAAACAAAAACCCCAGTATATAAACATATCCTTGACTCAAAATTTGATTTATGATTTTTATTTTTGCTGTCAAGTGCTTTTAAAATTGCATGTGAACATTCAACAGCATTTTCCGGACTTGCAAAAACTGCCAATATTCCTTCTCCTAAATATTTGTCAATGAAGCCATCAAATCTTTTAATTAAAGGTGCCACAATTTTAAAATAAGAATTAATATAATTAAAATTTTCCTCTAAGGTTAAACTTTTTGACGATTGATTTTTTAAATCACAAAAGAGAACTGTCGCTTTTTTTTGAATTTGATTACCTATTTCAAGTTCTTTTATGTTATTTTTGCCTAAAAATTTCAAAATCTGTTTTGGAAGATATTTTTGAGCTTCCAAATTTGCGACTCGAATTTTATTATCTTTTTCTTTGTAAATATAGTTTATTTTATTTAAAGAATGTTCAATTTCTTGAAATTGTTTGTTTCCACCAACCTTAAAATCATCATACTTTACACGCCCGTCTCCTAACTTTTTTGTTATCTTTTCCACGTTTTTTAAAGGTCGACAAGCAAATATAATCATAACAAAAAGAAGAACTAGATATAAAAGTGTGGCAACTAAAACCCACAGAAAACTATTATAATTGTTTCCACTTTCTATATTTAAAGTTGCTCTCACTGATTGTGCTGTTAAATCATCAAAAGTCTCTACTTGTGAAATGTAAACAGCAAAAAGTCCATAAATAACCGAAAGAGGAACAATAGAAAAGAAAAGTTGATTTGAGAGCGAAAGACTTTTTAAGAAAACAATATAAAGAGCATTGAAAGTTATTAAAAATGCTATTAAAAATCCTAGAGCCACATAACTTAAAACAGAAAAGTTTAATATAAACCCATCAATTGTTGCAATAACAGCAGATGACAAATATCTTATTAAAAAGATATTAGGAATAAACAATACAACTGTTAAAATTATCAATACCTTTGTTGAAGTTTTCATATTCCTAGTTTGAGAAGAAAAAAAATTTGTATGCAAAATTAAAATGCATAATATGTCGAATTGTGGCGATAATAAGAATAAGGAGATAAGCATGGAAGAAAAAGAAGAAATAGTAAAATATTTAAATGCTATATATCAAAACACAAGAACGGCAATTCAGTCCATTGATGAAATCATTAAAAAAGCAAGTGCTGAAAAACTTATAAGCGAGTTAAGTAATGAAGAAGATGCTTACAGTGTGCTCGCAAAAGAGTGCGAAAATTTTGCTAAAGCAGAGAAAATTGAAGGGCTTAAAGATAACAATTTTATCGAAAAAGCAAAGCTATGGACAAGCATTAATATGTCTACACTCATAGACGATTCTGACAGAAAAATTGTTGAGCTTATGCTTTTTGGAACTTTTATGGGGATTATCACCTGCATAAAAGACAAAAATGACCATGAAGGTGTTTCAAGTGAACTTGATGAAATATTGGATAAACTCACAAATTTAGAAAAACAAAATATTGAAAACTTATTCCCATTCTTAAAAGAATAACAGGCAGTGCCTGTTATATTTTTTATATGATTTAAATAAAAAATACTATTTAAATATAGTAAAAGAAAAACTAATAATTTAAAATATTTTTAAAAAAATTAGTTTTCTAAAACATTTTTTAATAAATTT